>JBOEHD010000306.1:0-2622 GCA_050633745.1 Acidimicrobiales bacterium
CTGGCCATCCCTCGAATCCGCGACTTCCGTGGCCTCAGTCCCCGGTCATTCGACGGGAGCGGCAACTACACCTTCGGTCTCACCGAACAGTTGGCTTTCCCCGAAATCGACTACGACAACATCGACAACCCCCGTGGAATGGACATCACCATCGTCACCACTGGCAAGACCAACGAGGAGGGTCGAGCATTGCTCGAGGCCTTCAAGTTCCCATTCCGGCGTGAAGGGCAGGCTCAATAGAATGGCTAAAAAAGCACTCAAGCTTAAGCAACAGAAGACCCCCAAGTTCAAGGTTCGGGGATACACCCGTTGCGTGAACTGTGGTCGGCCACGTTCGGTCTACCGCCGCTTCAATCTCTGTCGTATTTGTTTTCGTACCATGGCCCACGCCGGTGAAATCCCCGGTGTGACCAAGGCCAGCTGGTGAATGGGTAGGTGATGCTGTAATGACTATGACTGATCCAATCGCCGACATGCTGACCCGCATCCGCAACGCCAATGTGGCGATGCACGATGAAGTGAGCATGCCGTCCTCGAAGTTGAAGGTCGCCCTGGCCTCGGTCCTTGAAAAAGAGGGCTACATCCAGAGCTTCCAAGCTGTCGAGAACTCAACTGGTCCGGGTACGACCCTGACCATCGCCATGAAGTACTCGCCGGAACGGCAACGCGTTATCAGCGGCCTGAAGCGGGTCTCGAAGCCCGGTCTTCGGGTTTACTCCAAGAACGACCAGATCCCACGGGTTCTGGGCGGACTCGGAGTCGCCGTTCTCTCAACCAGCAATGGACTTATCACCGACAGGGCCGCTCGTAAGGCCAAAGTCGGCGGCGAAGTTCTTTGCTACGTCTGGTAGGCCTGACATGTCACGAATCGGAAAATCACCGATCCCTGTACCTTCCGGGGTCGAAATCAATGTGTCGGGCCAAGACATCACCGTCAAAGGTCCGAAGGGTTCGCTAGATCACACCCTTCCCGACGCCATCTCGCTTGAGATGGGCGACGGCGAAGCCTCCGTGACACGGGCCGACGATGAGCGGGAGTCGAAGGCACTGCATGGCCTTTCCCGTTCGTTGGTGAACAACATGGTCATCGGGGTTAGCGAAGGATTTCGCAAGGACCTCGAGATCATCGGCGTCGGCTATCGAGCCAACGCAAAAGGAAAAGACGCACTGGAGCTTGCCCTCGGGTTCAGCCACTCAGTAACGGTCAAGGCCCCGGCCGGCATCGAGTTTGATGTCCCCGAGCCAACCAAGATCGGCGTCATCGGAATCGACAAGCAGGTCGTAGGCCAGGTGGCCGCTGAGATCCGTGCCTATCGCAAGCCAGAGCCTTACAAGGGCAAGGGTGTGCGGTACGTCGGCGAGCGGGTCATCCGCAAAGCTGGAAAGGCTGGCAAGTAATGGCAACACGAGCTCCCGGCCGTCAGGCCGCACGGTCCCGTCGTCAACGTCGGGTTCGCAAAAAGGTCGTCGGTACAACCGAGCGGCCAAGGCTGGCAGTATTCCGGTCGAACAAGCACATCAGCGTTCAGCTGATCGACGATTCCAAGAGCCATACCTTGACCTCGGCATCGACATACGAAACCGCGGTTTGCGCCGACGGTACAGGCACCGGCTCCGCTGCGGCGGCCAAGTCGGTCGGCCAACTGATCGGTGAGCGGGCAGCTGCTGCCGGCGTCGACACCGTCGTCTTTGACCGTGGCGGCAACCGCTATCACGGCCGGGTTGCGGCTTTGGCCGATGCAGCCCGCGAAGCCGGACTCAAGTTTTAAGCCGACCCGGATATCAAGATTCGATATGAGGAACAAGTAGATGGCTAACGAACGAAACGATCGAAACGACCGGGGCGACGGCCGCGAGTCCAGAGTGATCGCCATCAATCGCGTGGCGAAGGTGGTCCGAGGTGGCCGCCGCTTCGCCTTCACCGCNNCTCGTGGTGCTTGGCGATGGCAACGGCCGCGTCGGGCTCGGCTATGGCAAGGCGAAGGAAGTGCCTCTGGCCATCCAGAAGGGCACAGAGGAAGCGCGCAAGCTCATGTTCGACGTGCCGATGGCCGCCGGAACCGTGACCCACGAGATCATCGGTGAGCAGGGCGCTGGTCGAGTACTGATCAAGCCTGCAGCTCCCGGTACCGGCGTTATCGCCGGTGGTGCTGCCCGGGCCATCCTCGAAGAGGCTGGCATCCGCGACGTGCTTTGCAAGTCGCTCGGATCAGCAAACCAGATCAACGTCGCTCGGGCGACGATCAACGCACTACAGGGACTGAAGCGGCCGGATGAGGTCGCTCGACTTCGAGGGCTTGACGCCTCCGAATTCACCCCCAAGGGCATGCTTGAGGCATACCAAGAGCGGGAGCGGTCATTGAAGTCCGGTTCCGTGGAGGCATCGTAACAATGAGCGACATTGCCGTTCGGGCTTTGCCCTCACTAACCGAGTTTCGCCTGCGGCGAAACATCGCCGCGGAAAGGTTCGCATAGCCATGAGCGATATTCGTGTCACCCAAACCCGATCGGCGATCGGAACCAAGCCAAAGCAGCGGGGAACCCTGCGAGCGCTGGGCCTCGGCCGGATCGGTAAGTCAAACGTTCTCCCCGACCGGGCGGAGATCCGGGGCATGATCGCCC
>JBOEHD010000307.1:0-4188 GCA_050633745.1 Acidimicrobiales bacterium
GCGTCGGGGTTGATGCTGGCGTCGCCGGTGACCATGCCGACGAGGTCATCACCGAAGTCACGTCGAAGGGCAAAAAACTTCTCAGAAACCAGCGCCTTTATCGGAGCGGTGTACACGCTTCGTTTGTCGGCGGCCAGGGCCGCGAAATGGGCTGCCGCGGCGACAAGGGACTTTCCGGAACCGGTCGGGGTGTTGAGGATGACGTGATTGCCGTCGAGCAGTTCGAGGATGGCCTCCTCCTGCGCCGGATAGAGCTCGATGCCCTGCTCGGCTACGAAGTCGACGAACCCATCGACCAGGGCATCGGGGTCGGGAGTCGATGGCAGATGATCGGTTAGTGTGCGGCGTGCTTCGCCCGCCGCCCCGAGTTCCGGCTGAGGGCCGGAACGTCGATCATCACCGACGTCCACGTCTGGCATCAACGGAAAAGGTCTTCGCTTGGGTCGCGCACGATCTCTTCAGCAACCGAACCGGTTCCGAACCACTCCGGGTTCGCGCCGCGAATCATGGCGACGGCGATGCCGGTCGACTTACCCCGCACCAGCTCGGCCGCCCCTGCCAGTTCATCAACCACACAAACCTCGGTTACCTGTAGTTCACGGCCGACCGCATCTTCGGTGCCGCGCAGGTCGAGTATAGGTTTGATACCGGCGCAGCCGATGGCGATGTCGGTGAGTCCTCGTCGCCATGGGCGTCCGAAGGTGTCGGCCACGATGATCGCCACATCGACACCCTCGCGGCCTTTGATGGCGTCTCGCAGGCGGCGGGCCGAGCGGTCGGAGTCCTCGGGGAGCAGTGCAGCGATATCGGGCTCGACGTTTGAGCGGTCGATGCCGGCGCTGGCGCAGACGAATCCATGCTTGGTTTCGCTGATGATCAAGTCGCCTCGGCGTCGCACGATCCGAACCGATTCCTGCACGACGAGCGGTTTATGGGATTGCGGGTCGTCGGGGTCGACCTTGACCAGCTGATTCTCTGCCTTGGAGATCACCTTCTGGCTGACAACGAGCACGTCATTGTCCATAAGCCCGCTGGAGTCCGGTCCCTGAATGTTGCGGCAGGCCTCAATGATCAACCCCGCCAGATCATCCCCGGGACGAACCTCGGGCAAACCCGGAACTGGAATGACCTGCATAGCACCTGGATACACAGCCCCCGGATACACAGCACCTGGAGCCGCGGCCCTTGGGTCAGCGGCGGGAACCGAGTCACTATCTGAGGGCTTGCCAGCGGGGACGGAGTTTGAAGTCACCGCCACATTGCAGCACGAAGCTACGGCTGCCGTCGAACATCGGCCCAGAGCGCCAAAGAAATCCCGTAATCGGTTTGTTCCAAAGCTTTTGTTTCAAACCTCGGGGTGCCCCATATCCGCCGAATCCGCTCCCTACACTGTCGCAGTGGCAAAAGACTCAGCAAAAGAATTCGGCGGTCGGAACAGCTCCGGCATTCAGAGAATTTCCTCGGTGGACAATCCCAATTCTGGTGGTCCCGGGCTGTTCGTTGCGGCCCTTGGCTTGATCCTGCTGGCAGGTATCGCCGCCATCGTGTTCTTCGCACTCAATCGGGAGTCGAACATCGGCGTGGCCCCTGAGGCCAGCATCGATCACTGGCACAGCGCCTATCTGGTGCACGACTGCGGCTCCGATCTGCCGGCCACCGCCGAATTCCCGACCACCGACGGATTGCACACCCACGGCGACGGTCTGCTTCACATCCACCCTTACAACCCAACGGTCAGCGGCAACAACGCCACCCTTGGCGAATATTTCCTAGCCTCCGGGGCGGAGCTCACCGACGTTCAGTTCAGCACTGGCAACAGCGACTTCGTGTCGGCCACCATGTCGGAAGAAGCCGGATGCGAGGGTGAGGACGCCGTCCTCCAGCTCGCAGTATGGCGAAACGCATTCGATGAGCTCTCCGAGCCTGAGATCATCACCGAGAACCTGGCCGATTTCCAGTTCGAGACCGCAGGCATGGCGGTCACCCTGGCCCTCCTGCCCGAGGGCAGCGAGATTCCTCGCCCACCCGCTGATCGCATCGCCAGCCTGAGCACCACCGGTGCCGGTGGCCCGATCTTCGGCGTCGAGGTCGGTGAGAGCCCGGTAGTTACCGCCTCCACCATTGCCCCGGTAGAAGACGAGACCAGCGACGCTGATGCTGACGCTGAAACCGATGCTGCGGACGATGAGACCGACGAGTCCGAGGCCGCCGATGAGGCCATGGTCGAATCAAGCATCGCTGTCACCGCAGCCCAGGCCTCCATCGTGCTGGCCGGAACGGTGGCTGACGAGGCGACCCGCGATGAAGTCGTGGCCCGAGCGGTAAGCGTCTACTCCGAAGATCAGGTCGACGATCAGCTGGTCATCGATGCATCGGCCGTGCCGCCCGCCGTGCTGACGATCGCCGGTTCGATGACCGACCCGGTTCTGTTCGAACAGGTGACGACGGCATTCGACGGCATCGACGGTGTCGAGGTTGGCGACGCCACGATCACCCTTGAAGAGTCGGGCGAGATCGAGGCTTCGTTGAACGGTCTTGAGCCGATCCAGTTCGCCTCCGGAAGCGCGGTAATCGATCCCGCCTCGCTGGCGACGCTTGATCAGGCGGCGGAATTTCTGAAGGCCGATGCCACCGTTGCGGTCGAAATCGGTGGCCATACCGACTCAACTGGCGAAGAGGGCCCGAATCAGAGCCTCAGCCAGGCTCGGGCCGACTCGGTTCTGGCCGCACTGGTCGAGCGTGAGGTCACAAACGAGATGACCGCTGTCGGATTCGGTGAGAGCCGGCTGCAGGTGCCAGACGAGGGCGACCTTGAGGCCCAGCAGCAGAACCGCCGGATCGAGTTCCGGGTTACTGGCTGAACAGGCGGGTCATAGCCTGATCAGCTGACCGAGCTGACTGGCTTGGTTACAAACTGAGCAATGCGGAGGCCAGGGCGGCCGACCGTGTGGCATCCGACATGATCGTGTCGGTGGCCACCGCGGCTACGCCTAGGGCCTCTATGGCCGGGCATAGGTCTCGGTCGGCGTTGTCGACGACCAGGGTGCCGATGGTGTCGCGGTACCACTCGGCCACTCCGACTACCGAGGCTTCGCGGCCCAGTTCGGTCAGGAGCCGGTCTGCCGGCCCCTTGAGGGCTTTGCCAGCGATGATCGGCGAGACCGCCACAACCGACTCACGCCGCTGTCGAAGAGCTTCACCGACCCCGGGAATGGCAAGCACAGGGTCGATGGACACCGCGGGGTTCGAAGGGGCGATGATCACTCGGTCAGCGTTGTGAATCGCGTCGATGACCCCGGGGCCTGCCGAGGCGGTATCTGCGCCATCGAAACGCACGCTGCTAACCGCAACGCTGTGGCCCTTGCCGACGAAGTACTCCTGGAACGAAATCTCGCCGTGAGCGACGGTGGTCACCATGGTTCTGACCCGGTCGTTGCTCACCGGCAGGATGGTGAATTCGAGTCCCCATGCTTTTGCGATGTCGGCGGTGACCTCGGTGAGGGAGCGGCCCTTGGATAGTTCGTCGGTACGGAACAGGTGCGTGCCGATGTCTCGGTCGCCGAGGGCGAACCAATCGGCTCCGCCGTAGTGGCGGACCATGTCCATGGCCTGCCACGATTCACCGTCGAGGCCCCAGCCCCGTTCCTTGCTGACCTGACCTGAGACCGTGTAGACGACGGTGTCGAGGTCGGGTGAGATACGCAGCCCGTGCAGCTCCATGTCGTCGGCAACGTTGACGATCGCCGTCAGTTGCTGAGGAGGGACAACCTGAGTGAGCCCGGTCAGCAATTTGGCCGCTCCGACCCCACCGCACAAAACGGTCACCGCATCGGTCATGACAGTATTCTCCCGACTAGAGCGTACGAGCTGGCTCTAGCGAGCCAGGTGGCGTTGCTGCTGGGCAACCAGTTCCATGTCGGCATCGACCATCATGGTTACGAGCTCAGCGAAGCTGGTCTTCGGTTGCCAGTTCAGCACCGACTTGGCGCTCGAAGGGTCACCGATCAACAGGTCGACCTCGGCCGGTCGCATAAAGGCCTGGTCCTGGACGACGTAGTCTTGCCAGGCGAGCCCGACATGGCTGAACGCCATCTGGCAGAACTCTTCGACCGAATGGGTCTCGCCGGTAGCGATCACAAAATCCTGGGGGCGGTCCTGCTGCAGCATCAGCCACATCGCCTCGACGTA
>JBOEHD010000308.1:0-9314 GCA_050633745.1 Acidimicrobiales bacterium
ACACCTTCGAGTTGGAGTGGCCGCCGAAGTCCGGGAACATGCAGGAATTCCCCGAGGTCGATCGAGCCGCCTGGTTCACCCTCGAAGACGCGGCGACAAAGCTGCACAAGGGTCAGCTTCCGATCATCGCGCTGATCGATGACGCCATCGATCGATAGCGGCAGCCTGAGGCCCGTCCAGCCGCTGAATTCAGGGCTTCTCCAGACCTGAAGCAACACCGGGCCGACCGGACAGATAATCCATCTCCGCAATCCACCACTCCCCGTGGTGATGGCACTACTTTGTCCCGGAGTCGTTCGAGGCCAAGCGTTTTCGCTTGGGCCTACTGGAGGTATGGGTTACACGTGCTGGTCAGACCGCCTATTTACGGGTTGGACATAGTTGTCGATGTAGGTTCACTACCCGACAAACCGAACGCCGAAGATGTGTATGTTCTCGATCCTTCCGCCAGCACTGTCGTTGCTGCAGGGATCAGCACCATCGATGGCGACGAGTATTACGACGGCAGCGAACGACGCATTCTGTCAATCCTGGATCAACGGTTCGCCGTGCTCGACCCTGGCATCATCAGCACCTGGAACGGCTCCATCCTCGACCTGCCGTTCCTCCGGGCTCGGGCCAAGATGCTGCGTATGGGTCTCGGGCTACGAGTCCGCCCCGACCGTCGTCGAGAGCCACGATCTCCCGCAGGTGATCGGCGCCAGCCGAGCGTGCAGGTCGGCAACGCCATGCTTGGGCCGGCACGCCCGGTGTGCGGGGCATGGCATCGCCAACGACACCTCGATCTTCGCTGGGTCTACGGGGAAACGACATCGACCGATGAACTGAGTGGACTCGACCCACGACGAGGCGCCCACCTGGCCCGATCGCTAGCCGAGCGCCGCTGGCTGCGGGCCCGCCGCCACCTCGACCGCATTCCTCCCCCGGCCAACCTGAGCAGCTACACGTGGACCTGCCTCTCACCAGAGTCGGAGACCGGCCCATCGGTGACCGTGCCGACAACAGCCAAAGCCCGACACCCGTCGTCCGGAGCGGTACTGCGGCGCTGAGTTGACTCTGCTTGTCGGGGCTGTTCGCTCGCTTTTGTCGGAGCAGTCCTGTGGCAAATCTACCCTTTGACGGTTGCTGCATTTCAGATCATCGAGGGCGTTCTCGATCAAAAGACCGGAGGCGTTTGCCCCGACGGCTCTGATGAGTAACCTCGCGCGTAATGATGTTGGAGCTGGGTCCGTGCCCCGCGGAAGACGTACTGCGCTGGTCGAAGTTTGTCAGACGCATCTTGGTCGAGTTGCGGGCCGGCTCCGATGAGGTTCTGGTCTCGCCCGACGTCGTTGACCTGTGGGCCAACACACTCGACGACTGGACGGCGAAAGCAAAGCTGACCGCCGAGACCCCCGAGCTGCCGTTCCGATGGACCGGGGAACTCGAGCCCGAGGTCGTGGAGTTCCTGCTCGATGGGCTCGACAAGTGCCTGCACTCACCAACGGTCATGAGTTGGATCACCCCGGTTGAGGCCACCGAGCAACGGGCCTTCACCATGGTGGTGGTCAGGGCGTTCGTCGACGGACTGCACGCCGAGGGCTTCGGCTGCCGGCACTACGCCGACGAGATCCTGGTCTCGCTCAGCGACCTGCTCGACGAGACCTAACCGGCAACTCACTGCCGGCTGCCCGGCTGCCGCTTAGCGCTAGCCGCTACGTAGAGGCCTACCGGCGAGCACGGCCCTGTCTGCCATACCCTCTTTCAAAGCGATCTGGCCGCCGACCAACACCCAGTCGATGCCGACCGACGGCGTCGCCGGGGACTCGACGGTTGCCCGGTCGCCGATGGTCACCGGGTTGAAAATGACGATGTCGGCGTCGGCCCCACGCTGCAGCCGGCCTTTTCTGGCCATGGCCGGGATCATGGTCTCGACCCGCAGAACCGGGCCGATGGTGATCTTGGACAGACCGGTCATGAGATCGAGCGTGCCCATCTCCCGCACATAGTGACCGATCGTCCGAGAGAACGTACCGGCGCCGCGAGGGTGGTTGTTCATCTCCACCGTTGGGATGGCGTCACTGGCCACGAACACCCACGGCTCCTGCATGGCCATCTGGATCTCCTCGTCTGGGATCGATCCGATGGCCGCCACCAGTTTGTTTTCCCGCAGCGCCTGGTTGAAAGTCTCGGGCGTCAGCCGGTTTGTTGTTCCCGCGACCTGAAGATCCGACTCGCTGAGTCGATAGCGCTGCTGCCATCCGAGCGAGAAACGTGAACTGCCGAGGAATGTGCCCCAGAAGTCGTAGGGATAGAGACAGGCGGTGACATCGGCTCCGTCGGCCCGAGCCTGATTGATCAGCTGCAGAGCGTGGAACATCACGAACGTGCCGCCCGTGCTTGAGAGGTGCTCGATATGCACCGACGCCCCGGTTCGTTTTGCGATCAGCAGGATCTCCTCGATCGCTTCAAGGCTGGTGCCTGGCGGATCGGGATCGCTGTGCCTGGCATGGAAGAAACAGACGTGGCCCAGTTCGGCAGCGATCGCGGCCAACGTCTCCATCTCGACGGTGGTGGTGCCCGGCGAATACTCGGGCGAAAACGAGATGCCGGCGAAACCCTGTTGCAGGTTGCTGCGGACCAGGGAGTCCAACTCGGCCTTCTGAGGCTGGGTCAGCTGATGGCCGATGTCGGCGCCGACGTCGTAGCCCCGCATGAAGTGATGGTGAAAGGCACCGCCGTAGTGGATCGGTGTCTGGTTTTCGTAGCGGCGGAAGAAGGCCTCGGCGTAGTTATTGACGCCGTGCATGGCCAGGTTGGTGGTGACCCCATCGGCCAGCTTCAGCCAAACCCCGAACGAGTTCGGCTCATACGACAGCAGGTCGACAAACCCCGGCGAGACCACTCGATCGGTGGCGTCGATGGTTGTCGTCCCAACCAGTGGTTCGACACTCACCGCGGTGATGCGGTCGCCGTCGATGCCAAGGTTAGCCAGGCCATCGAAGCCGGAGTCGGGGTCCATAACCCGTCCCCCGTTGATGACAACGTCGAAGAGATGGCCAGGCGGCGGTGGCTCAAGCGATTCCGCACCGTCGACGGCCAGCGGAGGGGGCAAACTCGGGACCGGTTCGGCTACTGCGGAGCCTGCGGTCAGCTCAACCGTGGCCGAAGCGGGGTCGAGCTCGGGGCCCGGCAGGCCGGACGTAGCGACCCGATCGACACCGACCCGTCGGAGCACCGCGAGGTTTACCGCACCAACACCAAAGGCGACCAAGAGTTTGCGGCGGTCGCGGGAAGGAGGCGGATCTGGTTGACCGGTACCCATGCGGACCGCGACCGTAGTCGTCGCCCGAACTCAACTCGGTGACCCCGGTCGAGCTGTAATACGTAGGTCATGCAACGGTAGAGATCGACAAGGTTCACCCATTTGCCGACTACTGTTTTGACTGTGTCAGAAGATCTTCCCGCCCTCTACAGACTCGGCATCGTCGGGTCAGGACAGATCGCCCGCATGACCCACCAGTCAGCGGTGAAGCTTGGAATCACCCCTCGACTGTTCGCCGAGCGGTTTGATGACTCCGCGGCCCAGGCTGCCCCGGGAGCGGTGTTCAATCATCCTGATGCCCTGGCCGGATTTGCCGCCGACTGTGAAGTGTTGACCTTCGAACACGAGCGCATCGACTTCGGGCTACTTCAGGCGCTGGAGGAAAACGGTGCCACGCTTCGACCTGGCACCAAGACCCTCAAGGTCGCGTTCGACAAGATGTACCAGCGGCGGGTACTCAAGAGCAAGGGTTACCAGGTACCGGCTTTCGCCGAAGTGCGGGGTCCCGACGACGTCTTTGACTTCGCAAACACCCACGGATTTCCGGTGGTGCTCAAGACGGTGCGTGCCGCCCCGCCCGGCGAGCTCGGGGTGTGGGTAGTCGAGAATCGATCCGAGGCTGTTCGGGTTCTCGCCGAACGATCCAACCTCGAACTGATGGCCGAGGAATATCAGGCGATCGTAAAAGAGATGGTCGTCCTGGTCGTGCGGCGCCCTGGCGGTCACACCCGCTGCTATCCGATCACCGAGATCACGAACCAGGATGGCGCGGCAAAAGAGATCCGCTCACCGGCGGCTATCGGCCATCGGCTGGCCAGCGAGGCGCGGCAACTGGCCCTGGATCTGGCAAACGAATTCGACGCTGTCGGCGTGTTGGCCGTCGAGCTCTTTCTGACCACAGAGGGTTTGGTCGTGAACGAGTTGGCCGCCCGACCCCACAACGCCGGGCATCTGACCATAGAGAGTTGCCCGACCTCGCAGTTCGAAAATCACGTGCGAGCGGTGCTCGATCTACCGTTGGGTCCGACCTGGCCGACCGCCGCGGCCGCCGTCACTATCAACGTGATCGGCACCCTCGATGGGTTCGACCCCTCCCAGCATCTCCCGGAGGCACTAGCGGTTGAGGGGGCGCAGGTTCACCTCTACGGCAAGCTGCCGCGACCGGGCCGCAAGCTCGGCCACGTAACCGCCGTCGCCGACGATATGGACCAGGCCAGGGAGCTAGCGAGGCGCGCCGACGCTGCACTTCACGGCAGGCGACTGTAGTCACCCTGAGTGCTGGCGATAGCTAGTGATATACAGTCGGGGCCATGGCAGCCGCAGACAAACCCACCGATGACAACAACCCGAGTGGCAAGCTCATCGTCGTCGATCACCCACTGGTAGCGCACAAGATCACTATGCTCCGCAACGAGCAGACCGATTCGGCCTCGTTTCGTTCACTTTGCGGCGAAATCACCCTCCTAACCGCCTACGAGGCGCTACGACATCTGCCGACCGAGCCGGTTTCGGTCAAAACGCCGATCACCACCACCCAGTCGCCCATGCTGGCCGGGCCATCGCCCGCCATCGTCGGCATCCTCCGAGCCGGACTGGTCATGGTCGAAGCGATCCTCACCCTTATCCCCCATGGCCGGGTCGGCCATCTTGGCCTCTACCGAGACCCCGAAACCCACAACCCGGTCGAGTACTACAAGAAGCTGCCGGAGAACATCGCCCAGCGAGAGGTGCTCCTGGTCGATCCGATGTTGGCCACCGGGGGCAGCGCGATCCATGCTCTCGACGTGCTGGCCGAAGCCGGTGCCACCAATGTCAGCCTGCTTTCGATCATCGGCTGCCCTGAAGGGGTGGCTGCGGTTCACGATCGATATCCCAATATTGACATTACGCTGGCCGCCCTCGACGAGCGCCTTAACGAAAACGCCTACATCGTGCCCGGTCTCGGCGATGCCGGCGACCGCATCTACGGCACGAAGTAAGGTTTGTCTGTGATCGATTGGGACGAACTACGCGCTGCTGCCCGTGCCGCATCCAAGATGGCATACGCCCCGTACTCGAAGTTCCGAGTGGGCGCAGCCGGGCTTACCGATGACGGCCGCATCGTCACCGGCTGCAACGTCGAGAACGCCTCGTATGGGTTGGCCCTGTGCGCCGAGTGTGGCCTGGTCTCGTCGTTGGTTCAGTCTGGCGGGGGGCGGCTGATCGCTGTCGCCGTCGTTTCCGGCTCCGGCGAACCCTGCACCCCGTGCGGACGCTGTCGCCAACTACTCTTTGAGCACGGCGGGCCGGACTGTCTTGTCGAAGGCGACGCCGAGATCAGACCGATGTCGGAGCTGCTGCCCGGCGGCTTCGAACCGAGCAGATTGGCAGAGGGCTGATGAGCGACGACCAAAGCAACACCAGCATTACGCCGGTCGGCTGGGATGCCCAGTCGTTGATCATCGCCAAGCGCGACGGCGGCCAGTTGCCTGACGAAGCGATCGACTGGTTCATCGACGGCTACACCGCGGGCCGAATCCCCGACTACCAGGTCTCGGCCATGCTCATGGCGGTGTTCCTCAATGGCCTGAGCGGCCAGGAGTTGACCCGCTGGACCAATGCCATGATCGACAGCGGTGAACGTTTCGACCTCGCAGGCTTTGATCGACCGATCGTCGACAAACACTCAACCGGCGGAGTCGGCGACAAGGTTTCGCTGATCCTGTGCCCACTGGTCGCCGCCTGCGGTGCGGTCATCCCCCAGGTTGCCGGCCGAGGGCTCGGTCACACCGGTGGCACGCTCGACAAGCTGGAAGCCATCCCCGGCTGGAACGCCACGGTCGCACCCGATCGATTCACCCAGATCCTTACCGATGTCGGCGCCATCATCGCCGCCGCCAGCGACAACCTGGCCCCGGCCGACCGCAAGCTCTATGCCCTGCGAGACGTGACCGGCACGGTGGCTTCCATACCGCTGATCGCCTCGTCGATCATGTCGAAGAAGATCGCTTCGGGAACCCAGGCCCTCGTGCTCGACGTGAAGGTCGGCAAGGGTGCCTTCATGCGCGAACTCGACGACGCCCGAGAGTTAGCCCAGACCATGGTCGATATCGGCAACCGCTCAGGGGTCAAGACCGTGGCGCTGCTGACGGCCATGGACCAGCCGCTGGGACGCATGGTCGGCAACACAAACGAGGTTGACGAATCGATCGAGGTTCTGGCCGGCGGCGGCCCGGCAGACCTGGTCGAGATCGTCGTAGCGCTGGCCAGGGAGATGCTGACACTGGTCGGCATCGATGCCGATCCAGCCGAGGTATTGGCATCGGGCCGGGCCGAGCCGGTGTGGCGGGAAATGATCGCGGCCCAGGGCGGCGATCTGAGCGCAGCGCGAGAGCGGGCCGTGCATCAGCACGAGATCGTGGCCACCAGCAGCGGGTGGATGACCGATCTCGATGCTCTGGACGTCGGTGTCGCTTCGATGCGACTGGGAGCCGGGCGAGCCACCAAAGAGGACGACATCGACTTTGGGGCCGGCATCGAATGCCTGGTCAAGCCGGGCGAGCCGGTCACCGAGGGTCAACCGGTGTTGCGGCTACACAGCAACCGACCCGAGACCTTCGCCGTGGCCGCCGAACTACTGGCCGACGCGGTGGCCTACAGCGCAACCGAGCCAAGCCCGTCGCCGTTGATAATCGAACGGGTCGGCTAGCAAAAAGGTCGCTAGAGGTCGCCGACTAAATCGGGAAGGTCGCTGATCGTCTCAAGCTGGTGCCATGAGACTTCCACTCCGGTGCAATCAACCTTTTCGTGACCCCAGGTAATGCCGTAGGGGATGTACACACCCTCCGAGCCGATCTCGATGACCGGAAGCACATCAGACCGAAGGGAGTTGCCAACCATGACGAACTCCTCGGCAACCACTCCGTGCTGTTCAAGTACCGCTTGATAGCGACTAGGCGATTTTTCGCTGAGGATCTCAATGTGCTGAAAACGATCGGCTAAACCGGACTCGGCGATCTTTGACTCCTGGTGGAACAGGTCGCCTTTGGTGATCAGCATCAGCCGGTATTGGCCACCGAGCGACTCGACGGTCTCCGCTACCCCGGGCAGAAGATCCACGGGGTGGTCCAACATCTCCTTGCCCCAGTTCACGATCTCCTGCAGCGCCTGAGACGAAATCTCGCGGCCACTGACCTCGATGGCCGTCTCGATCATCGAGAGGGTGAAGCCTTTCACCCCGTAGCCGAACAGCTCGAGGTTGGAACGTTCGCGGTCGAGTAGCTTCTTTGCCGCTTCTTCGCCAGACATCCAGGGGCTGACCAGTTCGCTGAAGCGCTCTTCGGTTACTGCGAAGTGGCTTTCGGAGTGCCACAGGGTGTCGTCGGCATCAAGGCCGATGGTTGTAATGGCCATGCGGGGCAGGTAGTCCTCGGAGTAAATCGGGGTCGGTCCCGAACTCCATCGGTGTTGGCGTACTATTAGTTATGACTTCTGAAGCGCAGAATAGCCGCCAACTCGACGCAGGCTTCATCGAGCAGATCCGTTCGGCCCCGAAGGTCCTGCTTCACGACCACCTCGATGGCAGCATGCGTCCGACAACGGTGATCGAGTTGGCGAAGGAGCAGGGCTACAGCGACCTGCCAACCGAAGACCCCGATGACCTGGCAAAGTGGTTCACCCGCGGTGCCGATCGTCGGAATCTAGAGCTCTATCTGGAGACGTTCGCCCACACCGTGGGGGTTACCCAGACCAAAGAAGGCCTGATGCGGGCTGCAGCCGAGGCGGCCGAAGACATGGCGGCAGACGGCATTGTTTACGCCGAGGTTCGGTTCGCCCCCGAGCAACACACCGAGAAGGGCCTCACCCTCGACGAGGTCGTCGAGGCGGTGGTCGAAGGGTTCCGTATCGGGTCACAGGGCAAGCAGATCACCATCGGCACCCTGCTCACTGCAATGCGCCACGCTGCTCGATCGTACGAAATCGCCGAACTGACCATCCGGCACCGAGATAACGGCGTGGTTGGGTTCGATATCGCCGGTGCCGAAGCCGGTTTCCCTCCCACTCGTCACCTCGATGCCTTCCAGCTGATCATGAGGGCTAACAGCCACATCACCATTCACGCCGGCGAAGCCTTCGGACTGCCGTCGATCGCCGAGGCGTTGAACTACTGCGGTGCCGAGCGGCTGGGCCACGGGGTTCGCATCGTCGACGACATCGAACAAAGCCCGGACGGCTCAGTGCAGCTGGGCCGCCTCGCGGCCTATGTCCGTGATCGACGGGTACCGCTTGAGATGTGCCCTACATCCAATGTGAATACCGGCGCCGCTGCTTCCATCGCCGAGCACCCAATCGGGCTGCTCAGGCGTCTGCGGTTCCGGGTCACGGTCAACACCGACAATCGCCTCATGAGCGACGTGAAGCTGTCTGACGAGTTCGTCAAGCTGTCTGAGGCCTTCGGCTACGGCCTCGACGATATGGAGTGGCTCACGCTCAACGCTATGAAGAGTGCGTTCTGGCCATTCGAACAGCGGCTCAAGATCATAAACGAGCTCATTAAGCCCGGCTACGCCGCCCTGCGGACGGCCAACCTCTAGCGGCTAGTCGCTGGCGACCCGAAGCCTGCTTGAGGTCCGATTTAGACCTAGTTGAGGCTCGGGTCGGTCGGGAAGTGGGCGTACCACGCCAGTTCGCCACCCTGACGGCGGAGGACCTTGGCCCAGAGCCGCTCGGGATCGTCGGTGAACAGATCGTCGATCGTGGCTTCGACTACCCACCAGTCGTCGTTTGCGATCTCGCCTTCGAGCTGCCCGGCCTGCCAGCCGGCATAGCCAGCGAACACCCGCACTGCGGAAACGCCAGAGGCCTGCACCAGGGCAGGCTGTTTGTCGAGGTCGACCGAGTGGGCGCCCAGTACCAACTCACCATCGTGCTGGGCTGGACGGCCAAGAGCGATAAGCGCATCGCGATCGACCGGACCGCCGGAGAATACGACGTTTGGCCCGGCGCCCATATCTTCCCAGTCTGGGAATGC
>JBOEHD010000309.1:0-6149 GCA_050633745.1 Acidimicrobiales bacterium
CACGCCTCGATGGAGGAGATCCTCGACTCCTACGAGCGGATCAGGCTCCACTACGTGGCGGCTACCAGGGCCAGAGATCACCTGATCGTCAGCGCCCACCACAAGATGGGTGGCCGCCAGAGTATCGGTCGACGGACATGGGAAGCGGCTCAGGAGTGCACCGAGTTGTGGCAGAGCTTTGAGCGCCGAGGCGACGAGCACTACGCCGCCCAGCCACCGACCCAACTCCGTCTCGCCGGTGGAGGTTTCGCTGATGAACTTGAGGCCTGGTCGACCATCCAGGACCAGATCATCGAGGCATCGTCGACATCGCGGCATACCTCGGCCACGGCGTTAGCCGAAACCGCAAAGAATAGGGCAGCACAGCTTTCTAGCGCGACCCCGTCACCGGGCGTGACCCCGGCCCTCGCTGTGGTGGACGGCGAGAACCTCCTGGATTCACCGACGTGGCGAGCCGACGGCGGGGGAGCGGCGCTTGGCACAGCGGTACATGCTGCGCTTGAGCTAGTGGACTTTGCCGACCCCGGCGACCTGTCGGTGCTGGCTCTGGCTTGCGCCTCGGCCGAAGGGGTGGCCGAGTTGGCCTCGGAAGTCGAGCGTCGGCTGAGTGCAGCACTACGGGCGCCGAGTATCGAGCTGGCCCGGTCAGGTCAGCACTGGCGTGAGCTCTACGTGGCGATGCCTGCCGGTGCGGGCACGGTGGAGGGTTTCATCGATCTGTGTATCGAGACCGACGAAGGGCTGATCGTCGTCGACTACAAGACCGATGAGTTAGTTGGCCCCGACGCGGTCGCTGAGAAGGTATCTAACTATCGCATTCAGGGAGCGACCTATGCGGTGGCCCTTGAGCACATCACCGGGCTTCCGGTCATCGCCTGCCGGTTTATCTTTATCGGCCCCGATGAGGTCATAGAGGCCGACATCGCCGACCTTGGGCAAGCGAGCAACGAGGTCCGTAGCATGCTCGGCATCACCAGCTAACTGTCAGCCGGTTAGGCCACTGTCAGCCGGTTAAGCCACTGTGACTGTAGGAGCAACCGACACAGGGGGTCGGGCCGTAGTGGGTGACGTGGTCGGTCCACACCTGGCCATCGTGATAGCGGAGGTTGTGCTCTTGATGAGGGTCGGGATACCAACCTGGTTTGGCGACGGCGACTTGTGGTTGATCGATAACAGCCATGACCCTGATCCTGACTTCATGGCCACTCCCGTTGCGGGGACAAGCCGTTCAAACTCCTATGAAGTCAAGATCGGCCGCGACCCACTCAAACTTGAGCACTTCGCCTGTGATCTACCGCAGAAACTTTGGCTACGCGGTACCTAGGCCACCAGTGCGGCGGCGGCAGGGGCATGAGCGGGCATGGAGCCTGCATCAACGCGGCGGGCTATCTCGGCCCGGCCCTCGGGGCACTGATCGATAAATGGGCACCAGCCACAGAGCACGGTTGGCCGTGGCTCGAACGTGTCTTCGCTGCAGGCGGTGTTGATTCCGTCCCATACCTCGCCGAGGGAGCCAACCGCTTCCTCGATCCGGCGATCGGTTACCCGCACATCGAGAATTCTTTGGCCGAGGTAGAGCAGCCGAGCCCGATCCGGGGCTTCGTCCATCGATTCCTGTAGCGCTGCGGCGTAGAGCATCACCTGACGGATCTTGTCGTCTCGCCAGCGAACCCCGGGCAACGTGCCCGACTTGTAGTCGCTGACCACCAGCTTGCCTGCCATACGATCTACCCGGTCGACGATGCCCACGAAGGGCACCGAACCCAGATCGACCTTGACCTTCTGCTCGGTCGAGACCACCTCGACCTTGGCCGGGTCTTCGATATCCCAAAGGCCGGCGATGGCGATCCACGCTTGCCATCGGAAGGCTCGGGCCGCATCGTTATCGAGCTCAAGACTACAAAAGTCTTCGTCGGTCTCGAACTCGGGCCAGACCTGCTTTGCCAGCTCTTTTGCGTGGTCGACCGTGCGGTCGATGGCCGGAAATTCGCACAGCAGCTCGAGAACCCGGTGGGCGAAAGAACCGACAAGGGCGGCCTGCCCCGATGGTTCAGGCTGGCGTTCGACGTATTTGAACTGCCAGCGGCGCGGGCAGCCCTCGAACGCGGTGGCAGAAGATGGTGAAAGGTGCTGCGGCAAGTCAGCCATACGAGTCCCTATCCTGCTCGACTGCTGTGACATTTTCGCGGATGCTGCTTGAACCGGCCAGTACATCCATGGCCGTGCGGCGGTTTTCGCCTAGAAGCTTCGGCCGCCGCGGCCACGGCTTCTCGTGGAGCGACTGCGGCCAGAGCTACCGGTGCGAGTGTTTCGCCTGGTGCCGCTGCTAGAGCCACCCCGTTTGAGCACGCCGCCACCAAGGCCACCAAAGCCGCCACTTCCACCGCTACGACGGTTATTAGAGGTTGTTCGCCGGTTGCCACCGCTCAGAATGTCGCCGAGGCCGCCGCCCATACCGCCGCTGCGGCGCTGGCTGCGACGAGACTGTCCTCCGAGGCCACCGTTTAGAACGATGCTGCCGAGGATGCTGCCAAGTGCACCACCCATGCCGCCCATGCCCCTACTTCGACCGGTACTGCGACCGGTTGTACGGCGTCGGCCTGCGCTGCGGCTGGCGCCGGGGGCTGGATACTGGCGACCGGTGCGAGGCGAGGTTACGACGGTGTCGTCGTTCTGGCCCGATGGTGCAGGGGCAGTGGGTGCTGGGATTTCCGCTGCGGCCCGCTCGGCAGGGGAACGGGGGATCGGTAGGCCACTCAGCTCCGCTTCGATCGCTTCGAATTGCCACTCGGCATGATCGATGCGGTCATCGAGTTCGTCGACCTCGGCCCCGGTTTGGGCGCCGTCTACGCTCTGGCTGACGTCTTGGTACGTTGCGCTGGCTTCCTCGTAGCGCTTGATCAGCTGCTGATTGCCGCTGGCAATGACTCGATCGCCGAGCGTGATCACCCGATCGGCATTGTTCTTCAGCTGTTCTTTGATCTCGGCCCGATCCTCTTCGGTTTCGATGGCCTCTTGGCGCTTCAGCTTGCGGTTGTTGCTAAACCGTCGGAACATCAGGAAGCCGCCGCCAAGCACCGCGATACCGAGGATGATGGTGCCGAAACCAATGCCGCCGCCCGAGCCAGCACCGCCAGTCCCTGCGCCGTTCCCGGTCGTGGTGGCTGTGGTCTGACCGCTGAGGAAGCCGCTGAGCGTAAGGCTGAACTGATCGACGCCTCTGCTGGCGGCCCCGGCGGCGAAGCTGTCGAACGATGCGTCGAGAGCGGCGCTTATCTGGTCGCTGGTGAAGGCGGTCGACGAAGCGGCGAAGCCCTCGGAAGTCAGGACCATCACCGTGCGGTAGCGAGACCCGATTTCGTCGAGGTCCTCGATGAAATCATCGGCCAGGGACTCAGCGACTCGGCTGTCGCCGCCTTGATCGAGCCAGGCAAATGCTATGCCGTCGGCGTTTGCCGCATCGAGAGCGACATCGAGGCTGTCGTCCGTGAGCTCCAGATAGCGGCCGGTGTCGTTCAAACTGTTGATGATGACCGGGTCGGAGTGCGCTCCGGCGGCCGGGGTGGCCAGACCAAAAAACTGCACCATAAGGGCCAGAATCGCCACTATCAACAGCCGGTTTTGGAAGCGTCCCACAGGCAAATACTAGATTCACCCCGGCGTGAACCCTCCCGGATAGGTCAACAACCTTGCCTATGGGGCCTGAATAGATTTAGAAATCTGAAGCGCTATCATCGGTGTTCGGAACGAATCGTTGGAGCGCCTACGAGGCTTCGAACGATCGGTTGGCGGCGCCGGCGGTGCCTGAGATCAACAGGTGGGCGATGAAGACGCGGCTTACAGTGAACACAGAGAACGAACTAATCGATACCGGGCGAACCAGCACCGGGAAGACCAGCGCTCGACGACAGTCGGCAAGGGCGTTGCCAACGGCGATGCGGTCGCTGGCCGCAGTGTTGGTGTTTGCATTGGCCATGGCAGCTTGCAGCTCCGATGGCTCAGAGCCAGAAGCTGCAGCAGTCCAGGCTCAAACGTTCGATAACGCCGCGCCCGACACCGGCACCGCACAAATCCAAGCAAGCGAAGACGGCACCGAGGCCGGCGAATCGGTCAACGCCGACGCTGACGGTAGCGAACTGGCCGCTGAGACAGCGGCCGAGGTCGGAGCGATCCTCAACGAGACCGGCGAAGCCCTCAGTGGCACTGAGCTAGAGGCATACCTAGCCCGACGGTACGAGGCGTACTGGTATGCCTTCGACATCGCCCGCCGTGCCCCAACTGCCGATGCCGCTGCCGACTACCCCACGCTTTACAACCTGGCCGCTGGCGAGCAGTTGGATGCTGCCTACCGGGAACTGTCAGAACTGTTCACCAATGGCCAAGCCATCCGGGAGCCCGACAGCCCAGCGGTCGAGGGTCTCGACGAGAACTCCTCGCTCCGGGTCCGAATCGAGAGCTTGGAAGAGGGTGTAGCTGAACTGGTCAGCTGCCTGGTGAACGATCAGGTCACATACGACGTCGCCGATGGCTCCATCGTCAGCGAGAGCGTGCGCACCGTCCAGGCCAGAGCCACGATGGCTAAGGCCGACGGCACCTGGAAGCTGATTCGTAGCCAAGCCACCGGTCTTGAGGCTGGCGTCGGCGGCTGCTGGCTCGACGACGCGTCGGACTACCCCTACTAATACCGCAAGCAAGTCCTCGGCACTAGAGGTTGTCGCGAGTGCGTCTGCGGAGCCAGTCAGTTGCCTCCTGCTTGGCCTCTATCTCGGCGTCGATGTTGTGATAGGCCAGCTTCCAGCGGCGGTGTTTGGCCATGTTCCTGACAAACGAGTTCAGGTAGCGGGCCGAAAACCCGACGACGCCTAGCTCCTGCCACTGTCGGACATGGACTAGTTCGTGGGCCAGCAGGGTGCTGCTTCCGTCTGGCTTCACCGGACGAGCCAGCAGCACGGTGCAACCGAGCGTCATGCCTGCGTAACCGCCGGGTATAAAAGCGATCTGCACGATCCGCACCCGACGGGCCAGTTCGGGCGACAGCACATCGTATGACTCGATCTCGGTGTCGTTAAGAGGTCGACCAGCCATGGTCGGAATCGTAGCGACGTTTACTCCCAGGCGATTACCGCTAGGGCAGATGCTTTGGCCCCGGTGGGTCAGCCGCACCGGTCGTCGCACCTCTACGATGGGCTGCGAGATGAGATCACCAAACAGTCGTACCGTATTGTCCGCTGCCGCCGTGATTGGCCTGGTCGGTTTTCTATCAAGACGCTTCGATGGCAAGGCGATAGCCCCGGTCGCCGGCAAGGGTCTGGCGCAGCGCAACCTTAGGTTGGCCAAGCTTGGAGCCAGGGGTGGGAGCCGCTACGCCATGCTCCGGGCCCGCAGAACATTCGCCTCCGCGGGACGAAAAGAGGAGCTGGACACCGAGTTCCAACTGAAGACCGCCGAGGATGTGACCCGGGAGCTGGGCAACATGAAGGGCGCCATGATGAAGGTGGGGCAGATGGCCAGCTACCTCGACACCGGCCTGCCAGACACCGTTCGCCAAACCCTAGCTTCGCTGCAAAGCGATGCGCCCCCGATGAGCGGCGAGCTGGCCGCCGAACAGATCGAAGCCAACCTCGGCCAGCATCCCGATCAGCTGTTCGCCGAATGGGACCCGGTACCGATCGCCGCAGCGTCGATCGGGCAGGTTCACCGGGCCATTACCCATGAAGGCCAAGCGGTGGCCGTCAAGGTGCAGTATCCGGGTGTCGCCGATGCGGTTGCATCGGATCTCGGCAACGCAGGCTGGTTGTTCGGCGGATTGGCAGCCCTCTTCCCCGGCGTTGACCCGGGACCTATCACCGAGGAGATCAAGTCCCGACTCCACGAGGAGCTCGACTACGAACTCGAGGCAGCAAACCAGCGTCACTTCCGTTCACACTTCGACGGACACCCATTCGTCACCGTGCCAGCGGTCATCGATCGCTACTCCTCAAAGCAGGTGCTAACAAGCGAGTTGGCCACCGGCTCCCGATTTGATGAAGTGGTCGACTGGTCGATGGAGGAGCGAAACCTGGCGGCTGAAACGCTATTTCGGTTCTCGTTTGGTGCCATCTACCAAATCCACGCCTTCAACGGCGACCCTCATCCCGGAAACTACCTCT
>JBOEHD010000310.1:0-12034 GCA_050633745.1 Acidimicrobiales bacterium
TGTTCTGCTTGATTGCCTTCGTGGTGTTTGTCGCGTTTGACGCCGATGGCACATCGGATGAGGTGCGGCAGACGTCGGCAGGTCCGGAGCTCTCAACCGTAGAGGTCACACCGGAGCCTGCAGCTTCGGACAGCAGCGCTCCGGTACGAGGAGTCGACGCTGGGTCGGACTCGGTCGTCGATGCAACAGACGACAGCCCGACCTCGCTGCCGACAACAAGTTCGCTGCCGACGACGTCAACCACCATGCCAACCGCTGGCTTGCAGCAAACCTCAGACTCGCAGCCGATAGCGTCCACCGCCCCGCCCAGGTCGACCACGACCACCCGGTCGGCGGGTACGGCCAAACCCGCTGCCGCATCACCGGTCTATGGGTTCTCGCCCGGCGGGTGGTTCCCAGACGAGTCCGACTCGGAGCTGTACGCCGACCTCGATCGTATGGCGGAGGTCGGTGCAACCTGGCTCCGCCTCGATTTTGACTGGTCGGAGATCGAAGGCAACGAGGGCACTTACCACTGGCATAGAACCGACCGGGTTGTCGACGCAGCCCGAGATCGGGGGCTGGAAGTCCTCGGGTTGATTACTGAGTCGCCGAAGTGGGCTAGGCCAGCAGGCGCCTCGTCCTACTCGCCGCCCATCGATCCAGCCGACTACGCCAGGTTCGCGGCCGCTGTCGCCGAGCGGTACGGCCAGCGTGGGGTCACAACTTTCGAGCTTTGGAACGAGCCAAACGTGGCCATCTTCTGGGGCCCCACCCCAAATCCGGAGCTCTACGCCGATCTGGTGAAGCCAGCCGCGGCCGCCATGCGGGCAAAACGAAACGATCTGACCATCCTGAGTGGTGGTCTCGCTCCGGCCGCCGACGAGCCGGATGGCAGCGCTCTCTCTCCGATGACCTTCACCAGACGGATGATCGAGGCCGGCGCCGCTGAGGTGTTCGACGGATTCGCCATCCACCCTTACAGCTATCCAGCTCGCCCGATCGACCCCGCTTCGGCAGCGTGGAACCCGTTCCACAACCTCCCCAGGTTCCATGATCTGCTCGCCGATGCCGGCCATGGCCACAAGCCCATCTGGTTGACCGAGTACGGTGCGCCAACCGGTACCTCGAGCCGAGCGGTCAGCGAAGTGGAGCAGGCGGCGCAGATCATCGAAGCGATGGAGGTCGCTGCCGACTGGTCCTGGACCGGCCCGATCTTGCTTTACGCCCACCGAGACAACGCCACCAATCCCGCCGATTTGGAATCCAACTTTGGCCTGCTGCGCCACGATGGCACCCCAAAGCAGGCCTGGCGTGACCTGATGGCCAGACGAGGCTGACCCGGCAGGCCTGGCCGGGTGCCTCCGAGCGGTGATGTTCAACTGCTCGGTGAGTCGACATCTCGCCTAGATTTGGTTGATGGCAGCCGAAGCTCAAGCAGACGTCGAGACCCATCACCGCACGTGCCCGCTGTGCGAGGCGTGCTGCGGGCTTGAAATCACCACCAAAGGTGACCAGGTGGTGCGGATCCGCGGCGACGTGAACGACCCATACTCGAAGGGTTTCATCTGCCCCAAGGGTTCGTCGCTGAAGCAGCTGCACGAGGATCCCGATCGACTCACCAGCCCCCGTATCCGCACCGACGATGGTTGGAAAGAAGCGACCTGGGATGAGGCGTTCGCCGAGATCGAACGTCGACTGGCTCCGATCGTCGAAGCCCACGGTCGTCAAGCGCTTGGCAGCGTGCTCGGCAATCCGGTGGTGCACAATCTTGGCGGCCTGCTCTATACCCGAGCGGTGCTGAAGGCTATCGGCAGCACCAATGTCTTCTCGGCGTCGACGGTTGACCAGATGCCAAAGCATGTGAGCGCCGGTCTGATGTGGGGCCGACCCGACTGGTTCCCGCTGCCCGACCTCGATCGCACCGACTACCTGCTGATGCTGGGAGCGAACCCCTACGTTTCGAACGGCAGCTTGCTTACCGTGCCGGACTTTCCAGGTCGGCTGGAAGCGCTACGGGAGCGTGGCAAATATGTGGTGGTCGACCCTCGCCGAACAAAGACCGCTGAGAACGCCTCGGAGCATCTCACGATCGTTCCCGGAACCGACTCGTTCTGGCTGTTGGCTCTGATCCACACCCTCTTCGCCGAAGACCTGGTGGAGATCGGTCGCCTCGAAGAGCACGTGAGCGGTGTCGACGAAGCGCGCCAGCTAGCAGAGCCGTACTCGCCGGAGACAGTGGCCGATCGCTGCGGCATCGCCGCCGAAACCACTCGCCGCATCGCCCGCGAGTTGGCCGCCGCGCCGACCGCCGCGGTCTACGGTCGCATGGGTGCCCACACCGTTGAGTTCGGCACGATTGCCAGCTGGGCCACCGATGTGCTCAACGTGCTCACCGGCAACCTCGACCGGCCGGGCGGGGTCATGTTCAACTGCGCCCCAACCCAAAACCTCGCCCCGTCTCCGCCCGGTGGTCGCGGCTTCAAGATGGGTCGCTGGAACGGTCGGGCGTCGGGCCGGCCCGAGGTTAAGGGTGAGCTGCCGGCCGCGACCTTGGCCGAGGAGATCACCACACCCGGGGACGAGGCCATCAGGGCACTATTCGTTTTGGGCTGCAATCCGGTGCGTTCGTTTCCGAACAGCGACCGCATAAACGAGGCCATGCAGCAGCTCGACCTGCTGGTTGTCGTCGACCCCTATGTCACCGCCACCGCTCGCCACGCCCATGTGATCCTGCCGCCAACATCGCCCCTCGAACGTAGCCACTACGACTTCGCGTTCGAAGGAGCGATGATCCGCACCTTCGCCAAGTACTCGCCGGCGGTGTTCCAGACCGACGGCATGCGCGAGGAGGAGATTCTAAGCCGCCTCTCGCTGGTCGTCGCTGGTCAGCCTCACGACGCCGACCCGGCATCGGTGCACGATCTGATGATGGATCAGATGGTCAGCCAGGAAGTCGGACGAGCGTCGTCACCGATCAGCGGTCGCGATAAGGGCGAGATCCTCGAAGCGCTCAGCCAGTGGACCTGGTCTGAACAGATCGTCGACTTCCGGTTGCGGGTCGGCCACGTTGGCGACGGTTTTGGCGCCAGCCCCGATGGTCTAACGCTGCGCAAACTCATCGACGAGCACCCGAGCGGCGCCGACTTCGGTCCGCTAGTCGAGCGGTTCCCCAGCGCTATCAAAACCCTATCCGGCACGGTTGAGCTCGCTCCGCAGCCGATCGTCGATGACATGGCTCGTTTGGCAACGGCGTTCGCCGAACTTGGCCAGGCCAACGAGCAGCTGGTGTTGATCGGGCGCCGTCATCTGAAGACGGTCAACTCATGGATGCACAATCTGAACGTGCTGATTAAGGGCAAGACCGACTGCACACTGCAGGTTCATCCCGATGACGCTGGCCGTTTGGGTCTTGTCGACGGGGGAGCGGCGCAGGTGCAGTCTCGTGTCGGCAAGGTTTCAGCAGCGGTCGAGATCACCGATGAGGTCATGCCCGGTGTTGTCTGCCTGCCCCATGGTTGGGGTTACGACGAGGCGGGCATCGAGATGCAAACCGCCAAGACGAAGCCCGGCGTGAACTCCAACGCCCTCACCGACGACGCAGCCCTCGACGCGCTCTCCGGTAATTGCCAGCTCAACGGCATTCCTGTCGAAGTCACCGCTGGCTAAAAGGGCGGCCTCGCTGCCTAGGCAGATTTGCCTGAGCATTAGATTAGATCCTTACGAGAAAACTAGGCTCGCCATCACGTCTGAGCGGCCTTTGCGGAAAGGTCGCCACCTGGAGGGGTCTCGTGCGTCGTTTGTTTGGTCTTGCCGCTGTCATATTGATGGCGGTGGTTGCAGCGCTCAGCTTCGGCAACGGCGCCGCGGCGTCGGTCACCACCGGTGATGCCCATGTCTATCTGAGCTCGACCACCGGAGGCACGGTGGGCGGGATCACCTTCGCCGACGAGGACATCCTCAAATATGACACGTCTAGTGACCAGTGGTCTCTGCACTTTGACGGGTCTGATGTATTACCCGTTGGCGCCGACGTTGATGGGTTTGCCGTCGCGGGACCCACGACGATCGCTATGTCGTTTACCGCCCCGGTCTCAATCCCCGGGCTCGGCATCGTCGATGACTCAGACGTGGTCTTGTTCTTTGCCACCAGTCTTGGGCCAGACACCGCGGGCACTTTCTCGGTCGTACTCGATGGCTCTGACGTAGGCCTTACAACCGCAAACGAGGACATCTCAGCGCTGATCCTGGAAGGTGAAGTCATCACCGCCAGCACCCTCGGCGGCTTCAATGTGCCAAAGACCGGCGGCGGCAATCTGACCGGAGCCGACGAAGACCTGATCACTATCGACGCTAGCACCTGGGCAAGACGCTTTGATGGGTCCGACGTTGACCTGAGCACCGAGGATCTTTGGGGAGCTTCGGTAAACGAGTTCACCGGCGAGCTGTACGGGGCTTCGCTCAATAACTTCAACGTGCCGGGCCTCACCGGCGATGGTGATGACGTGTTCGTCTTCACCGGCACGACCGGCGAAGCCACTTCGGGAACGTTCGATCTGTTTTGGGACGGCGATGGTCACGGCTTCGGTGGGGAACAGATCGATGGTCTGCACGTCGAGATTCTGGCCCCACCACCTCCAGGCGATGCCGACCTTTCGATTACCAAAACCGATTCAGCCGATCCGGTCCTGCCAGGCGACTTGCTTACCTACACCGTCACGGTTGCCAATGCAGGCCCCGATACCGCTGAGAACGTCGTCGTCACCGACACACCTCCCGCCGGAGTCACCTTTGCTGCAACCGACGGCTGCCAGCAAGACCCGAACGGGCTCACCTGCTCCCTCGGCGATATCCCGGCTAACGGTTCTGCGCAGTACATACTGAATGTCATCGTCGACGATGGCACGGCTGGCACCATCACAAACTCGGCGGTGGTCGCCGCTGGCACCGGTGACCCGAATATCGCAAACAACAGCACCTCGGAAGACACCTTGGTTGGCGCCGTTCCTCTTGCATCCGATGATGGTCCGGCAACCAACAGTTCGCCAGGCGACGCGTTCCATACTTCGATCGAGGTGGGTGTTGGCGGTCCATCCGGCGCTTTGTTTGCCAACGACACGCTCGGCGATCCTGCGGCTCAGATCGTCAGCTTTGGCGGTGGCAGCAACCCGCTGGACGACGTCACAACTCACGCTGCTGGCAGCAACGTTGCGTTCTTCGATGGATCGATCTCGATCGGGTCTGACGGCTCGTTCACCTTTGTGCCGCCCATTGGCTTCACCGGTGTGTTCACCGTCGACTACCGACTGGAAAATGTGCTCGGTTTCAGCGATGCGACACTGTCGATCTTTGTTGGCGAGCGGACCGAGGTAACAGAGGGAGACAAGATCTACCTGTCCTCCACATCATTTGGCACCGTTGACGGGATCATCTTTGCCGATGAAGACATCCTGGTGTTCGACAACGCGCTCGATACCTGGGAGCTGTTCTTCGATGGTTCCGACGTGCTCCCAGCCGGGGCCGACGTGAACGGATTCACCATTGAAAAAGGCGGCCGAATCTTCATGTCGTTCCAGAACCCGGTGACCATCACCGGCCTTGGCACCGTTGATGACTCTGACATCGTCGAGTTCAATGCAACAACGCTCGGCGAGAGCACCACCGGGTTCTTCACGAAGATCTTCGACGGCACTGACTTTGGTCTCACCACAGCGGCGGAAGACATCTCCGCCCTCACCATTTTCCTTGGGGACGTGACGGTCAGCACCGCTGGCAGTTTCAACGTGCCAAAGACCGGTGGCGGCAACATGCTCGGTCGTAACGAAGACCTGATCAACATAAGCGGGCCAGGCACCTGGAGCCTGTTGTTCGATGGGTCGGATGTCGACCTGGCCGCCGAAGATCTGGCCGGTGTGTCCATCGACGAGGACAGCGGCGACGTCTACGCCACATCGTTTAACGGCTACAACGTCCCGGGCCTTTCCGGTGACAACAACGATGTGATCGTCTTCGCAGGCAACCTTGGAGACCCAACGTCTGGCACATTCTCCACCTTCTTCGACGGAGACGATCATCGCTTCGGTAACGAGCAGATAGATGCGCTGCACGTCGTACTCAGTCGTAACGACGATCCGGTTGCTGTGCTTGATGAGGAATCGACAGACGAAGAGACGGCGCTGTCAATCGCTGCACCGGGTGTTCTGGCCAACGACAGCGACCCCGACGGGGATCCAGTGACCGTTATCCCCGCCACGCTGACCACGCCGAATGACGCCGCGGTGACGATCAACGCCGATGGTTCGTTCACCTACGATCCGACCGGGTCGGCGACACTGCAAGCCCTCGACTCTGGCGACTCCCTCGTCGATTCGTTCAGCTATAACATCGAGGACGGTAACGGCGGCTCGGCTGTCGGAACGGTTGAGGTCACCGTTCAGGGTTTAGATGAGTCTGGGTCTATCACCATCGTGCTCGACAACTCCTACGTGGCCGACGTCGATACCGACAGCGCCCAGGACTTCAGGTTCTCCAGCACGGAGCTTGGCGCCTTTATCCTCGATGATCCGCTGGTCGAAGACAATGACGGCGTTGCAGACTCGATTCTCTTCGCTGACCAAGCGCCGGGGAACTACACCGTGCTGACCGGTCGAAGCGGCCGCTGGAATAGCTCACTGCTCTGCGTCGGCGATGACGACATCTTCTACCTAACAGACGACTTCGGAGCCACGATCGACCTCGATGCCGGTGAAGACGTGACCTGCACGTTCAGCTACGAGCGGATCACCTACCAGTTGACCTACGCAAAATCGCTGGCTCCTGACACGACGCCCCCAGCTGCCGACTGGCAGTTCACCCTCTTCGACGCCGACGGCCCGGACGAGATCACCCCTAACGACACAATCCCCAATCCGTTTGCCACCATCGCTCCTGCCGGTGGAACCAGTACCACGTTCACCCTGCCTGCCGATGACTATCTGGTCGGCGAAGTCGTGCCAGCGGGCTATGACATACAGCTAATCGACTGCGGCGAAGGTGGGTTAGTGGGAGAGCCAGCTACCGACGACTTGTATGTCCAGCTGTTCTCGGACATGACCTGCAGATTTACCAATCGCGTCGCGGGATCCGGATTCACCATCGTCCAGGACACCGTTCCGGATGATTCTCGGCTCTTCGGGTACAGCTATCGAATCCTGTTCGTAAAATTAACGACCTCCATTTCAGACGACGGTGTCAGCCGCGCCCTGACGTTTTCGTCGGACTTTATTGCGGACCAGGCGAACGTCTTCACCCAAGAGCCAGTGGATGGATGGTCCTTGACCGACATTACCTGCAACGACCCTGATGATGGGACCGTCGTTGACGTTGAGGCTGGCACCGTTGTGGTCGATCTCGATCCGGGTGAGAACTTTGCGTGTATCTTCACCAACGTCCCCGGTAACAATGCCCCAGATGCCGTCGACGACTTCTACACGACGCCGGTAAGCGATGGCGGGTTTACTCGCAGCATCACCGTCAACGACAGCGACCCAAACACCGACGCAGCAGGCAACGGGGATCAGGTGACGATCAGCAACGTGACCTACCCGGACCCGGCAACGGGTAATCCGGTCAGCGTCATCGCCAATGGTGCGCCGCAACCGGTTCGGTCGAGTGGCGACCGGCCCCTCACGATCCAGATCGGAGGCGGTTTCGATCCGCCCGGGATCCCCCGGACGAACCTCGTCTTCTACTTCGAACCAGAGGATGTCGCCGACCTTCTGGTAGGTCAGAGCGACACACTGGTGCTGACCTACACCATCACCGACAATGGAACCCCGGCGCTGTCGGACACGGCGACCGTAACGATCACTCTCAACGGGTCAACCCCGCAGTCGTAGAGGTGGCCACTACTTCAGCACGTTTGACTGTTGCAGATGCTCTACCTCGGCTCGGCTGAAGCCGAGTAGATCGACCAGGACGTCTTCGTTGTGTTGGCCCAGCATTGGGGCTGGGCGCCGCAGACCGTTTGGACCGGTACTCATCCGCCATGGCAGACCGGGTACGACGTGGCTGCCGGTGACCGGATGCTCCGGTCGCTCCAGCATGTCGAGCGCCTCGAGCTGGGGGTCGCCCTGCCAAAGTTCCAGCGGCGAGATCGACGGCAGGGCCGCCACACCGACTGCTTGAAGCACCCGACAACGCTCCCAACGTTCGCCCTGGCTGGACCAGGCCCAAACGATCTCATCGAGCGCGTCTTCGTTTGCCTTCCGTCGCTCCATTGTGGCGAATCGTTCGTCGTCGGCTAGGCCTGGCCCGGCGATCACTTCGGCCAAGGCTCGCCAGGCTTCCTCGGTGGTGCAGGCGATGCTGATCCACTCGTCGTCGCCGGCTGCCGGATAGCAGCCATGTGGAGCCCACATCGCGTCGCGGTTTGACCGCGGCGTCGGTGACTCTCCGGTGGCCAGGTATTCCATCCAGATCTCACCGATGCTGGCGCCAACCGCCTCGACCATGGCCACATCGATTCTGGCCACCTCACCATTGCGGCGCCGGGCAACGAGGGCCGACACGACCGACCACAGCGCGGTGATGCCGGTGCATGGATCACCGACGGCGATCCCCGTCTCGGCTGGCAGCCCGCCCTCGTAGCCGTTTGCGGAGTACAGGCCTGAAAATGCGCCACCGGCCGGGCCATAGGCCATGTAACTCGCCGACGGACCCGTCTGGCCATAGCCGGTGAGTGAGGCAACGATGACGTCCGGATTGATAGCCCGCAGGTCGTCGACCCCATAACCGAGGCTGGCCATAACCCCGACACCGAAGTTGTCGATCACAACATCGCTGGTGGCGACCAGTCGCCGGATGATCTCGTGAGCGTCGGGATGCTGTAGATCGATACCGACGCTGCGCTTGTCCGAGTTGTAGGTGTGGAACACCCCGGCCGAGTCCGGCTCCAGCGGTTGATCCGGTGGGTTGAACGCCAGGCGTCGGAACAAACACAACCGATCGGGAGATTCGAGTCGAATGACATCGGCGCCGAGATGGGCCAGATACTGCGTACAAAATGGTCCGGCCCAGACCCAGGTGAAGTCGCATACCCGGACCCCTTCAAGCGGTCGAGCGGTTGAGTCGTTCCCGGAGTTGACTGGTTCATCAGCAGCACCTGTCCCACCAGTACCGTCATCAACAGCTGGCTCGGCTTCCGGCGTTTTGCGGGCCAACCAGCCCTCACCGTCGTGCTGGCCCAATTCGGGAGCGTCGGTCCGCAGATTCCACCAGGGCTGGTCGGTTTTGAACCCGGCCCCGGGGACCGTCAACCCATCGGGGGTGGTGGCAAAGAATTCGCGAGCCTTGTACTGCGGATGGCGTTCGATTTGGGCCATCGAGTTGACCGGGGTGAATGGAATCCGAGTGGCCTGCGCCGCTAGGTACAACTCGTCGACCTTCTGGGTAGCGAGCCACTCACCAAGATAGATGTCGAGCAGATCGGTGTTGTCTTGGCGGTCTTCGAGAGTGGCGAAGACGTCGAGTTGAGCCCATTCCGGGTTCCCCATCAGCTCGACAAGCGCTTCCCATTGCGGCTGCTCGACGCACAGCACCTGCATCATGCCGTCCGCACATTCATAGACCGACCACGGCAGCACCGTCTTGACCCCGAGCCTCGAAGCATCCTCACCGAGGTAGGAGGCCCCTGCGATCGCCGTCTCGGTCATCTTGGCCGCGGCGGCAAACGAGGAGAAGTCGACGAAGGCACCAACCCCGGTCCGTTCCGCTCGATCGAAGGCCGCCAACGTGGCCGCGGCAGCCACGTTGGCCACCAAGATCGAGGCGTGATGCCCAGGCGCCTTGAGCGGCGGCAACGTCTCATCAGTGGCGGCACTTGGCGACAGGAAACCCCAGCTAGCGGCGTGGATAAGGTTCAGCTCCTCGGCCACGTAGTCGGCATAGGGACCGGAGGTGCCGAAGGGTGTGACCGCGGCGACCACGAGGCGCGGCGACGCCAACGTTGCGAGCTGCTCGTGGCTCATCGCCCGCTCCGAGATCGCCGAAGGGGAAAGATCATGGACGACCACGTCGACCCCGGCGACCAGCTCGTCCCAACCGGTGGTGGCGGATCGCTTGTTTGCGTTCAGCCAACGGTGCACATCGTGTGGCCGTTGCCGGACCCGGTCACCTACGCCCTCGTAGCGCACTACGTCGGCGCCGAGATCGGCGAACAGTTTGCCAAACCAGGCCAGGCCGACGCCTCCACCAAGTTCGAGCAGCCGAATCCCGGCCAGCCCCTGCTGATTCTTTGCGGTCTGTTCGATCTCCATATCCCTCAGCTTTCGGGTCTGAGCCTTCGGACTAGGCCGGCGCGGTGGCCGACATGATCCAATCGATAACGTCCTCGCCGTCGCGAGTGCCCCACACCCCGACCTGGCCTCGAACCGGGGCCTTGGTCACCGGTTCGACCCGCCGCCATTCGGTGGCAACGACGCGGTGGGCGATCAGCCACTTGCCGTCTCGCTTCTCGAACCGGTCGACGTAGCGGATCCCGAAGACGTCATCCTTGCCGGTGACACCCCCGCCATCGCTGCCCTCCTCGGCCAGGTGGTGGTAGGCAACGGCGTACGTCTCGGCCTTGGCCACGTCGCCATCGACCTCGATCAGCATGTTTCCCATGAAGTGCATGGTCGCCGACCACTTCCGTAGAAACTTGTCGCACATTTCGATGAAGCCGTCGATGTCGCCGGCGTAGCTGCCGTGGTTGTCGTAGGCATCGGGGTGATAGCAGGAGCGGACCAGGTCGAAATCGAGTCGGTCGATCCCACGGGCGTAGCGTAGGATTACATCGGCGATCTCTTGACGGGCCAGCAGGTCATCCATGGTGAGAGCCATGTGCGATGTTTATCGCGTCGATGGCCAACGCGCCAAGAATCACCTCAGCAGGAAGTCTTCGTCGCGCAGGTCTCGGAGCTCTCGCCGCATCCGGGCCCATGACCCGGGGAAGAAGGGCAAGATCCGACCCTGTTTGTCTCGGTACCAGCCGGGGCAGTCGCCGGCCCAGCTCATCTGCTGCAGCTCGGCCTGGATGGACGCGCTGTAGTCTCGGGTGGCGTCGAGCCTCACTTCGATTGAGGCGAGATCCTCGCTTGCGAGCCGCTCGATCCAGCGAGCGATGTAGTCGGTTTGTAGTTCCGAGTTCAGAAAGACGGGCGCGTGTCCCGGGGATCCGTTGATACCGCCGACGATGAAGTAGTTCGGGAATCCCGGGACGGCCACGCTTCGATAGGCCTCGGGGGCTCGCGCGAACGTTGAGCGGAGGTCATCGCCGCCGCGGCCGTAGATCTCCGCTGCTGGACGCCCGTCCGATCGCCCACCGAGGCGATACCCGGTGCATAAGATCACGACGTCGACCGCTGTCTCGGAGCCGTCGGTGGCAATTACGGTCGAGTCGGTCAGGGCTTCGACCCCATGGGGGATCAACGTCACGTGATCCAGAGCCAGGGCGGGGTAGTAGTCGTCAGACACCAGAATACGTTTGCAGCCCGGCTCATAGTTCGGGGTCAGAGCGGCGATCAGCTCGGGGTCGTCGATGGCGTCGGTCATGTGGCCCATGACCCCGGCCCGCAACTCGGCCACCGCAGCCGCTCGCTTTTCAAACGCCTGCTGCCACAGAAGTGTGCTGCGGTACTGGTGGCGCCGGACGCGATGCCAGCCCTCAGCGGTGCGCATCGCGTGCTTTTCGCTATCGAGGTAGGCGCGGTTGTGGCGAGGCATCACCCAGTTCGGAGTCCGGGAATAGACCGTGACCTCGGCAGCCAGTTTCGCCACCTCGGGCACCACCTGAACCGCGCTGGCTGCACTGCCGACGATGGCAACCCGNNTTGCCGGTGAGGTCGACATCGTGCTGCCATGAGCCTGAGTGCCACATCGGGCCGGTGAACACATCACGTCCCTCGATCCGGGGATAGTTCGGTGCCGTCAAACCGCCGGTAGCAGAGACGACGACCTGGTGAGATGCCTCGGATCCGTCGGCAAGAGCCAGGCGCCAATCGTTGGCTTCTTCATCGAAGTGTGCGGTCTCCACGGT
>JBOEHD010000311.1:0-9693 GCA_050633745.1 Acidimicrobiales bacterium
GTTCTATTTCCGGACCACCGACATCACCGGTGCTGTGACGTTGCCTGAGGGCACCGAGATGTGTATGCCCGGTGATAACACCGAGATGACCGTCGAGTTGATCAACCCGATCGCTATGGACGAGGGTCTCCGGTTCGCTATTCGTGAAGGCGGCCGCACCGTCGGCGCCGGCCGTGTAACCAAGATCATCAAGTAGGACTGAGAACCGATGAGCAAGCAGAAGATTCGAATCCGACTCAAGGCATACGATCACGAGATCGTCGATCAGTCGACGAAGAAGATTGTGGAAACGGTCGCTCGCACCAACGCTGAGTTCCGTGGCCCGATCCCACTACCGACTGAGAAGCATCGTTTCTGTGTGATCCGGTCCCCTCACAAGGACAAGGACAGCCGCGAGCACTTCGAGATGCGAATCCACAAGCGGCTTATCGACATCTTGGAACCAAACCCCAAGACGGTTGACTCGCTGCAGCGGTTGGAACTTCCAGCCGGTGTTGACATCGAGCTCAAGATCCAAGAGGTCTAAAGAACTAGCAAATGGACCCGGGCTTCGGCCCGGGTCCATTTGCGTTTTGCTAACACCTTTGGTTCACGGAGAAATTGTTGCCGCTGGCTGTCGATTTCGCCGATCGCCCTACGTCGTATCTTCAAGCAGTCGGGAAATGCCCGCTGCCAAGTAGTCGAGGAGCGACGATGACCAACTTCGTATTCACCTACCACGGCGGGTCCGGTATGCCGGAGTCGAAAGAAGAGCAGGACCAGATCATGGCGGCCTGGGGAGTCTGGATGGGAGGGCTCGGCGCCAAGTTGATCGACGGAGGCAACCCATTCGCCGCCCACAAAACCGTCGCTCCCGATGGCGCGGTCAGCGACGGCGGTCCAGCCTCAACGCTTAGCGGGTACAGCGTCGTAAGTGCCGATAGCTTCGAAGAGGCTGTGGACATGGCAAAGGGTTGTCCGGTGCTGACATCGGGGGGCCAGGTGCAGGTCTCCGAAACCATCGTGATGTAGCGCCGCCAATCACCTAGGCGAAGCCGGCGATCGACCAACGTTGTTGCCGACAGAAAACAAAGCCCGGTCTGCGATGTTGCATCGCAGACCGGGCTTGTTCGTTCTCTAGGTTGTTTCTGAGCGGGCGACTCGAATTAGCCGACGGTCAGCATGTTGCCCTCGACGGTTAGCGGCACACCGTCCCAGATCCCGGCGGCCTCAGCCACCGAAGAACGTTCGTGATCGGCCGATCCCCACTCCACATAAGCCTGGATGGCGTCGGGGCTGGTGAAACTGTTCGAGGTGTAGAGGCCAAGCTCGCCCGCCACTGGGCTGAGAGCGACCGGTAGTGGAACGGTCACCGAGGTTCCTGGTTCCACCGACCCGACATCGGCGATCGTTCGGTAATCGGGGAAGTTGCAGAGGAAGTGTCCATCGAGATCGACCGCAGCATCCCCGGCGTTGGCGATCACGACCTCCGCAGCATCGAAGTCGATGCTGACGATGCTGAGGCCCAAAAGCTCGCCCTCTTCCATAGCGTCATCCTCCATGGCGTCGTCTTCCATGGCGTCGTCTTCCATGGCGTCGTCTTCCATGGCGTCGTCTTCCATGGCGTCGTCTTCCATGGCGTCGTCTTCCATGGCGTCGTCACTGTGTTCAGCGTCGTCTTCCATCGACGAGTCGTCTTCGGTCATCGAGGAGTCGTCCTCGGCAGCGGTTGATCCCGCGTCGGTCGCGGCGTCGCTGCCACACGCTGCGGCTGCAAGTGCCAGCGCTAACAGCAAGGCGAGTAGTTTTGGGGTTCGTTTCATTGCATCTCCTCTAGTGTCTTCTGGGCCGGATCCTAGACATGGCTCACCAGCCACCCGTATACCTGAGAGCCGAGTTTCCCGAACGTTCAGGAACCTTTCCGACCGGCTAACCGTTGAGTAGATACGGCAGCGCGCAGCTGCCGATAATTCTCTCGGAGGTAGTAACCATGAGGTTGGATACGCAGGTTAGGAACTTTGTGCGAGTGTTGTTTAACGGAGCACCGTCGATCTCATCGCGTTATCGCGATCCGCTGGCAAAGACCGCCGGGCACCTCAAGGTGGTGAACATGTCGGTCGAAGATGATCGGCTGGCCAGCCGGGGGAGCAACGAGCAGTACGTGAAATCTCTGGAATAGGGCCCTGGTCAGTAAGATCGGCTCCATGGCTGACATTTCAGATATCAGGCGCCTCGTAGCAGGTGAACATGGCTTAGCGACGGTGAGTCTGGCAATGGCCGACGGCACCGTCCATGCCTCGGTCGTCAACGCGGGCGTACTCGATCACCCGGTCGATAGCGAACCGGTGGTGGGGCTCGTGGTTCGGGGCGATAGCTACAAGCTCCGTCGCTTTCGGGCCGCACCGAGGGCCACGATTCTGTTTCGGGTGAGTTGGGACTGGGCGTCGGTCGCCGGGCCACTCGAGATCATCGGCCCCGATGACCAGCTCACAGGCTTCGACCCAGAGAACGTCCCGCAGTTGCTGCGCGACGTGTTCATCTCTGCCGGCGGGAGCCACGATGACTGGGACGAATACGACCGAGTAATGGCAGATGAAAAGCGCACCGCCATCCTCGTCCGGCCGGAGCGATTCTTCGGGCGCGGTTCATGACCGACCTTGGAAGGCGATAGTTGCGTTTCACAAAGCCGTTCTGGGAAGGCATCGCCGACGGTTCGATCACCGTCGCCTTCCGTCGCTGGAAAAAGCCCACTGTGATCGCCGGCCGCCCCTATCGAACCGGTGGTGGCCGTATCGAAGTCTTGGCGGTTGAGGTGACCACGCTCAAAGCCATTTCCCAAGCCGACGCGACCAAGGCTGGCTATGACTCGGTTGCCGACGTGATCGAGCAGCTACCGGTCGGCCTCCATGAAGATGGCTCGGCTCGCAGGCTGTACCGCGTCGAGTTCAAACGGCTGGATGAGCCCGACCCTCGGCAGGTCTTGGCCAACGACACCGCGCTGGGCGAAGCCGATATTGACCAGATCGACGCCAGATTGCTCCGCTTCGACAACGCCAGCAAATCGGGTCCGTGGACTCGGCAGACCCTGGCATTAATCGAACAGCACCCGGCCCGACGAGCTCCCGATCTGGCCGAAATGGTCGGCCGGGAAACGAAGCCGTTCAAGCTCGACGTTCGCAAGCTCAAAAATCTCGGTCTGACCAACAGCCTCAAGATTGGCTATGAACTGTCACCGAGGGGTCGGGCCTACCTCGATATATCCCGACCCGAGACGGAGGGCTAGTCCCTGAGCGCCAGTACCGGCGCCGGACAACGGAGCTACTCCCCGAGCAACATGGCGTCGATGGTGGCGCCGGATATTCCGTCGCCCAAGGGCGAGAAATCGCCGTGCTGGAACATCGCCGTCGCCGCATCGTTGATGGCCTTGTGAGTCACCCGCGCGAGAGCCGACCCCAACGAGATCCGGGCCACCCCGGCGGCGGCGAACTCGTCGAAGCTGACCTTGGTGTACGAACCGGCGGCCAGAGCGTTGACCGGAACCCCAACAGATGAACAGACTCGGCGAAGCTCGTCCATGTTCGGCGGCAGCGGCAGGTAGACAGCGTCGGCCCCCACCCGCTCGAAGGCCTGCAGCCGGGCGATGCCCTCATCGATATCGTATGTGCGGTTCATGACGCCATCGGCTCGAGCCAATAATACGAAATCATCGGGCAACGACCGTGCCGCAGCGACGGCTGCTTCGATCCGTTCGGTGGCCAGACTCGGCTCATAGGGCTCGGCCGATGGCAGGCTCGTATCCTCGATCGAGATGCCACCAAGCCCAGCATCGGCAGCCATCCTCACCGTCTCGGCCACATCTTCAGGTCGATGGCCGAAGCCATTCTCGAAGTCACCAGAAACCGGCAGGTCGGTTGCGGCCACCAGCAACTCGGCGTGAGCCAGAGCTTCGTCCCTCGTCACGTTGCCCATGTCGCTGCGGCCGATCGTGAATGCATGAGCGGCCGACGAAGTGCCGATCGCCTTGGCCCCCAGGGATGCGAGCATCTTGGCTGAGCCAACGTCCCAAGCATTGGCCAGAATAAAGGGCTGACCCGGTTGATGCAGCGCTCGTAACGTTGCCCCGGGGTTAGTGTCGTTATTCATCGTGTCTCCGTCGATCGGGCGACTCGATCGGAATGATCGAACCGGCGGCCCAGTTCGAACGATAGTGGACGATGCCTTGTTGCTCGCCGAATTGCCGCTAGACCGCCAACAGCACGATCGGGAGAGTGAACGCGGAAACGATCGTTGTCGCCACGACGGCGGCAGTCACCCGATCCGGCACCAGATCGTTCTCCGCCGCCACCACCGAGCAAAACACCGCAGGCGGCATCGCCGACTGAATCACCACCGCAGCAAACGCATCCCCCTCGAGCGAGAGCGCCGTCGCCGCCAACCAAGCACCCGCTGGCGCCACCAATAGTTTGGCGACCAGAACAACCGAGAGGTCATTACCCCACTGTGGCCTACCACTGGAAACGAGTTGGAGCCCCAGGGTAAAGAGCATGACCGGAATCAAGGCATCGGCCAGGAGCCCGATCGACCGGTCGGCCAGCAGCGGCACGTCGAGCCCAGACAGATTGATCAGCAGCGCGATGCCGCCGCTCAGCGACATCGGGGCGGTAAGCCCGCGCCCCACCGCGGCGAACACCGATGAGGTCCGGGCTTGGGCCATGCCAACTCCGAGAATCAGCGAGGCAAGGTTGATGGTGACCATCAGTACTCCAGCAACCGGCAGGGCATCATCGCCAAGTGCGAAGGCCACGATGGCCAGCCCCGCATTGCCGACATTGCCCCAGACGCTGGTCATGGTCACCGCGGCGCCACGTTCGTAGCTGGCGCCGGCGGCTTTTGCCCAGGCAACAGCGACGATCAGGGCGGCGGCCATTCCGGCCAGCGACGCGGCGATGAGTTTGAACACCACCGACCGATCGAGGTCGGCTTCGGCCAACAAACCGAACACGAAGGCTGGGCCAAAGACCCAATAGGCCATGCGCGATAGTGAGCCGGCATCGATGTTCAGCCGAGGCCCGAGAATTGCCCCCAGCCCGACCAGCACCGCCACTGGCCCCAGTACGTCGAACAGTACTGTGGCAAAGGACATCCGCTAGAGACTAGCGAGACTGATTGGTTGGCCTACTGGCCAGTGAAGTTCGGCGGCCGGCGCTCGCCCATGGCGCGGGTGCCCTCTTTGAAGTCGTCGGTTGCTTGCAGTTCGGCTTGGACCCGACCCTCGTGGTCGGTGGCCGCCTGGACCCGGTCAGCGAGGTCGCCGCGTAGCGTCTGACGAATCTCACGCACCGCTAGGGGAGCGGAGCCAGCGATTTCCGCCGCTAGTTCCGTGGCTTTTGCCCGGAGGTCCTCCAGCGGTACCAGGTAGTCGGCCATGCCGATGGCCGCTGCCTCATCGCCCTTGATCCTGCGGCCGGTGTAAAGCAGCTCGGCGGCTTTTTGCTGTCCTACCAGGGCAGGCAGGGTTTCACTTAGTCCGAAACCCTGGTGGAACCCGAGTCGAGCGAAGTTAGCTGCGAACCGAGCTTCGGGCGCAGCGATCCGGAAGTCGGCTGACAGCGCCAAGCCGAGACCGCCACCGATTGCCGCGCCCTGGATTGCTGCGACCACTGGCGTCTTCGCTCGGAAGACACGGACAGCAGCCCCATAAAGGTCTTCGGTGGTATATGAGCGACCACCGCTACCGAAGTCGGCCCCGGCGCAAAAGTGTTTGCCCTCGGCGCACAACACGACGGCGCGACAATCCGGGTCGTCGTCGATGGCGAAGAGGGCATCGGCTACGCCGCTGATCAGATCGAGCGAGAAGAAGTTGTTCGGGGGGCGGCGCAACTCGACGGTTGCCACGTAGTTGTCGCCGGCACTCCAAGTTACGGCTGGGGTGTCGGAATCTGTCGTCTGGCTCTGACTATCGCTCATCGTCAGAACCTACACCTCATAAGGGCCGCGATCGGAATTGGGATCGAGCGGAACCTCAGCTCCGTCTGCGCATGAACATCGTCGACTCGAGGGTCATCACCACCTCGCCGTTCTGATTCGACAGCTCATGGCCGTAGACCAGAAGGCCCCGATCGGGCTTGCTGGTCGATGGCCGTTTGTCGAGGACGGTGATTTTGAGGCTCAACACGTCGCCAGGACGGACCGGTGCAACCCAGCGAAGCTTGTCGCAGCCAGGCGATCCCAGGCTCGATTCGCCCAGCGTCGTTGTCAGCAGTTTCATCAATACCGAGCCGGTGTGCCAGCCGCTGGCGATCAAACCACCAAAGACGGACTCGGCTGCCGCTACCGGGTCGGTGTGGAAAGTTTGCGGATCGAACTCCTGGGCGAACGACAGGATACGTTGCTCGGTCATTTCGTGGGACTCGGTCTCGAAGACCTCTCCAACGTTGAAGTCGTCGAACCAGCGCTCGGATATCTCCATCGCGCCAGGCTAGGAGTCGACAGTCGGAACGTTGTCACTGTCGATTGGTAAGGTCGGTTCAGCCCTCGAGGGACGGCTCGCTCAGGCCCTCCAAATATGAAGAGTCGCGCTTGGGCCGATCGATGATCGCCAGGCATCGACGGCCGCTGCCCGTCTCAGGCGGGCTGAAGGGCGATGAACTACCATGAGTGTCACCGAAGGTGATCGCCGACAGATATTCACCCAAGCTTGAAGAGTTTGTTGGCGAAGATGTAGCGAACAACATAATGAGCCTGCTGCCCTACCAACCGCACGAAGAACTGGCCACCCGAGCCGATCTGGCCGGGCTAACCAGCATGTTGCGGAGCGAGATGGCCGAGCTACGAGCCGATTTACGCAATGAAATGGGTGAACTACGCGCCGAACTTCGGGGCGAGATGGTCACCCTTTCGACCGATCTTCGGGGCGACTTCGCCAGCCACTCGGCTTTGGTGCAGCGGTGGGGTATCGGGCTGGTATCGGCCAACCTGATGGCGCTGATAGCAGCCCTCGTCGGGCCGGTTTTCCTGTAGTCCTCAACTAACCGCCGTATCTGCCGAGGCGCCGGTGGAACAGGGTTGTCAGCCCGTTAGGCTAAGTCGGTCTGGGTATAAGCCGAGTCCCATCCTCCTGAGCAGCCGCTCCGGAGTGGAAGACGAGCTTGTACCACCTAACTGAAGTCCATGAAGGCTCCGGAGTAAACCAGCCGAAGAACCGCATGGCACAACCTAAACCCGCTCCGCTTAGCTGCGATGCCTGCCGCTAGCGGAGCGTTCGCGTGAACGGCTGCCAGCCGATTCCAATTCGAACTCTTGCCTCATTGGGGCCCCGAAAGGGTTCGCAGAGGATGACCGCCGTCGGCCCTCTGACGGGGAAAGTAGATGACTATGACTCAAAAAGCGATTGTCGGCGAGAAAGTCGGCATGACTCAGGTGTGGGACGAGAACAACAACATCGTCCCGGTCACCGTCGTGAAGGTGACTCCCTGCCGTGTCGTGCAGGTGAAAACCCAAGCCACCGATGGCTATTCGGCCATTCAGGTCACGGTTGGCCAAAAGGAAGCCCGCAAGCTGAATTCACCCGAAGCGGGTCACTTCGCTAAGGCTGGCGTTGAGCCTGGCACCGAACTTGTCGAGCTTCGTCTCGAAGACATCTCCGAGTACCCGGTAGGCCACGAATTCGGCGCCGACACCTTCGAAGCTGGCGACACGGTCGATGCCATTGGCATCTCCAAGGGCAAGGGTTTCGCCGGCGTCATGAAGCGCCACAACTTCTCCGGTCAGCGAGCCACTCACGGCGCCCACTTGGTGCACCGTATGCCTGGCTCCATCGGTCAGTGTGCGACCCCGGCCCGTGTCTTCAAGGGCACCAAGATGGCTGGTCGTATGGGTTCGGATCGGGTCACCACCCAAAGCCTCCGGGTCGTGCAGGCCGACGCCGAAAAGAACGTCGTGCTGGTCAAGGGTTCGGTTCCCGGACCTAAGGGCGGCACCGTCATCATCCGTGACGCGATCAAGCGCAACACCAATCAAGACGGGAGTGGCTCCTGATGGTCACCGTTGCAGTCAAGACTATCTCCGGCTCCGATTCCGGTTCCGTCGATCTCGACGAAGAGACCTTCGGCCTCGCAGCCAACATTCCGCTTATGCACCAGGTGGTGACCGCTCAGTTGGCCGCCCGTCGTGCAGGCACCCACAGCACCAAGACCCGTAACGAGGTCCGTGGTGGCGGCGCCAAGCCATGGAAGCAGAAGGGCACCGGACGGGCTCGAGCAGGCTCGACCCGCTCACCGATTTGGATCGGCGGCGGTATCGCCCACGGTCCAAAGCCTCGTGACTACTCCGAGCGCACAAACAAGAAGATGATCAAGGCTGCGCTGCGTTGCGCCCTCTCCGATCGAGCCGCTGACGACAAGGTCGTCGTGGTCGATTCATGGGCCTTCGATGCTCCAAGCACCAAGCAAGCCAAAGCCGCTCTTGGCGCCCTCGGAGTCGAAGGCCGGGCCCTCGTGGTCGTCGGTCGAGAAGACTTCAACGCCGTTCGCAGCTTCCGGAACCTTCCCGGCGTCCACATCCTCGCTGCCGACCAGTTGAACTGTTACGACGTTCTGGTCAGTGACTATGTGGTCTTCACCAAGGACAACCTGCCGTCAACCGCCCCGGCCGCTGCCGCACAGGAGAGTGCCTAAACATGAACGATCAGCACGACGTGATCATCGAGCCGGTGGTCTCTGAAAAGGCCTTCGTCACCGCCGAAGACCGCAACGCATACACCTTCATCGTCGCTGGCACCGCCAGCAAGCCGGAGATTTCCGACGCCATCGAAGCAATGTTCGACGGTGTGAAGGTTTCCAAGGTCAACACCTTGAACCGCAAGGGCAAGCAAGTGCGGAACCGGCGCAACAACACATCCAGCTCCCGACCGACAACCAAACGGGCAATCGTCACCCTCTCCGAGGGCGAGATCGACCTCTACGCGAACTGAGGCGAGATACATGGCTATTCGTAAACGCAAACCAACAAGCCCCGGTCGTCGGTTCCAGACAAGCTCCGACTTTTCCGACGTCACAACCAGCACCCCCGAGAAGTCGCTGCTCGCTAAGCAGCACTCGACCGGCGGTCGTAACAACCACGGACGCAAGACCTCGCGTCACCGTGGTGGTGGCCACAAGCGCCGCTATCGCGTTGTCGACTTCCGTCGCAACAAGGACGCCGTGCCAGCAACGGTTGCTTCGGTCGAGTACGACCCGAACCGCAACTGTCGTATCGCCCTGCTCCACTATCACGACGGCGAAAAGCGCTACATCCTCGCACCGCGCGATCTCAAGGTTGGCGACAGCGTCGAGTCCGGCGTCGGTGCCGACATCAAGCCCGGCAACGCTCTGCCGTTGCGCTATATCCCGGTTGGTACCACGGTCCACGCCGTTGAACTAAAGCCCGGTGGCGGCGCCAAGATGGCCCGTTCGGCCGGAACCAGCGTGCAGCTGGTCGCCAGGGAAGGCACAACCGCCACCCTGCGTCTGCCGAGCACCGAAATGCGTCGAGTCTCAATCGACTGTCGAGCAACGATTGGTGAGGTCGGCAATGCCGAGGCCGAACTGATCAAGGTCGGTAAAGCCGGTCGCTCTCGTTGGAAGGGCAAACGTCCGCAAACCCGCGGCGTCGCCATGAACCCCGTCGACCACCCCCATGGTGGCGGCGAAGGTAAAACCTCGGGTGGTCGTCACC
>JBOEHD010000312.1:0-7848 GCA_050633745.1 Acidimicrobiales bacterium
AGGCGAACAAACCCCCTGTTGCGCCAACCGACTATGGCGCTGCCGTTCCGATTCGCGCTCCCGTCGCCGGTTCTTCAAACGGTGCCTCGACGTCGTCAGGCGATGTAGTGCGGGCGGTAGCTGGGGTTGGCCGAAGCGATCATCTGCTCGGTGAGCCGCTCCCCCATCTCACGCCGAAGGTCGCCGCTTGCCGGGTCGTCCCAGCGATTCTCGAGTTCTTCAGGATCGTTGGACCGATCGTAAAGATCGTGCCTGTCGAGATTCTGGTATCGGGTGATCCTGGCATCCTTAGTGACCAGCGTGCGCATCCGCGGTTGCACACCGGCCTGAAGCCCGTCACGAATCTGGTCTTCTTCGATCAAGAGTTCGCTTCGAACCTCCACGGTGGGGTCGTCGATTATCGGCCGAAGGCTGATGCCCTGCGATCCGAAGTAGCTATCGACGCCGCAGAGGTCGAGAATCGTCTCGCCTAGATCGAGCGTGTTGCAGAGCGAGTCCGTTACGCCAGGTTCGATACCCGGTCCGCTGATCGTGAACGGCACCCGCAATACACCGTCGTAGTGAACAAACATCTTTAGAATCAGCCCGTGGTCGCCGAACATGTCGCCATGGTCGGAGGTAAAGATCACGATCGTGTCATCGGCCTGGCCTGATCGTTGCAGCGCTCCGAGCACTTCGGCGACAGCTTCGTCGATCATCGAGATTGCGCCGTACTCAAACGCCATGGCGTGGCGAAGCTGATGCTCATCGGGGGCCTGCAACATCGGCGTAGCGTTCATGATGCCCCGTTCGGCGACGATGCGTTGAATGTGGGCGGCCGACGCCCGGTGTGGGTCGTCAAAAGTCGACGGCACCACCATGTCGGCCGGGTCGTACATATGAGCGAATCGCCCCGGTGGGGTGAACGGATGGTGGGGGTCGGGAAACGAGCACTGGAGCAACCAGGGTTCGCTGTCGGACGCCCGAGAGGTAATCCAGTCGACCGAGCGTTCGGCCACAAACGAGGTTGGGTACAGCTCGGGCGGCGCCTTCGGTTTGCGAACCTCACCCCACTCCTCAAGCGCCCACTCGGCGTTATCGGGGCCAGCGATGTCGTGCCAGTCATAACCCTTTTCTCGCAGCCATCCAACGTAATGCCCGGTCACCTTGTCGCCGTGGTCCGAGAGGATCTCTACGTGGTCAAAACCGTAGTAGTCGTCGGGGAATTGCACCTGCTCATCGAGGTTTCGCTGGATCGATTCGTGGCCATCCCATCCATCGACCTCGGGAAGTCCGGTGAGACGGGCCTGTTCATCGAGCGAGAAGTCGAACTGCTTTCGAGCGATGTCGGGGAACAGCTCAAAGTTCTGGAAGTGACCCTTGCCGACCAGGCCGGTCCGGTAACCGGTCGACCGAAGGCGCCGCACGAAGGTGTTGGCATCCCGGTCAAGGGCAATGCCGTTGTGTCTTGTGCCATGAACCGATGGGTAACGCATCGTAAGCATCGAACATCGATTCGGCTGACAGAGCGGGTTGGTCACAAACGCATTGGTGAACCGCATGCTCCTGGCCGCCAACTCGTCGAGCACGGGGGTCTGCACGATCGGATTTCCCCCAAAGCCAACATGGTCGGGGCGGTGTTGATCAGTGACAATTAGCAGAACGTTCGGCCGTTTCTCCATACCCGGCTCACCGTAGCGGAGATCGCCAACCTCTAGTAAAGAGCGGTGGGCGGGCCCGATCTACCGCTCAGCGTTCGTAGACGGTCACGCCGTCGACCATGGTGCGTGACACCACCGTGTCGGCGAAACTCCGGGGATCGTCGGACGAAAGGCGAGCGTCGACCACACACAGGTCGGCCACCATTCCTGGAGCGATGGATCCCTTCCAGGTTTCGGCATTGTCCTGCCATGCACCAGCGGCGGTGTAGGCGTGGATGGCCTCATCAACTTTGATCCGCTGGTTTGGTCCGAAAACCTCGCCGTCTGCGGTCTCTCGGAGGACGGCGCCGGCGACACCGTGACGCCAGTTCGGCTCACAGATCGGGGCGTCCGAGCTGGCGGCCAGCACGCTGCCTGCGTCGAGCATCGAACGAAGCGGCCATTGCCAGTCGCTGAGCTCGCGACCGAAAAGGGCCTCGATGGCCCGGGCGGAGGTCGACTTCAACGACGGTTGCACGTTAAACCCGATGCCGAGCGCACCGGCCTTCTTGAGCATTTCAGGTGACGCCAGCGGTCCGTGAATGATGTAGTGACGCGACGCTCTCGGATCTCGACCGGCAACATCATATGGCAGGCGGGCGAACCCGTTGAGCACCGCTTCAACGGTGAGGTCGCCGGTGGCGTGTACGCCAACCTGCATGCCTCGGTCGTGGCCTAGGTGGATGAGCTGCGCCAGTTCTTCCACTCGGTCGGCGTCGGTGTCGCCCCCAACCGTCAGGCATCCATGGCTGCCGTCCGGATAGGCGTGCGACATCCAAGCGGTGCAGCTCGGAGGTACGCCGTCGGCGAAGATCTTGAGCCCCCGCACGTTGAACCACGCCGGGTCGGCCTCCGACGGCTCCCACTGGTCAAGACCGGCGACCGTCGGATCCAGCATTGACGAGCCGATCGAGCTGAACGTGACCAGCACGTTGGTGCGCATCGGGACGTCGCTGCGGTTGCAGATTCGATGCAGCAGGTCGAACACGCGCGCACCGCCGAGTGTGGATTCGTTCCCGGCAAGTGGATTGAGCGCGGCGTCGGTTATCGAGGTGATTCCGTTGCGGTGGAGTCCGGCCAGGCCAGCACGGATGGCCTCCTCGAGTTGGGCGTCGGAGGCCTGTGGTATGTGTTCAACGATCATTACTTGGGCTGCGTCCACAAAAAGCCCGGTGTACTGGCCATCGGCATCACAGCGAGCCAGCCCCGCGTCGGGCACAACCGATGCGCTGGTCACACCAGCCGTTCGCATGGCCGCCGAGTTGACCCAAATTGCGTGGCCACTGAAGTCGGTGAGAATGACCGGGTTGTGAGGCGAAACGTCGTCGATCAAACCGGCCCAAGGTTCGGTCCCCGGTAGATCGGAGAGCGCCTCCCCGACCCACCCCCGGCCCGCGATCCACGCACCCGGTTCGACCTGGGAGACCCGGTCGGCCACGGCTGCAACGATCGACCGGACCGTCGGGCAAGTAGCTGGTGAGACGTCGAGCGCGGCTGGCGGACGGCTTTGTGAGTAACCCCCGATGTGCAGATGCCCATCGTTCACTCCAGGCATAAGTGTGCGGCCTTCGAGGTCTGTGACCTGGGTGCCCACGCCCCTTAAGGCCAACACCTCATCGCCACCAACCGCGACGATGCGATTGCCGCCAACGGCAACCGCAGAGATCGGAGGGCCGCCTGCGGGACTGCCCCCTAGGCCAGCGCCGAGGACGTCTGCATTGTGAAAGATCTGATCTGGTTCGTTCATCGTGTCACCAGTTCGTAGGTCGGCTTACAAGCAGTCCGCCACTGCCTGGCGGAGCGCTAGCTCTCGTGGGTCGTCGAACATGTGGTAGTCCAAGCGGTTCATCACGTAGGCGAACCCCAACTTCCTTTCAGGATCGCCAAACCCGAACGAACCACCAGCACCTGCGGTGCCAAAGGCCGACGGGCGTTCGCCCCTGCTAGCGAAGTTCTGTTCGAACGCCGCCCTCACCCGTTCGAAACCCGGCTTCACCATGCCACCAATGCCAATGCCATCAATGCCCATTGCCACACCCTGGCAGCCCAACCCACGCTGAGCAAACGGCTTCCAGCATCTTCGAGGGCGGCCCTCGCCGGAGTACTGTTGGGCAGTGCCGACAGGTCGTCTCGCTGATCCGCCGATGGCCGTCGTCGAACTAAGGAGCTGTCTTGGAGATTCCGACCGAACTAGCCGCATTCGCCAAAGCGTGCATCCCTCTCGCCGCCTCACACAACCATGCGGCGGTTCAGCGCCTGCTGCGAGAGCTGATCGCTGATCACAACGCGTTCGCAGCCAGCGTCCCGCCGTTCGGCGAGCTTGAGCCGTCTCGCCACGGATGGACCTTGGGCGGTGAGCACGTTTGCTACCAGAGCGATGAGTTGACGGTCATGGTGCTCGACACTCTTCCGGGCGTTCTGCAACCGCCGCATGACCATGCGATGCACGCCATCATCGGTGTCTTTGAGGGATGCGAAGAGCAATGTTTCTTCGCTCGCAGCAAAGACGGCGCTGTGCCGTCTTCCACTCGGTCGATGGAGGTCGGCGATGTCGTCGTGCTCGGCGAACAGTCAATTCACGCCATCAGCTCACCTGCCGGGCGGGCCGCTCGGGCGATCCATGTGTACTTCGGCGACATCTATGCGGTGGAGCGTTCGCTGTTTCATCCCGACACGCTGGAATCGCATCCTTACTCTGGAGAGCTGTACGACGAGTTCTGCCGCCCGAAGTAGTCATCAAGACGGGCTGCGACTCGGCAGTTCCGACCGCTGGAACGATGAATCAGAGCTGGCCGGTGCTCGGATCTCGTTGCGTGAGGCAGTACAGCATCCCAGCTGGATCACGCATCGTTGTCCACACCAGTCCCTCGGCGACGAATACAGCACCAAACGTCTCGTGAAGTTCCCGGATCTCAGCAACATTTTGGCCGCATGCGAGGTCGAGGTGGGCGCGTGATGACTGGGCGCCATCGTCGTCGCCTAGGCGCTGGAACAGGACCCGCAGAGGCACACTCGCTGGCTGAGTCAAGACGGCGAACTCCTGGACTTTGCCCTGATGCAGTCCCCACCCGGTCAGCGCCTCCCAGAACCGCGTCTCCACGTCAAAAAGCGAAGCCGGCACGTCGATACAGACTTGATCGAGGCGGTGCTCCATTCCCTGATGCACCGGTGCCGGACGATTCGACTCGCCATGGTGGGGAACAAGACAGAACGTCAACCCAGTCGGCGATCTCATGATCACGTGGCCCATGTCCACATCGACGACCGCTCCAAGTTGTTCGGCCGTAGCGCGAAAATCGGCGATCGACTCGACATGGAGATCGAGATGGATGCGGGGGCCAGACGGGGTGCGCTGCACCCGCACATAGGCATCGCCATCGGGTGGGATCAGGGTTGAAAACTGTGCTTCGTCGCCACGGGGAGCAGACAGGCGGGACTTGGTCACCTGCTGCCAGAATTTTCTGCCGGCCTCGTAGCTCTCAGGTGGCATGTCGATGAATGCGGTAAGCCAGCGGATCTCCATCGTTTAGCCGATCACATCGTCGGCTCGGAGGGTCGCGATTTCTTCGGCCGAAAGACCGGCCTGGGTCAGGACTTCGTCTGTGTGTTCGCCATACCCGGGAGCCAAGCGCGGTTCAGGGGCTGGCGTGGCGCTCAGCGACGCTGGCGTCTTGGCGATTCGGATGAGCCCTTCCGTTTCGTGTTCCTGCTCGATGACGGTGCCGTTGTGCACGGCCTGAGGATCGAAGCGGACTTCGGAACGGTCGAGCACCGGCCCGCTTGGCACATCGTTTTTTCGAAGCCGGGCGATCAACTCCCCCCGTTCCCACTTGATGATTTCATCGGCAAACGCCTCTCGCATCTGATCGGCGTTCTTGATGCGATCGGCCCGGGTCATAAACCGATGATCCTTGGTCAGGAACTCGGCGTTCAGAGCTGCTGCGGCTCCCTCAAACTGTTTGTCGGTCACCCACACCGCAGCGATCTGGCCATCGACCGTGTCGTACGGGCAGTACCAGTCGCTGTATGTCGGGATGTCAGGGGTTTTGTCAATCGACTGGTTCCACATGGAATCCATCCACAACCACGAGACGACCGCGTCAAAAAGGTTGACCTCGACATGCTGACCGCCAGCACCTCGGCTGCGGCCGAGTAACGCAACCAGCAGGGCGTTAGCCGCAGTCATGGCGGCGATCTTGTCGGCGGCGAACGTCTTGAAGTAGTCGCCGCCCTGAACCTCGGCCATCCCCGACAGCGCCTGCACTATCGGGTCATATACCGGCTGATCGGCGTATGGCCCGGTCGGCCCGAAACCGGAAACCGACAGATAGACAAGGTCGGCGTTCACCGCCCGCAGATCTTCGTAGCCGAGACCCAATCGATCGATGACTCCGGGCCGCATGTTCTGTGAAAAGACGTCAGCGTCGGCAACGAGGCGACGGATGAGCTTCTGCCCCTCCGGTTGCTTCAGATCGACCCGAATAGCCCGTTTGTTCCGGTGAAGCTGGACCCAAGATCCGCTGGTGTCGCCGGCAACCGGCCCGGTGAACCGCATGGTGTCCATACCGCCGACCTGCTCGACCAGAACCACGTCGGCCCCGTGGTCAGCCAACCAGGTTGAAGCCCAGGGACCGGCGACGGCGCTGCCGACGTCGATGACTTTGATGCCTTCCAGCGCTCCGTTGTGAGAAATCACCATCGCCCACGTTTAGCACGACTCGCCCAATTTGGTTAACTGCTGGTCGGTCAGCCCGGTTAGCGTTCCCGGGTGCAGATTTTGAAGGACTTCTCACTGTCGACGATCACGGCCGGGTTTGTGGCCTCGCTCGTCGGCCTAACCAGCGGCATCGTCATCGTGTTCGAGGCGGCAAGGGCCGTTGGTGCAAACGATGAGCAGATCGCCTCCTGGGTGTGGGCGCTCTGTCTTGGCATGGCGGTGTTGACCATCGTTCCTTCGTTAAAGCTCCGGGTTCCGGTGATGGTGGCGTTCTCCGCTCCGGGGGCGGCAATTCTGGCGACGGTCTCGGTCGGCGATTTCACCCTTGGTGAGGCGGTGGGAGCATTCGTCGTTAACGGTGTGCTCATGACCATCGTCGGGTTTTCCGGCCTCTTCGAACGATTTATGAATCGTATTCCTGTGGCACTGGTCAGCGCCCTACTCGCCGGAGTTCTGGCTCGCTTCGTGTTGACCGGTTTTGCCGACGCCGCGACCGCTCCGTGGCTGATCGTCATCACGACGCTGGTCTACATGGGGACGAGGCGAGTCGCTCCCCGCTATGCCGTCATCGCAGTTCTAGCAGCAGGCATCGGCACCTCGCTGGTATCCGGTTCAATCCGAACCGAGGAACTCACCGTGTCGTTGGCCCAGCCGGTCTATATGGCGCCGTCGTTCAACTTGAGTGCGGTGGTCGGGCTAGCCATCCCCCTGTTCATCGTGACCATGGCTGGCCAGAACCTGCCGGGCGTGGCGGCGCTGCGAAACGCCAACTACGAGGTGCCGATCTCAAAGGTCGTCGGCAGCACCGGCCTCGGCACCGTGATCCTCGCCCCGTTCGGGGGCTACTCCTTCAACCTGTCTGCAGTCTCCGCTCCGATCTGTCTCGAAGCTCCCGCTCATGAAGACCCGGCCCGCCGGTACACAGCGGCACTGTCAAACGGCGGCTTCTACCTGATTGCCGCCCTCTTCGGCACAACGATCACCGCCGCGCTGACAGCGTTTCCGACCGAGCTGATTCACATCGTCGCCGCCCTAGCTCTCCTGCCGACGATCGGCAACAGCCTGGCGGCGGCGGTAGGCAACGAAGGCCATCGAGAGGCAGCGATGTTCACCTTCGTTGTGACGCTGTCTGGCGTCACGGTGGCCAAGATCGGTTCACCGTTCTGGGGGGCTCTTGCCGGTATCACCGCAATGATGGTCGCCTCGTGGCGAGTCCGCAGGGAGAACGAAGCAAGCTGATCCATCTATCGGACTGGTACGGGCCCCTCTAGCTAGTTGCGGTCTGGGTCAGCAGTAGCTGGAACTCGAGTATCCCGAAGTCATCGACCGATATCACGGGGCCACCGCTCGGAACCTCGACTCCGTAGTCGGCGAAGGTGATCTCTGTAGTCCCTACTGCGATCACCACGCCGTCGACGAGCTGAGCGTCGATGGCAAAGCTGATCTGGTTGG
>JBOEHD010000313.1:0-8557 GCA_050633745.1 Acidimicrobiales bacterium
TATCTTCCCAGTCTGGGAATGCATCGGCCAGTTCAAGTTTCGAGGGTCGGTTAATGACGACACCCAAAGCGCCCTCTGACCCGTGCTCCAAAAGCAGCATCAACGTTGCGTTGAATCTTGGATCTTCTAGATCAGGTCGCGCTACCAGAATCCGCCCAGCCAGCGACATACCGATGAAGGGTACTTTCGCTTCTTCCATCACAGGCCTCGCGGGGGAAATAGACAGGTCACTGGGTACTGATCGGCACCTAGCCTCAGTCCTTGAAGTCGTGCCGCCCGACACATATCTAACCCTCACGCCATCTCGACACCGAGATTGGCAAAACATAAACACGCCGACCGCAAGGTTGATAATAGCCAACAATTGGGACAATTTGGCGGATAGCAACCACTAACTTGTCAGGGCAACCCGTGGAGCAAGCATGTAAGCGCTTCCGAAAACTCCTCGCGCCGGGGTGAGCGTCATCAGGTCGGGGAACCTAGGCTGGGGTGTATGGCAGCACTTCCAAAGGCAAACGAGGCCTGCTGGTGTGGCAGCGGCAAGAAATTTAAGCGCTGCCACAAAGGGGCAATCGCCCCTATCCGACAGGGTCTCATCTCACCCCTAAGGCCCGTTCCAGACACCATCGCGAAACCCACCTGGGCCGATGGCGGATCGGTCGAACGCTGGGATGAACCGCGGGTCAAATCAACCGACATCATCGAACGCATGAGGCGCACCGGCCAGGAAGCTGCTGACACGTTGGCCTACCTCGGCTCGCTCTGTCAGCCTGGGGTCACCACCGAAGAAATCGACATCGCCTGCCATGAGATGGCGATCGAGCGGAACAGCTATCCCAGCCCCCTGGAATACCCTGGCATGGTCGATGCGTTCCCGAAGTCGGTTTGTACCTCGGTAAACGAGGTGATTTGCCACGGCATCCCCGATGATCGTCCCCTGGCCGACGGCGACATCATCAACATCGACGTGACCCTGTTCAAAGAGGGTGTACACGGCGACACCAACGCTACGTTCTTCGTCGGCAACGTCGATGAGCTTTCACGCCGCCTGGTCACGGTGACCCGCGAATCGCTCGAGAAGGGCATCGAGGCGGCCAAGCCGGGGCAGCCGCTCTACGAGATTGGTCGAGCCATTCAGACCCACGCCGAAGACAACGGTTTTGGCGTCGTGCGAGATTTTGTCGGTCATGGCATTGGCGAGCAGTTCCACACCGACCTACAGATCTGCCACTACTACAACCCTCGGCTGACCGACATCATCGAGCCGGGTATGACCTTCACCATCGAGCCGATGATCACCACCGGCTCATGGCGAGCTCGGCTGTGGGACGACGGCTGGACCGCGGTAACCACCGACGGCGGCCGTACCGCTCAGTTCGAACACACCCTCGTCATCAATGACGATGGTGCCGAGATCATGACCACGCCGACCGACACCAGCAACCACCCCTACTGGTCGCTGGCTAGCGCGCCGGTCTAGTTAAGAGATCAGGGTTGGAGGCAGCCGCTCAGCGGATGCCTAGCCAGTCCCAAACGCCGATCATTCTTGATGCCAAGACGAGTACGACGGCGATCATCACCGGTCGGATAACCCGCTCTCCCCCATCGACGGCGAAGTTCGCGCCTGCGTAGCCCCCTGCGCCCATGCCAATGCTGAGGATCAGCGCCGGAATCCAGCGGACCTGATCGTTGTAGACAAAAACCGGTACGGCGATCAGGGTGATGACCAGGATCACCACCGTCTTCATCGCATTGGCGGTAACCAGGTCGAAACCGGCACGGGAAAGCACAAGCAAGATGATCAGGCCGACGCCAGCTTGGACCGCTCCGCCATAGACGCCAACGCCGAAGAACACCACGGCGCTGATCCAAAGCGGCCACGGTTGGCGGTCGGCATCGATCTTTGGCTTCCAGATCGATAGCGCCAGAAGCGGCAACATCAGCAGACCGAAGACCAACTCGAACAGGTCGTCGTCGATCTGCGAGGCCACGAGCGACCCAACCAGGCTTCCCAGAACGGCCGGGACCAAAACCTGGATCGTACGTTTCCGGTTTCCGACGTTACGTTTTGCGTAGGCATAGGCACCGGTGGCGTTCTGAATCAGGACCGCAACCCGGTTCGTGCCGTTTGCTAGCGTGCCTTCGACACCGGCCAAAGACAGCAGCGGCACCGAGAGTAACGATCCGCCGCCGGCCATCGAATTGATTACGCCTGCGAAAAACCCGCCGATAAGCAATATAAGCGCTTCCACCACTGTCATCGGCTCCGACCGTATCGGGTGCCGAACCCCGGGGGAAGCTGGGTGCAATACTGACATCTACGCCCATCTACACCAGTTACCTGCCCGCTCCCCCGCTGGGTGCGGGCACCAACCAGCGAGTAAGCGAGGACACCAATGCGAAGAGGATTTGCCTCTCTGATCATCGGCTTGTCGCTGCTGGTCGCTTCGGCCAGTTGGGGCGGTTTCGTGCTGTCTCGCACCGTGCTCGACCCCGGCCGTTCGGAACGTTTAGCCGATCAGCTGCTGGAAAATCCCGAGGTACGTCAAGCCCTGGTCAGTCGCCTAGCCGACACGCTCAAGGATCAGATTCCCAGGGAAATCCCGGTCCGGGATCAATTGCTGCAGGCCGGAGCAGAACAGGCCCTCGACGACCCTCGAGTCGAAGCACTGATCCGCGACGGGTTCGTCCGGGTCCATCAAAACGCCCTCGAAGGAAACTCCGAGCCGGTGATCATCGACGCCGGCGCTCTCGGGTCGGCCGGGCGCGATGCGCTGGTAGCGGCTCGACCGGAACTCGATGCAGTACTTCCCGCAAGCCCGACCGTCGAACTAGAGCTACCGACTACCGGGTTCACCTGGATCGCCACCGCTAAACGTCTCGTCGACCGTTTCACCAGGCTCGGAGCGATGCTGGCCTTGTTCGGGGCGGGAATCTCCTTCGCTATAGCCAAGAATCGGGCCGCGGTGTTACGGCGGGTTGCGTTCTGGGGCTATGGAGCCTCGGCGTTCTGGCTCCTGATGGGCTACGGCATCCCCTGGGTGGCGGCTAACCTGTCGCCCACCTCCGCGGCCATCGCCAGCGCCGCGGTCGACGTCTTCTTCGGGGCCATGATCCGACCGGCGGTGATCATGGCCATCATGGCCACCGTGCTGTTGGTTGCCGGGTTTGTTCTGCCTGCGTTCGCCCCTCGTCGGGGAGCGGCGACCCTGCAGCCCAGGCGATCAGGCGGTGCCGTCACCGGTATCCCGGTCGCCGCGGCAAGGGCGGTCAACCAGCCCGGTCAGGCAGCCTCTGGAGCTCAGCAGCCGGACAGCACCGATCGTATGCCGATCCCGGTGAAGCCGATCCCCGTCGAGATGACGTTCAACGATGGCTCCACGGTTAAAGCGGCGAAGGTAACCCCAGTGGTGACTAGGCGGTCAAGTGGCCGTCGAGCCACGCCGCAATCTCGCCCATAACCTCGTTCTGTTCCGGTTCGTTAAGACACTCGTGGCGCAGACCTGGCCAGGTTCGATAGGTCACCGAGTCGAGTTTCCGCAGCGGCAATGATGCCTGCTGGGGCACGACGGGGTCCTCGTCACCGTGGAGAACGTAAGTCGGAATCGAGAGGTTCTCCAGCCTTTTGTTCGTTACCTTCATAGCGGTGAAGACCTGGTGTCCCATCCCTGCGGTGGCCCCGGCGACCAGCAGTGGATCGGCCACGTATGCCTCCTGCACAGCGGTGTCGCGCGACAGCCCGACCCCATCGATGGCGGCGGGCACAAAGACCTTCGGCACAATTCTGCCAAGTATTGGCGCGGCTATTCGCTGCCACCGCGGGACCTCGGCGGCCAGCGCTGGTGAGCTGAGAATCGCCAGGTCGGGCTGAGGCCGAGAGCCGACTAGATATCGGGCGGCCATCAAGCCGCCGAGTGAATGCCCGAAGAGGATCACCGGCACTCCCAATTGGCGACGCTCGGCGAGCTGCTCCTCGATATCGGCCAGATAAACCTCGAACGACGAGATGTGGCCACGACGACCACCGCTTTCGCCGAACCCACGATTGTCGAACGCCGCAACGTCGAAACCTCGTTCGGCGAAGTATCGGCCGACGTGGCCGTAACGGCCGGAGTGCTCGCCGATCCCGTGGACCAGCTGTATGGCCGCCTTGGGTTGGTCGACAGCCCACCGTCGCCGTAGTTGGGTTGTTCCGTCGGCTGTTGTTGCCGATTCCACCGTTATCGCTGCTTCAGGCACCCACACAGGTTACTGAGTGGCAGGGAAATCGGCCGCGCCAGGTGCACACTGTGAGGGATGGCACGGTTTCGGTCGCTGATGGCGGCAGCGGTCGGAGGAATGGCGGGCTCGTTTGCCCGGTGGGGCGCGGTAGCTGCGGTCGCCGAACAGTGGGCCGATTTGACGGTGTTCGGGCTTAACGTCGTCGGCTCTTTGCTGCTCGGTCTGCTGTTGGGCCAGCGTGACCGGCTCGCAGATGAGCAGTTCGCTCTGATCGGCGTTGGGTTTGCAGGCGGACTAACCACTTTCTCGAACTTCGCGGTCGCCGTTGCTAGCCGGTTAGAAAGTGGCGAACTGCTCTCGGCGTCGGCCTATGGGGTGTTCACCTTGGGTGCCACTCTGATCGCCGCAGGTCTTGGTTATCGGCTCAGCATGGCCGTTGCCATACGCACCATGAGCCGACAAGCTCGGACTTCGGTTCGGGGTCGGTCATGAGCGTGGAATTGGCGCTCACCATTGTGGGGTTCGGGGTGGCGGCCGCGCTGGGCACGGCCGTGCGGTTTGCCGTCGGCCGCCGTCTCAATGACGATTTTCCGCTGGGCACGCTGCTGGTGAACTTGTTGGCTTCGTTGGCGTTGGGCGTCATCGTGTCGGCCGACGAACCGCTATCGATAATCGTGGGCATCGGGGCTCTCGGCGCCCTTTCGACCTGGTCCACCGCAGCGAACGAGGCGGCGGAGATGGCCCGAGAAGACAACGGAGCCATGGCGCTCGGTTACCTGGGTCTAACGATCTCAGCCGGGGTGCTCGCCGCCTGGTTTGGGCTCAAGCTCGGCGCCCTGGTCTTCGGGTAGCTCAGCCGCCCGGCCGGACCTCGCTACAGTCGAGTTCGATTTCGGCCAGTATTTTCCCGGTCTCCGGAGCGACCGCTTTGATGTAGCCAGTCTCCTGGTCGGGATTGTCGATGCATTGCTGCTCGGCGGCCTGACGCATCTGCTGGGTCGGCTCAAGTTCGTGGGTCACGTCGGTTATGTCGCCAGGGTCGCCCTGGTCCGACTGCGATCCGTCGCTCCCGCACCCCGCCATGACGACGATCATCAAACAAAGCGCCGCTAACCGCCCGGGAAAGCTGGCCGCTGGCCGGACTGATGTACTGCGGCGGAAGAGATATTGTCGAGAATCGGATTTCATGACTGCGACAACGGTACCCGGCCGAGGCCCGCTCTGAGGCCTCAAGGTGCCTCGGCCGCCGCCGATGGGCAGGCCGTGCTCGCACCCGACGCTCCTGCCCCGATTAGACGCATCAGGTTCGACTATCCGGCAGACACGAAGCCGGTTTGGACACCGAATCGGCCCGAGTTCTCCTGCGCAGCCAACAGCATCTCGTTGCTGATGCCCAGTATCGAACCGTACTTTGTGCGCTCGGTGCGCTCGGCGATCCCCGAGCTGCCTGCTGAGAGGGCTTCGGTGTGCCAGGCCTATGTGGCTCAGGAGGCTCAGCATCATCGTCAGCACGTTCGGTTCAACAAGATCCTGATCGAGGCCTACCCCGCGTTGGCCACCGTCGACAGCCTCGCCGATCGCTGTTATCGAGGAGTCGAATCTCGTCGCTCGGCCCAGTTCAGTCGAGCGTTCGCCGCAGGCTCGGAGACCATCGCCTACTCGGCGGCCCGCTGGGCGGCAGCCAATCGGGTTGAGTTGTTCGGTTCAGCCGACGAGGTTCCAGCTTCGCTGTTTCTGTGGCACCTCGCCGAGGAAGTGGAGCACAAGTCGGTGGCTCACGATGTCTACTGGGAGCTCTACCGGACTCGCAGACTCGCTCGCACAAGGCTCGCCGCGGCCACCGTTGTCTCGCTGCTGATGCTGGTGGTCTTCGTGGCTATGGGGACCACCGCCATGCTGTGGGCCGAGCGGCGCCTGCACCGGCCGATGAGTTGGTTTCATCTCACTCGATGGGGCATAGGGTTCGCCTTCGAGTTGCTCTCCAACTTGGCCATGAGCCTCCTTCCAAGCCACCACCCCAACGACTTCACCGACCCGACCTGGTACGAAGTTTGGCTTCAGGAGTACGACGCTGAAGACGGGACACTGCCAATCTGGACTCAGGCGGCCAAACACAGTTAGCCGAAATCACCTAGGCCGTTCGGTCCTTCCGCTTGATCCGACGTCGCTTCCGTCGATGAGATGAACGATGGAGACGCAAATCAACACCATGCCGGAGATGGACTGGTTGACTGGTCTTTCGTCCCGCGCAGCATTCGGCAGGCACGTTAACCAGGCCGACCGGGACCGAGATGAGTTCGCCATAGCGGTGTTGGAAATCGAAGACTTCGCCGAGATAAACCGGCAGGTCGACTACGAGAGCGGCGACGACCTTCTGCGAGCGGTCGGCCAGGCCCTTACCTATCAGACCAGCGTCAACACCTTTGCCGCCCGGCTTGGCGGCGCCCAGTTTGCCGTTCTAAGCGTGCAGCGCTCATCGGAAGACCTGCGATCATGGATCGCTCCGATCGTCTCAGCGGTCAAGGCGGCAATCGGTAGCTGGTACTTCGATCTAGTCGACTTCACCGGCGACTGCCTGGTCGAGCCCGAGCTGCGAACCGGGGCCGCTGGCGGCTCCTCCCGGCGCGTCTGGAGCGATGCCGACACCGCTCTGGAGCTGGCCAAGGGCGACGCCCTCGGCGGCAACGTGGTGCTTCACGACGCCGATGATCCACGGTTCATCGCCATCGCCCGCCAGAAGATTCTTGTCGACCAGATCACCGTCGCGCTGGCCAACGATGAGTTGCAGTCAGCGGGCCGACGAATCGACGTGGTCGGCGGTCAAGACCCCGACTGGCGTTGGCTACGACTCGGTGTATTACAGCCGGACACCACCCCGAGCTCCCAGTCCGAGTTCCAATCCGACTTAGAGAGTTACCGGTTCCGTGAAGGCCTAAGCCTGGTCGATACCGCGCTGGTGCCAGCGAGCACAGAACGGCAGCTGGAGAACTGGCTCGTCTCACAGGCCAGACGAATCCTGACCGAGTCCGGCAATCAGCTGCGGTTGACGGTGCCGATCACCAGAGAGATTCACAACGGCCGAGCGTTCGCTCAGCGACTGTTCACCGTGCTCGAGCGACACCGCGTGCCGCCGAGCCGGATGCTGTTCGAGGTAAGCGAGTCGTCGCTGGTTCGGGCTGGTTCGGTCGGCCGCGAGTTCAGCCGCCAGTTGGAGCGCATCGGATCTGGCGTTGTCCTGTCCGACTGCACCGGCGGCTGGGAAGCCTGGCAGGCCACCGAGAACCTGCCGATCCTCTACGTGAAGCCCCACGCCCAACTGGTAGACCGAGCCGCCAGCAACGACGAGGCGGCCAGACGGATTCTCGGCGCGCTGATCGAAAACGCTGCCCGCTGTGAGCGAGAGTTGATCGCTCCCCCCGGCAAGGTCTCCGATGCCGATCTCGCAGCTACCGGGTTCTCCTTCCGAGAGCGGCTCGAACCGGAGCTGTAAGCGGAACAGCTAGCGGGCCGCGTTCTTGTTGAATGCCTCAAGCTCTTCGCCGATGTCCGGGATCCGCCCACCGAACCAACCGCCTCGCATGTGACGGCGAACGCCTCCAGGTGGGTCTTCGGTAGCCCTGGCCGCTGAGTGCCACAGATCGCAGTGATGCAGCATCACGTCACCGGCGTCGCAGTACGCCCCGACCTCGCCCGGTACCTTCTCGAAGTTGAGCGGCAGGCCCTCGGTGCCCGACCTATGGCTGCCGGGCACGACCCGGAGGAACCCGTTAGCCGGCGAAGTGGCGTCGATATGGAACGTGAGGGCGATCGACGGATAGAAGTCGGAGTTGGGGTACGCCTGGCGATCGGAATGCCAGCCGATCCTGGTGTAGGCCGACTCCTGACCGGGGCGGGCGTCCTGGTAGACCACACCAAACCGGGCGCCATACTCCTCGCGCATCTCCCACGGTTCAACCCCGAGGCAACGCTCCATCAGCGCCAGCAACACCGGATGATGAAACGCGTCCGACGCTGGCTCCGAAAGCCGGGTGATGTCTTTGACATAGTTCACAAAATCTGGGGTTTGACCGTCGGCCGAGGTCAGATAGTCGCCGCCGTATCGAGCCCGATCCAGTGCCCCGGTCCGCACCTGTTCCTGAAAATGCACCAGCGACGCTTCGAGCTCAAAAAGCTCGGTGTCGTCGAACAGCCCCTTGACGATGACGTATCCGTTCTCGTCGAACGACGCCGCTAGGTCATCTAGCTCGGCCATCAGCCGATGGCTCGTCTGATCGTTGCTCTTGCCTTCGCTCATGGGTTCATTCATGGCATCTCCTGATTTCGGGGCGGATAGCGG
>JBOEHD010000314.1:0-7029 GCA_050633745.1 Acidimicrobiales bacterium
CGCCGGATTGCCCCGGCGGCCTCGTCCTGCATTGCGATTTGTGTGCTGTGCGATTCTGTTGGCTGTCGCCAGCTACAGATCAGTCACCGCGTTCAGTCACTGCGTTCAGTCACTGAATCAGTCATTGTCGGTGTCGAGCAGCGCTTTGTAGATGCCGCCGCCGATGACCGCGCCGATGATCGGAGCGACCCAGAACAGCCACAGCTGGGAAACCGGTGTGCTTGCACTGTCGCCGAAGATTGCCGCCACGACGGCCTGAGCTGTCGAACGGGCTGGGTTTACGCTGGTGTTGCTGATCGGAATCGAGATGAGGTGGATCAGGGTCAGAGCTAGACCGATGGCCATGCCGCCCATGCCGGCTGCGGCTCGCTTGGCGGTCGCTCCCAGGATCACGATCAGGAAGATGGCGGTTAGGACGACCTCAGCGAGGAACACTGCGCCCATGGTGTAACCGCCGGGCGAGAAGTCGCCGTAGCCGTTGGTTGCGAACGTTCCCGCGGTGTCGCCGATGGCGAATCCGTCCTGGCCGTTGGCGATGAAGTAGATGATCAGCGCGCCGACGAGGCCGCCAAGGACCTGCGCAACGATGTACTGAACTACCTTTGATGGGCTGAACTTGCCGCCTGCCACGAGGCCGAGGGTGACCGCCGGGTTGAAGTGACCGCCCGAAATGTGGCCAAGCGCGTAGGCGCCCGTGACCACGGTGAGGCCGAAGGCAAGTGCGACACCGAGAAAGCCGATGCCCATGTTGATCGCCCCGTCATTGGCAAGAAACTGGGCAGCGAACACCGCAGACCCACAGCCGCCAAGAACGAGCCATAGAGTTCCGAGGAACTCGGCCGTTAATTCCTTTGCTGGATTCATTATCTACCCCTAGTTGGTTTTGCGTTACAGATAGGACGAACCGAGCGCCGGTTCAGTCGCGAAAACCTCAAAGTGGCAATCCGGCCAAAATGGCCAACCGCTGATTACTTGTTGATCACCACAGTTCCAGCGATGCGGTCCATGACCGTGCGCTGGAAGTCATCGGTGAACAGGAAGATCAGCGAAACCACGCCAATAATCAGGAGAGCCACGCTGCTCAGACCCCAAAGCACAAATCCGGCCAGGCCGAGAATTTGTAGCAGCCGGTGCAGTGCACGTTTGGCCGCGGCCGCCATGTTTGGCGGGGTCTGCATGTTGGCCGCTTCGGCCACTCTGGTGCCCACGATGAGCTTGCCGGGGGTGCCGCCAGCGAACGCCGTCCACAGGAAGTCCCAGAGGAAGGCGAATAGCGCGCCACCGATGAGTGCTGCCGCGCCTGGCACAAGCAGGTCGAAATCAACATTGCCAGCGTCGATGGAATCGGCGAAGGCTTGGTTGTCCTGTCCGCCACCGAGGATGCCGACCAGCACGAAGCTGAGGATGATCGAGAGAATGATGTCGATCAGGCGGCCACCGATTCTTTTGCCCGGTGAGGCGTACTGATTTGCCGCCTGCCCCATGCCGGGGCTTCCTGGGCCGCCCGCCACCAGCTGAGGCTCACCGACCCACTGGCTGCCATCCCAGTGACGCTGGGTACCAGGTGCGTCGCCTTCCGCGTAGTACCAACCCGCTGGCATTTGCCCTTCAGACATTTGTCTCCCTAACCGTTGTCCGCATTGCTCGCCTTTTAACATAGGCGAAACCTGTTGCGATCGGTACTGCAACGGCCAGATCGGGCCGCCGACGGCGGTTCTTAGAGCCCGTCGCTGAGCGGGAAGAGATCGGGGAAGTCCGCGGCGCGGTTTTCCATCTGGGCTTTGAACGCCTCGGCCATGTCGTCGGTGTCGAACATCGCGGCGTTCCAGTTAGCGATGTACTCAAGGCCATCGGCGATGCCGTGGTCACGGGTGTAGTGCATGGTCTGCTTAGTTCCCCACACCGCCATAGGGCTCTTGTCGGCGATTTCGGAAGCGACGCCCATCACCGCATCGATCATCGTTTCTTGATCGGGGTAGATCTCGTTGACGAAACCCGCTGCCTTGGCTTCGGCTGCGCTCCACCGGCGCCCGGTGTAGGCCAGCTCGCGAACGATTCCCTCGGCCACCAGCTTGGGCATCCGCTGCAACGTGCCGACGTCGGCTGTCATGCCGATGTTGATTTCCTGAATCGAGAAGAACGCCTTTTCTGTGGCGTAGCGCATATCACAGGCGGTGATCATGTCGATTGCTCCGCCAACGCAGGCGCCCTGGATGGCCGCTAACACCGGCATTCTGGCCCGCTCCATGGCGCTGAAGGTGTCCTGTAGCTTCATTGCGGTCGACCGGAAGCGCTCGTTTCGCCTGCTGCGATGCCCGGGCTTTGAGCCCTCGCTTTCGCCGCCGCTCGGGTCGCCGATGGCCTCGTCGTTAGTGAACACTTCGAGGTCCATCCCGGAACAGAAGTGTTTGCCTTCGCCGGAGAGAACCATGGCCCGAACCGACCCTGACGATGAAAGTTCGTCGACGATCTGAGGCAGCTCATTCCAAAAGGCGGGAATCATCGAATTGCTGCGCTGGGGACGGTTCATACGAACGTGGGCGACCTTCTGGTCGACCTCAACCTCAAAACACTCATATCCCACTGGCTGACTCCTGTTTTTCTGGACTAGTGGGAAAGGAGAATACTGTCCATCCAGGCCAGCCCCTCGCTGGTCAGCCCGGCGGGTCGGTATTCAGCCCCAACGAATCCTTCATATCCCAGCGCATCGATTTGTCGTAGTAACTCGGGGTAGTTGACGTCGCCGTGATCCGGTTCTGCACGATCCGGTACGGCGGCGATCTGGATGTGGCCGATTCGGTCGAGGTTGGCCTCGATTCGCGACAGCAATTGGCCTTCGGTGAGCTGCACGTGGAAACAATCGAACATGATGAATACGTTGTCGCGACCGAGGTCGTCGATGATGGACGCCGCCTGGTCGACGTGGGTGAGAAAGCAACCGGGCCGGGTCTGCAAACTCATCGGTTCGATCAACACGCCAACGCCAAACTCTTCGCCCTTGGCCGATGCGTATGCCAGGTTTTCGAGGAACGTATCTCGAGCCTTGGGGTTGTCTGATTGTCCGGCTAGGACGTGCACATACTTGGCGGAGACGTCGAGACCGTAGGCGAACGCCTTATCGATGGCCGAGCGGGCGTCCTCCTCACGACCGGGGAGGGCCGAGAGGCCAAACTCGCCCTTTGCCAGGTCTCCCCCGACGGTGTTCAAAGCCACCATCGGCATGCCAAGCTCTTCGAGCACGATGGCCACCTGCACCGCGTGGGTTATGTACGGCCAGTGGGTCTCGACAGCCTCAAAACCAGCGGCCTTGGCGGCGCGAATGGCATCGAGAAGATCGAGTTCGGGCCAGAGAAAGCCAAGATTTGCTGAAAGTCGAGTCATCTCGAAAGGTCCGACCCGTGCGGCGGGCTTGCGGCGAATGTGGTGGTGATCACGAGAAAATCAATGCTCCAGTTCATCCTCGATGTGTTGCCGGACAATAGCACTTACTGAGCCATCACCGACGAAGCCAAGTCGCGATGCCCGCTCCGAGACGATCGAGGGAGGCCAAGAATCGATGATGCGTTGGATGTCGGGGTCGGGCTTGAAATCGACCCGGCCTAAGGTTCGTGCGCCCGCTTCAGCCGTGGTGGCCGCGACCGCCTCGGCCATCGACATTGAAAGCCCCGGCAACAACACGGTTCGATCAGCACCGAGATCGTCACTCGGCAGGGAGCTGATGGTGCAGAAGGCGTCGATCACTCGCCGCGGCGAGATCACTGCCATCACGGTCTCCGGCGCCACCGTGCAGACCATGTCGATGCCTGCCAGCGGTTCGCGAATGATGCCGGATGCAAACCCGGAAGCCGCCAGGTTGGGCTTTCCTGGTCTGACCACGACGGTCGGCAAACGGAGCACGCGCCCGTCGACGAAACCCTTGCGGTGATAGTCGTTGATCAGTAGCTCACAGCAAGCCTTCTGGACGCCGTATGACGACTCTGGGCGGAGCGCTGTGGCGTCGCCGACCTCGGCGCCAGCGCCGGAGCCGAATGTGGCCAGGGAGCTGGTGAACACGACCATCGGGGTCGAATCGAGTCGGCGGCACCGCTCGAGCAGAGCCAACGTACCGAGCAGGTTAACCGCGTAGCCGAGGTCGAAGTTTTGCTCGGCCCCGGCGGAGACCACCGACGCCAGATGAAAGACCACCTGGGTCTCAGGCGTGATTGTCGCTTGGAGGAAGGCTTCGTCTGTGACGTCGCCGAGCACGATCTCGATCCGGGGATCGTCGACCGCCCATCCCTCTGGCGGCGCAGCCTGGTCGACCAATCGGAGCCGCGTCAGTTGGGGCCACTCAGCTAGCAGCCGCTCAGCGAGCTTCAACCCGAGAAAGCCGCATCCTCCGGTAATCGTCACCTGCTCGGCTGACGCAGCTGGATCTGTCCCCGTTTGTGCCACGGTCAGCCTCGCCCGACGAACGGCATTTCGCTGGCCATGACCGTCATCGATAGGACGTTGGCGTCGGCCGGTAGGCCAGCCATATAGACCACCGCCCTGGCCACGTCTTCAACGTCCATCCTTGCCTCCGGTCTTGTCGATCCGTCTGGCTGGAGGATGCCTTCGCTCATCGGGTTGGTCATGGCGGTGGCGGCGTTCCCGATGTCGATCTGGCCGCAGGTGATTCCCAGGGTGCGTCCATCGAGGGCCAGCGACTTGGTCAGGCCGGTCACCGCATGTTTTGTGCTGGTGTATGGAGCGGAGAAGGGCCGCGGAGTGGTGGCTGAGATCGAGCCGTTGTTGATGATGCGACCGCCAGACGGATCTTGGGTTCGCATTTGGGCGAACGCCGCTCGGGCACAGAGGAACGAGCCGGTGAGGTTGACGTCGACCACCGCCCGCCACTGTTCGACGGTCAGCTGATCGATGGGGACCGGTGGAGCGCCGATGCCTGCGTTGTTGAACAGCAGATCGACTCGGCCAAACCGCTCGACGGCAGCGGCGAATACCCGCTCGACCGAATCCGGGTCGCTCACATCGGCGGCGACCGCCAAGGCCTCGCCGCTCACCTGGGCCACGGTTTCCTGCAGTGATGTTTCGGTCCGACCGGTCACGACGATCGACCATCCGTCATCGCTCAGCGCGGATGCCGCCGCTCGTCCGATGCCACTGCCTCCGCCGGTCACTACGGCTACACGATCCATGAAACCTCCGGTCGATGGCCTGGGCATTCTGTCCAGGCCATTCTGGTTATCTCGTACCGCCAAATCTAGTTCGGATTGCTCGCAGAGGGCCCAAACCAGTTGAACCGCGCCGGCAGGTTGCCGGTACGCACCGCTAGGTTGCCAGTTCAGGGAGAAAACTCCGTCATCCGGTGATAGCCATATACCTATGGCTACGAACGCAGACGTGTCGGCGATGTTGGCCGAGCTGATCACCCTGACCACGCTGGAAGAGGAAAGCTCCCAATCCTTCGTCGTGAGGGCATACGAAAACGCTCGGCTAGGGATCGAGGCTCACGGTGATGACATCACCGAGCTGAGCGTCGGTCAGCTGACGAAGATCAAAGGGGTCGGCAAGTCAACGGCGACCAAGATCCGCCAGTATCTCGAGACGGGATCGGTCGACAAGATCGACAAACTCCGGGTCAAGTACCCGCCGCCGTTTGTCGAGCTGAGCAAGATCCCCGGTTTGGGACCAAAGACGTTGAAGCTGCTGCGCAGTGAGCTCAACGTTGAAGACGTCGAGGGGCTGAAGGAAGCCATCGCCGCCGAGAAGCTGCGGGAACTGCCACGGATGGGAGCGGCGAGCGAAGCCAAGATCGGCAAGGCCATCGAACGACTTGGGCTCACCGGCAAAGATCGCCGGACCCCCATCGCCGATGCTCTCCCCCTGGCCGAGCGGCTCGTGGCCGACCTGTTGGCCATGCCTGAGGTTACAAAGGCGGCCTACTGCGGAAGCCTGCGTCGCATGTCGGAAACCATCGGCGACATCGACATCACCGTCGCTGCGGTCGACGACGGAGCGGCCGCCGCGGTCATGGACGTCGTTCGCTCGCATCGCGAGGCTGTCGACATCGTCGTGTCAGGGGAAACGAAGACGTCGTTCCTGACCAAGACCGGACTCCAGGTCGACGTTCGCGTCGTCGCTCCCGATCAGTTCGGGGCGGCGACGATGTATTTCACCGGGTCGAAGGCGCACAACATCGCATTGCGTCAACGTGCCATCGATCGGGGCGCACTCCTCAACGAGTACGGGCTCTTCGCCCTCGACGAGAACGGTGACGCTGGTGAGGTCATCGCCAGTGAGACCGAGACGTCAATCTACGAAGCGCTCGACATGGCCTATGTCGTTCCACCGATGCGCGAGGCGACCGGAGAGGTCGAGGCAGCAGCGGACGGCGACCTTCCCGAGCTCGTCGAGCTCTCACACATTCGCGGCGATCTCCACTACCACACCGACCGCTCGGGCGACGGCCGATCCTCGTTGGCCGACATGGTCGCCGAAGCCGCGGGGAAGGGATACGAGTACCTCGCCATCACCGACCACGGCGAGGATCTCGCCATCAACGGCTCGACCGCCGAGGAGATGCTCGAGCACCGGGAGGCGATCCGGGCGTTGCAGCCCGAGTACCCGGACATGACGATCCTCTATGGCTGTGAGCTCAACATCGGTCCGAAGGGCGGCCTCGACTACGACGCCGATTTCCGGGCGCTCTTCGACTACACCGTGGCCTCGGTGCATTCGTCGTTCGATGCGTCGGCCAAGGATCAGACCAAACGATTGGTCGCAGCCATCGCCGATCCGACCGTCAACTCCATCGGGCATCTCACCGGGCGTTACATCGGTCGTCGTCCCGGCATCGAGATCGAAACGGACATCGTGCTGGAGGCGCTCCACCACTTCGACGTCGCGCTCGAGGTCAATGGTGCGCTGCAACGCCTCGACGCCGCATCGTCGGTGGTTCGCCGGGCGGTGGACCGGGGCGTGAAGCTGGTGATCAACACCGACAGTCACCACGTCTCCGAGCTCGGCCGCATGGAGTACGGCGTGTTG
>JBOEHD010000315.1:0-9810 GCA_050633745.1 Acidimicrobiales bacterium
CGATGATCTCCTCGGTCCGGCCTGCGGTCGTCTGATCGCCGCCGAGTGGGTAGACGTCGGCGGCGTCGAGGAAGGTGATCCCAGCCTCGTACGCCCGGTCGAGAATGGCGTGGCTTGCTTGTTCGTCGCACTGCAGACCGAAGGTCATTGTGCCGAGGCAGAGTTGCGATACCGGCATACCGGTGCCGCCGAGTTGAACGTGGCGCATCACGCCAACCTAGTCCACTGGACCGCAGCACAATTATTCCGCTCGACCGGTTTGCATCAGACTGCCCTGCACCCGAGAATCGGGGCCTATGACAACGACCGTGACGATCACCGGCACCGGCTGCCCTATTCCGACGCCCGACCGAGCCGGGCCCGGTGTGCTGGTGACCTACGGCGACATCCACCTGCAATTCGACGCAGGCCGGGCCACGGTCAACCGTTTGATGGCCGCCAATTCCTCGCCAAACCGACTGACCGCGGTGTTCCTGACCCACCACCACTCCGATCACACGATGGGGTTGCAAGATGTGGTAATCACCCGCTGGATAATGGAACGTAATCAGCCACATGCGCCGTTGACGATCGTGGCCCCTGCGGGCCCGGCGGTTACCTTCGCTGAACGCATGCTCGACGTGTGGTCCGACGATCTGGCCGTGCGCCAGCATCACACCGGCCGAACCACTGCTCCCACCCTCGACCTGCGGTCGTTCCCCAACCCCGACGGCATCGTCGAGGTGTGGCGCAGCGATGGCGCTGGCGAAGGCTCTGGTACCAGCGAAGGTGTTGTCACCGTCAAGGCTGGCCAGGTTCGTCATGAGCCGGTGCTGCCTGCGGTCGGCTTTCGGGTTGAAACGCCGGATGGCATCATCGCCATCACCGGCGACACCCTGGTATGCGATGAGGTGGCCGAGCTGTGCGCTGGGGCCGACATAGTGGTCTACGAGGCGCTGCGCTTCAGCCAAATCGATCCGAAGGCTCCCAACGGATTCATCCGCGATTACCACGCCGACACCGCGGCCATCGGAACGCAGCTGGCGGACATGGACATCCCAACCCTGGTGCTTACCCACCTCATCCCGCCGCCTCGCAATGAAGCCGAAGAGCAGGGTTTTCGCGAAGATGTGGTGAACGGCGGCTACGGAGGCGACGTAATCGTGGCCCGAGATCTCACATCTGTCACCCTCGGATAGGAACGAACGATGCCAGAACAGCAGCCAACAGAAGACGTCGAGCAGCCGGTCGATCCTTTCGCCGACGAGTCGGCACCGGAAACGCTGGAGGTCCGACCAGGCGAAGATCTCGACTGGCAGACCATCGAGACCTACCTACGGGCCGAACTCCCACCGGAGGTGGTTGGCGCCGGACCATTCACCGTCAACCAGTTCCCGAATGGGGCGGCGAACCTTACCTACCTGATCGCTTTCGGCGAAACGGAATTGGTCTTACGACGACCGCCGTTCGGCACGATCGCCCCCGGCGCCCACGACATGAAGCGAGAGTTCAAGGTGCTGTCACGCCTGTGGTCGCACTTCGACCGAGCGCCGAGAGCCTTCCTGCTTTGTGATGATCACAGCATCGCTGGCGCCGACTTCTTCGTTATGGAGAGGCGCCGTGGCGAGGTGATCCGAGGCATCATCCCCGAAACGATGCGCCACCATGACCGGGTTGGGCACCGCCTGGGTATCGCCCTAGTCGACGCCATGGCCGAGTTCCATCTGCTCGATCCGGAAGCGTGTGAGCTGGGCGACCTCGGTCGACCCGACGGGTTCATGGCTCGCCAGGTTGGAGGTTGGCGCAAACGCTGGGACTTGGTGACCGACCCCGACTATGACGCGGCGATGGTGGCCATTCACCAAGCCCTCGAGGCGTCCACTCCCGAAGCACAACGGGTGTCGCTGGTTCACAACGATCTGAAGCTCGACAACTGCATGTTCGATCCCGCCGACCCCGATCGGGTCATCGCTTTCTTCGACTGGGATATGACCACCCTGGGCGACCCGCTGGCTGACCTGGGAACGCTGCTCAACTACTGGCCTGACCCTGACGATCCCGAAGAGGTCCGCCGGGCTAGCCACGATGGCATGTCGCTGATGGGGCTACCGAAGAGGGCTGAGTTGGCCGAGCGGTATGGCCAGCAGACCGGGCTCGATGTTTCGATGATCGCTTGGTACGAGGCGTTCGCCCAGTGGAAGACCGGCGTTGTGGTCCAGCAGCTCCATCACCGTTGGAAGATGGGCGACAGTACCGATGAACGTATGGAGACGATCGCTGAGCGGCTGCCGCTGCTGATCAATACCGCCAACACGCTGCTCGGCATCGACTAGAAGCTTTGCACTCGAAGCAACGCGCTAGAACCACTGCGCTAGTAGCGACCGTCAGCAGCGCTCAAGCCCCGGCTCGGCCCGACTTTAGGCCGATGACTCTGCCGACCTGGGGTGGGATGGGCATCTTGGAGTGCACGGCTTCGATGGCTGCCAGACGGTCCTGTACCTCTTGGGCCATGGGGCTGCTGCGCCTGGTCTCCTGCGAGATGTGCATCGACATCAGTTCGTTCGACGCCGCGAGCCAGCCTTCGGTGCCGTGGTGCATGAAGTTGATGTAGTGAACCTTCTTGGCGTCCCATCCCAGCAGCTGGGAGCGGATCTCGATTGGCTCACCGAGCCGCAGTTCGCGTTCGAAGGTGATGTGTCCCTCCACCGAGAACGTGGTGACCTTCGTCTGATCTCGAAACTTGCGACCGAGGCCGATGAAGTTCATGAACTCGGTCACCGAATCGTCGAAGATCACAAAGTAGTAGCCGGCGTTTAGGTGGCCGTTGAAGTCGATCCACTCCTGCTTCACTTCGGTCTTGAGACCGACGAAGGGGGCGGGAATATCCAACCCGGCGGGGCTGGAGGTCTGGCTGTTTTCCGAGTCATTCATCGCTCAGGAATCTACAGCAATCACTCGGGCTACTGCCCGTTCCGCACCTCTTCAAGCAACCCGGCCACCCAGGCCGGATCTTCAACCTGCACGTTGTGGCCCCTGCCTGCGGCGATCCGAGGCTGGTGCACGTACTGCTGCAGGTCGGCGGCTGAGACCATGGCATCGCCCTCACCGGCACCGAGGATCACCTCACAGCGGGCTGCGTCCATCAGTCCTCGGAAGTCGAGGGCCCGTTGAGCGAAGGTGGCCGGATCCTGAGCGACTCGCCAGTGGCCCTCATTCTCTCCTGCCCCCTGCGTGACCGCGTTGACGGTTGCTGGGTGGTCGGAGTCGACCAGTCCAGCCAGACCGGCTTGCAGTAGCGCTCGATCCGTGGCTTCTTCGGCGCTGTCGAACCAGCGGACACCCTTGGCCGCCACCTTGGCCATGCCGACGACGTCCTGTTCGCTCCAGGCCACCTTGATTCCCAGGCCGATCACCGATCGAACTACCGGCCGGAAGAATCCCGATGCCAGGGCCAGCGCCACTCCCCCGCCCAGTGAGTGGCCGATGATGACCACCTCCTCACCGTCTCCGCAGTTGGCGGACACCGCTGCCGCCAGGGCGCCGACGGTGTAGTCACCGGACCAGGTCGAGCTGCCGTGCCCGGGAAGGTCTGGTGTGATGACGCGTCCTGGCCACGCTGATCCGCTGGCCTGCAGATGGGCCACCAAATCGGCCCAGACGCCAGATGTTGCGCCAAGTCCGTGGATCAGAAGCAGGCTTGGCTCATCCGTCGCTTCGGTGCTCACAGTTTCCCCCATCTTGCCTGCAGCGATTTGCCAGGTGCGAGCCTATACCACGGTCCCGTCGCCAGGCTCGTTTCCCCTCCGACCACCAGTGGCCAACAACCACTCCTGCGTGGCCGCTATCGATTCAGCCCGGGAGAATGGAGGCTCATAGCTGAGGACCTTCCTCACCCGACTCGAGTCGAGCCAGTAGTCGTCGAGGGCCAGCCGAAGCTTGTGGTCGGTCAGCGGCGGTCGAGCGAAACGTTCGAGCCCGGTGACCCGGTATCGGGTCTCGTAGAACCGGGCGATCGTCGAAGCCACCGATCGGGGGATCTTGAACCGTTCGACCACGTTGTAGCCGAGCGGCTCAACGAGTTGGCCGAGAAACCGCTGCACGTTGACCGGTTCATGATCGGTCACGTGGAAGACCGTTCCCGACCAGTCGACGTCGGGCTGTAACCGTTCCACGGCCAGGACCAGGCAGAACGCCAAGTTGGGGGCGAAGATCAGATCAGATTCGGCCTTCAGATCTCCCATGTGCATTATGGACTTGCCTGGCAAGGTCTTCAGGTAGAGCGGCAGCACCGTGTTGTCTCCGACACCGAACATGCCGTATGTCCGCATGGCGCAGGTTCCGAGGTGCTCGTCTGCGGCAGCAAGGACCGCCTCCTCGCCACCACGTTTTGTCAACCCGTAGTGGGTCAGCTGCTGTTCCGGATAGCTCGATTCGGTCTCGGTGATACCTCGGAGCGGCGTCGTGCCGCTGATGACCTCGGCGCTGCTCATGTGTACGAGTTTGCTAATCCTGTTGTGACGGCAGGCGGAAACCACGTTGCTCGCTCCGGCGACGTTCACATCATGGAGCGATGCCGGCTGACCAAGGTGCAGGTCGATAAGTGATGCTGTGTGGATCACCGCATCGACCCCGGAGAACGCGGCCGTGATCTGGTCTGGGTACCGGATGTCGGCCTGGACATGGGCAACGTCCGCTGTGAGTTGAGCTGCCGCCCCGGCTTCCACGGCTCGCTCGACAGCGCGGTCGACAGCGCGGTCGACGATGACCGGTGTATGTCCCCGATCGATTAGGCAGTCGACGACGGCCCGGCCAAGTAGACCGAGGCCGCCGGTGACGGCGACCTTCATGAGTTAAAGCCCGAGGCGTAAGGTGCAGACAGAATGGCCATAGACCTCCCAGTATGGTCGGCGCCGATCGGTCCGGGACCGCCGTGTGGTTGAATCGCACGGCGTTCGCCGTCATTCTCCACGACATCACGTTGGGTTCGGTTATTGTCAGCAGATGGACAAGGCTGACTATCTCCGTGCCCTCGAAACAGAGAGCGAGCAATTCCTCACCGCCGCTGCCGCCACTCCCCTCGACGCTCCAGTCGAGTACTGCGGCGATTGGTCGCTTGGCGACCTGCTCGTACATCAAACCGAGGTATGGGCGTTTGCAACGGCAAACGTTCTTGGCGGCGGCGAACTGTCCCAGCCAGCAGCGGCTAGACCAGCGGACGAAGGCAAGCTTCTTGAGTGGGCGGCCGGTGTGCGGACAACGATGCTAGAAGCGCTGCAGCAAGCGGAATCGCATGCCGTCGCGTGGAGCTTTGTGGCCAACAACCAAACCGCAGGCTTCTGGCATCGCCGCATGGTTGCGGAGACCGCGGTGCACCGGTGGGACGCTCAACGAGCGGGCGGCGAGGCATCGCCCATAGACCCTGAGGTGGCCTCGGATGGGATCGACGAATACACCCAGGTCGGCCTGCGCTTTTCTGGAGCGCGACCGAACCGGATATACCCGGCACAATCGCTTCACCTGCACTGCACCGATACCACAGGCGAATGGACGATAGTGGGGACAGACGGCCCAGAATTCACCGTGACAAGGGAACACACAAAGGCCGACGCCGCTGTTCGTGGCGAGGCCTCTGCCCTGCTGCTCTGGATCTGGGGCCGTGACGGTGGCGCTGTCGAGGTGCTGGGAGATGCAGCGGTAGCAGCTACGTGGCGGGCACTCGCCCCATAGCTGCTCGTTCAACGGTTGTACCCTAGGTTGCTCTTTCGCCCCAGCGCACGGGCAAAGATTTGAGACCCTGCTGGAAGTTCGACTGCAAGCGAACCGGGTCGCCGTCCAGTTCTAGCCGCCCCATCTCGCCGAGGATCTCGGCGAACATCGAGCGCATCTGCTGGCGGGCCAGGTGCGACCCGATACAGAAGTGCGGACCGAAGCCGAACGATACGTGATCGTTGTCGGCTCTTGTGATGTCGAAGCGGTGAGGGTCGGCGAATACTGCGGGATCTCGATTGGCGGCCAGGTGGTAGACCACAACTTTGTCGCCAGCTTCGATGGTTTGGCCCGCAAGTTCGGTTCGTTCGGTGGCGGTACGTCGGAAGTGGATGACCGGAGGCCAGAAGCGAAGCATCTCTTCAACCGCCCCGCCGAGCAACTCCGGTTTGGCCAGCAGCAATTCGTACTGGTCTGGGTTTTCGATCAGGGTCAGCATGCCTCCGGGGATGCCGTTTCGTAGGGTCTCGTTTCCTGCCACGGCAAAGAGGAAGAACAGCGTTTCGAACTCGTCGCTGCTGAGCGTTGTGCCTTCGTACTCGGCCTGGAGCAACAGTGAAACGATGTCGTTGCCCGGTTCGCTGCGACGATGGTCGGCCAGGGCGTGCGCGTAGGCGTACATGTCGGCCAGTCCGGCCCGGCTGCGAGGATCCGGTAGGGCGCCGTTGCCGTCGGGTTGAGGTTTTTGGGCCAGAGCGGCGCGGGCCATGTCGGTTCCGGTGGCCGGGTCGAAGGTGGCTGAGCGGGCGTAGTCGGCGTCTTGGTAGCCGATCACTCGATTCGACCAGTCGTAGAGCAGACCCTTGTCCTGCTCTGGCAGGCCGAGTACCGCAGCCAACACCGCCACTGGCAGGTCGCCAACCACGTCGCTCACCAGGTCGCAACGGTTCTTGTCGGCAACGGCGGAGACTAGATCGGCAGCTCGGCGGGATATCTCCTCTTCGATGGCCGCTATGGCCCGTGGGATAAACGCTTTCGATAGCAGACCACGCACTCTGCTGTGGCTAGGCGGGTCCTGGTTCAGCAGCATCTGTCGAACAAACGCCAGGTCGCCGGGCTTTGCCGGATCGCGCAGCTGAGTGCCACCCAGATGGCTGGAGAAACGGTCGGCGCTTCGCAGTACTTCCTTGGTCGCAGCGTGGCTGAGCACAGCCCAGTAGCCGGGGCCTTCGGGCCATCCATGGAGTGCGGGCTCGGGAACCCGTATCACCGGGGCCTCGGCCCTCAGCCGGTCGACTGCGTCGTGGGGCGCGCCGTCGACGTAGGTCGCCGAGTCGTAGAGAGCGAGGAGGTCAGCGTCGAGGATGGCCATGAGCGTTGTTTATCACGACTAACTGCTACTGGGCTTCGCCGAGGCGTCTCTCGATTTCGCGATCGGTGCGGCCTTTGCTTCTGGCGACTCCGGAGATAGCCGAGATGAAGGTGTCACGATCGAGGGTGTATGCCTGCAAACCCTGACCACCGGCCCGTACGGTGGCCATTCTCGGCTGGTTTCGTATTAGGGCGATCTCGCCGAAGAACCCGCCTCGTTCGGTTTCGACGTCGCCGTCGACCAGTTCGATCATCGCCGACCCGTCGGTCACCACGTAGAGCAGATCGCCCTGGTCACCCTCGGAGAACACCGGGGTGTCTGCGGTGAAGTCGACCGGGTTCATGTTGACCAGCAGCTGCTCGACTTGAAAGGCGGGTAGCGGGCTGAAGATGGGCACGCTGCGCATCAGTTCGAGCAGCTCTGCATCGACTTCGGGACGGGCCTCGTCGATCCGTCGCAGGTGGGCGTATTGCACGCCAAGGAACAGCGGCAGAATGCCACCAAAGATCAGCAGCGCCGGGGCGAGGCCGAGCAGGTTGACGGCGATCGAAAAGCCGAGAGCTCCGACAGCCACTGCAAGCAGGGTCAATCCCTCGAGCAGGCCGAAGATTCCAGCCATGGTGTCTTCGGCAGACAAACCCTGGATCAGGGTTCGACCGGCCACCTCGAGAACCGGCCGGCCGAGCCCGGTGACGGCCAGCAGAGTCATGACCAGTACGAGCGAGGTCGTTGAGGCCAGAGCCATGATCGGGATGGCCACAGCCAGCAAACCGAAGGTGATCGGCATGGTCAGGCGACGGCGGCCGACCAGCAGGAAGGTGAGACCAGCTCCGACGATGCCGCCGACGCCAATAGCGCCGGCAAGTAGCCCGACCGTGGCTTCGTCTCGGCCGAGTTGTTCTACCGCGATGGCTACCAGCGCCACGTCGAGTGCGCCGAAGATAATCAGGATCGCCGCCAACAGAATCACCAGAAGCCGGGTCGACGGATCGTCCTTGAGTAGCTTCAGTCCGTCGCCGACATCGGCGAAACCGGACCCCGCCGATGGCTCGTCCCAATCGTCATCCTCAGCCCTCACGCGCAGCGTGGTGGCCAGCCCGGTGGCCATGACCAACAGCCCGGCAGCGACGAGGAAGACGGTGGCAGCCGAGGTTCCGTACAGGATTGAGGCGGCAACCATCGGCCCGAAGAACGAGCCGATCCGCTCGGTTAGCCCGAGCGTGGCATTGGCAGCGGCAAGTTCCGCCGGGCCCTTCACTAGGCCAGGAAGAACGGTCAGCAGCGTCGGCAGGGTGACGGTCTGCAGGGCCATCAGGGCAGCCAGAGATCCATAGATCAGTACAGCGTGAGCCTCGACCAGCATGGCGGTGCCGGTCGCTCCGCAGGCCATTGCCTGAGCCAGCAGGCCGATAGCGAGGGCATGGTCGCCGCGCAGCCGATTGGTCAGCACCGACAGGAACGGCGCTAGGAACACGCCGGGAATCATCACGACGAAGGCCACGATTCCGGCCTCGCTAACACCGCCGCGGTTGAACGCAAACACCAGCCCGGCAAGCCAGGCTCCGTGCACGACTATGGCAAACGCTGTGTAGGCCGCCTCAGCGGCCAGTACATCTCGATTTCCGACAACGCTTCGAGCGGTGCCAAGCGCTCCCATTCAGATCAGCCGTGGGTGCTTATGCCACCGTCGACCGGAATAACGGCGCCGGTGAGGTAGGACCCTGCCCGGCTGGAAAGGAACAGCACCGCTCCGGCCATGTCTTCCGGACGTCCAATACGGCGCATTGGCACGGTGGACTCGATGTTGGCTCGGATTTTGGGATCGTCGAGCAGGTAACCCATCATCTTCGACTCGAATGGGCCCGGGGCGATGCAGTTCACCGTGATGTTGTCGGTGTTCATGAAGTGGGCCATGTGGCGGGCCAACATGTGGATGCCCGCCTTTGACGCCGAGTAGGAGAAGTTGTCGCCATTGGGCACGCGGATGCCGTCGATCGAGCCGGTCATGATGACTCGGGCCGGATCTTCAACCGTGGCTGCAGCCCGCAGCTGTGGCAGGAAGGCTTGGGTCAGCATGAACGGCGCCTTGACGTTGACGCCCAGCACCTTGTCGAATCCCGCTTCGGGGAACTCGTCGATCGGTGCGCCCCAGGCGGCGCCAGCGTTGTTGACCAGGATGTGCAGCTTGTCTTCGCGTTCGGTTACCGCGGAGGTGAGGGTGGCGATGCCTTCGGCGGTCGACAGGTCTGCCGGCACCGAGATGCACTCGCCCATCGCAGACAATCTTTCGGCCGTTGCATCGCAGGCGGCCGCTTTACGAGCGGTGATATACACCCGGACTCCGTTGGAGACCAGCCCCTCGGCGATCATCTCGCCGATACCCCGAGATCCACCGGTGACCACGGCCACCTTGCCACTCACGTCAAACAAGTCAGAAATCTGCATCTAATGAATCCCCATAGTTATTTGTATGGCCTTCTCGGACCGCCCGACCGTACCCCCAGCCGGGCCTCAGATCCAATAAGCAAGTTGTCTGAAAGCGCTCGATTGGGCACGTTCACTAGGGCTCCCGGCACTCCCGCCCCCAGTCGTTTGACCCGAACCATGCCAAATGGCGACAAACTGGACGACGAGCGCGCTAACCTGAGAGTCCGCTCGGAACCTCGGTTCCGGCCCTGCGGGCGTAGTTCAATGGCTAGAACCTCAGCCTTCCAAGCTGATGATGTGGGTTCGACTCCCATCGCCCGCTCCAC
>JBOEHD010000316.1:0-11614 GCA_050633745.1 Acidimicrobiales bacterium
GGCACCTGGTACTGGAACCGATATCCCGGCTGCCGATGCGACATCGAGAGCGTGCAGTACTCGTACCAGTTCTCCGAGGAGCTGCAACAGGAGTGGACCTGGTCTGAGCGCTACGCCTCCCAGCCAGAACTCCTGGCCTACATCCAGCATGTGGCCGACCGGTTTGACCTCCGATCCGATATCTCGCTGGAGACCCGCGTCGACTCGGCTCACTTCGATGCCAGCACCGATCGATGGACCATCGAGACCAGCCCAGCCGCAGGGTCCGACCGGGCGGTCGAAACCGCAGCGGAGACCATTAGCGCCCGCTTCTTCGTTCTCGGCGTCGGCTGTCTCTCGACCACCAACCTGCCTCAGTTCGATGGGATCGACTCTTTTGAGGGGGCTGTCTATCACACCGGGCGTTGGCCTCAGCATGATGTCGACCTGTCAGGCAAACGGGTCGGAGTGATCGGCACCGGCTCGTCAGCGGTGCAGTCGATCCCGTTGATCGCCGAGCAAGCCGATCAACTGCATGTGTTTCAGCGCACCGCCAACTACGTGGTGCCAGCTCAGAATCGGGCGCTATCGGCAGAGGAGGTCGCGGAGATAAAGGCCGACTACGCCGGCTTCCGAAAGCGAGCGAAGGAGCGGCCGTCGGCGTTCCTGTTCCCGTTCAACCCCGACTCGGCCCTGGACGTGTCGGAGGAGGAGCGCCGCAGCCGATTCGATCGTCAGTGGGAAATCGGTGGCCTGCCGTTCCTCGGAGCCTTCGGCGACATCCTGTTTAATCAGGAGGCCAACAGTTTGGTCATCGATTACTGGCAACAGAAGATCCGAGATGTCGTTCGAGACCAGGCGGTCGCCGAAGTCCTGATCCCCAAGGGCGACATTTTTGGCGGCAAACGCCTCTGCGCCGGGACCAATTACTACGAGACGTACAACCGCGACAACGTGAACCTGGTCGATGTGTCCGAGGGTGGGATCGAGCGGGTCACCCCGGGTGGCCTGCGAGCCGGGGGAGTGGACTATGACCTCGATGTGATCGTCTGCGCCACCGGCTTCGACGCCATGACCGGCAGCGTTGTCAGGATGGACATCACCGGCCCAGACGGCACCACGATCAAGGATCGCTGGGCCGACGGGCCGCACAATTACCTGGGTCTCACCATCAACGGGTTCCCAAATCTGTTCAACCTTCAGGGCCCGGGAAGTCCGTCGGTGTTCGCCACCATGGTCACCGGCATCGAGCATCAGGTCGACTGGATCACCGAGTGCATCTCGTGGATGGATTCCAACGGTCACCGCCGCATCGAACCGACCGCTGAAGCGGAACAAAAGTGGGTTGCGGAGGTCGCCGAAGTTGCCGAGCCTTCGCTGCGCTCGAAGTGCGATTCGTGGTACATCGGCTCAAACATCGAGGGCAAGCCGCGTGTGTTCATGCCCTATATCGGCGGCTTTCCTCGCTATGTCGAATCCTGCCAGTCGGTAGCCGACAACGGCTACCGGGGCTTTGAGCTCAGCTAGCTAGTCGGCGATCGACTCGCAGAACGTAAACGAGTTGCTGCCGGATCGGTCTTGGCAGAGGTCGATCTCACCTTCGGGGACCGGTGCCCCGTTTGGATTGTCGCCGTTGTGGGAGTCGTCGCCTGGGCCACCGAACAATCGGTCGTTGCCGAAGTGGCCCCACAGGCTGTCGTCTCCGGCCTGCCCGTGGAGTCGATCGTCGTGTGGTCCGCCGAAGATCAGGTCATCGCCTGGCCCACCACGGATCACATCGTTGCCGCCCTGGCCCGCGATATTGTCGTTGCCATTGCCACCGCTGAGGTTGTCGTTGCCGCCCATACCTCGGAGGATGTCGTTACCGGGACCACCCCGCAGCGTGTCATCATTATTGCCGTCGCTTTCGGCGGCAGGATTGACGTCGTCTCCGGCGATCACGTCGTTGCCCGCGCCGCCGTCGAGTAGGTCGTTGCCTCCTGCGCCGCAGATGACGTCGTCGCCGCCGAACCCGAAGATGCGGTCTCGCTCTGCGCTACCGACGATGACGTCGTCGCCGGGTGTGCCTTTGATCAGGCCCGAGCCAACGATGGTGGCCGGATAGATCGACGCCCCGATGATGCACTCGACCGGGTCTTCTTCGGCTCCTGCTGGTGCAGCCGCCAACATGGTGGCCGCCAAGCCTATGAACGCAACAATCCCTACGAGCCGCTTCATTCTGGTCCCCCTCGGTGGTTAAGACAATATTCTCATCGCCCGTCGGAAAGCATAGAACACAGCGTTCCCGACGGCCACGAGATCGAGGCGTGAGATGTCGGGCGTCAGAGGATCTTGCTCTGGCCCTCGGCTCGGTACTGATCGCGCAGCAGGCGCTTGTAGAGCTTGCCGGTCGGTAGCCGGGGCAGCTCATCTGCGTAGTCGATCGACCGTGGCACCTTCTGACGGGACAGGCGCTCTCGGCAATATGCCAGGAGCTCTTCGGTCACCGCATCGCCCGGATCGACGTCGGGCATCAGCTGCACCACCGCTTTGACCTCTTCGCCAAGGTCGGCGTTCGGCACGCCGAAGACGGCGGCGTCAAAAACCTTGGCGTGGGTAATGAGTATGTCTTCGGTTTCCTGTGGGTAGATGTTGACGCCACCGGAGATGATCATGAAGGTCTTGCGGTCGGTGAGATGCAGGAAGCCGTCTTCGTCGACGTAGCCGACGTCGTTGACGGTGGTCATCGAGCCATCGGGCGAGGTCACCTCCAGTGTTTTCTCCTGGTCGCTGTGATAGGAGAATTCGGTGGCGGTCTCGAACCAGATGGTGCCGGGTTCGCCTGCCGGTAGTTCGTTCATGTCGTCGTCGAGAATATGCAGCGTGCCGAGCAAGACCTTGCCAACGGTGCCCGGGTGGGCCAGCCACTCTTCGCTGTTGCAGGCGGTGAAGCCGATGCCTTCGGTGGCCCCGTAGTACTCGTGAATGATCGGGCCCCACCAGTCGATCATGTCGTGCTTGACCTGTTGGGGGCAGGGGGCGGCGGCGTGGATAGCGATCTCCAACGATGACCGGTCGTAGCGGTTGCGTTCCTCCTCGGTCAGCTTCAGCATCCGGCTGAACATCGTGGGCACCAGTTGGGAATGGGTGACCTGGTACTGCTCGATGAGGCGGAGGTACTCGATGGCGTCGAAGTGCTCCATGATGATGGTCGTCCCACCATTGCGAATGGTGAGCCCAACCGCAGCCTGTGGTGCTGAGTGATAGAGCGGCGCCGGTGACAGATAGACCATGTCTTCCCGGTATCCCCAGAGGTTGTTGAGGAAGCCGAAGACCGGAAGGTTGTCCGAAGGGTAGGCCTCGGGAAGTGGCCGCAGAATGCCCTTTGGGCGCCCTGTCGTACCGGATGAGTAGAGCATCGGCGTGCCGAGCCGCTCGGTCTCAAGTTGTGTCGTTGCATACTCTGCGACTGCGGTCTTGTAATCTCCAACACCGCCGGGCAGTCGTTCAGCGCCGCCGGGGACGGGTTCGGCCCCATCGACCACCAGGGCCAGTATTACGTCCGGGCACTGTTGCAGTGCTTCCAGGGCCACCGCGCTCTTGGCCCGCGAAGTGATCAGTATCTTCGATTCGCTGTTTTGAATGATGTACGCCAGCTCGTCGACGGTCAGGTAGGAGTTGATGCAGGTGTAGTACAACCCGGCCCGCTCACCGGCGGCGCAGGCTTCGATGTACCGGTCGTTGTTCTCCATAAAGATGGAGTAGTGATCGAGCGGCGCCAAACCGTTATCGATCAGCAGGTGTGCAAGCTGATTGGCCCGCTCCTCGAACTCTCGATAGCTGACCGCTTGGCCGGTGGCGGCCATTATGAACGCTGGCCGATCTGGATGTTCGATGGCGTGCTTGCCTGGGTACACCGGGGTCTCCTGATTTGAGCGAGTCCGCCGATGCTAGCGGAGTGATGGTGGACTGGTCGTGGCCCATGCTGCTCGATTCACGGCGATTCTCGGTTCGACTGGCCACTGATCGAGACGGGTCTTAGCCTTAAGTGATGGTGACTGCTGCTTATCGAATACCTGGACGAGGTAAGGGACCGGAGGCTTCGACCACCACCGGTCGAGTACGAGGTAAGTACGTGAGCAAGGGTCGCATCTCGCTCTTCGCCGGGGTGCCTTACGCCAAGGCGCCAACCGGGTCGCGTCGCTGGGCCCCTCCTGAGGCGGCGGAACCGTGGAGCGACGTTCGGCCCTGCGTTAAGGCTGGGCCGACAGCCTTCCAGCGCAAACAGAACTTCGATGCATTTTTCGCCAACCTGGTGGAGGGGCTCGGTCTGTCGAAAGCCCGCACGAAGGCACTGGGTGCCGCGGTCAAAATGGCCAGGCCCAACGAGAGCGAAGACTGTTTGAGCCTGAACGTTAGAACCCCGACCGGGGCCTCCAACCTCCCGGTGATGGTGTGGATCCACGGTGGCGACCACACCGACGGCGCAGGTAGCGAACCGTTTTACGCCAGCAACACGCTGCCCGAGCGTGGCTGCGTGCTGGTCACCATCAACTACCGGCTCGGCCTGCTTGGCTTCTTGGCCCACCCGGAACTCAGCGCCGAGTCTGAACACGGCGTGTCCGGCAACTACGGGTTACTCGACCAGATCGCCGCGCTGGAGTGGGTCAGAGACAACATCGGCTCGTTCGGCGGTAACCCGGACAACGTCACGATCTTTGGCGAGTCCGCTGGCGGCGAGGCGGTGCTCAACCTAATGACCGCTCCCTCAGCCCGAGGGCTGTTTCATAAGGCGATAGCTCAGAGTCCGAGCGATAGCGGGCGCTGGCTGGCGCTAGACGAACCCTCGGTTGGCCTTCGCTCAGCGGTCGACGCTGGCGTTGACTTCGCTACAAAACTGGTGGGCTCCGAACCGGGTCAGCTCGACCGTTTGCGGGCCATGGATCCGGTGGAACTCTACGAGGCATACCGGGCTGATCTAGAAGCCGGGCGGCACTTCTATCCCTGCATTGACGGTCGGGTTCTGCCCTTGGCTCCGATGGCTGCGTTTGGCAACGGCACCGCGGCCGATGTGCCGTTGATGATCGGGTACAACGCCGACGAGGGTTCGCTGCTGTGGCGTTTCATGCACCCGGCAGGCGCTGAGTTTGGCCCCGGTTCGCCGGGGGAGATAAGCCCCGAGCAAGTCAGGCAGGCGCTGGAAACCTCCTACGGTTCGAGCGATGCGGTCGACGCGCTCTACGCCGCGTACCCCGGGCTCGAGTCGCTCGAAAGTGAAGCACTCGAACGTCACTGCGGCGACCACATGTTCGGCGTGCACGTCGACCATGCCAGCCGCTGTCGTAGCGGCCACGGCAGCCCAACCTACCGCTATCACTGGCGAGCGGTGCCTGCGTCGCCGACCCAAACCATCGGGGCATACCACGCTGCTGAGGTGTTCTACCTCTTCGACACACAGCTGCCCCTAGTGCCGGCGCCCAGTGACGCCCACCTACTGGTCCGGGAAATGGGGGATCGCTGGTTCGCGTTCGCCTCAACCGGCTCGCCGAACTCGCCGGGTCGTCCGGATTGGCCGCAATACATCGAGGGCGATCCGGTCCACATGGTGTTCAACCGGCCGACCTCGGCTGCCGAGCCATGCCCGGCACAACCGGGCTTGGATCTGATGCGAGAGCGGATCCGCAGGTTAAGCCTCACCACCGATCAGGTTTCGACCTAATGCACGTCACGCCGCTGTCTGGCCATGTTGGCGCCTCGGTGCAAGGTATCGGTCTAGCCGAGCTCAGCGACAGAGACTTCGCCGCCGTCCGACAGGCATTCTTCGATCACAGCGTTCTCGTCTTCCCCGACCAGCACCTCTCTATCGATGAGCACGTAGGGTTCGCAGGCCGATGGGGCGAGTTCTCAACCAGTCCCTTCGTCAACTATCTGCCCGATCACCCGGGGGTGCTGCAACTCAACAACCTCGGCAAGGCAAACGCGGTCACCGAGAACTGGCACTACGACTCGACGTTCCTGGCCCAGCCGCCGTCGATGACCGTGCTGTCGGCGAGACAGATCCCGGTAGGCGGCGACACGATGTGGTCGAATCAGTACCACGCATACGAGACGCTTTCCGATGGTATGAAGCGCATGCTTGACGGGGTCAGGGCCGAGTTCGCCGGGACCCGGCTGGCCAAACGAATCGGCGCCGATACCGAGGTGCCGTTCAGCTTGCACCCGCTGGTCAGGACCCACCCCGAAACCGGACGGAAGGCGTTGTTCATCGGCCATCCCGGCGACACCGTTCGGCGTTTGGAAGATATGACTCCGGAAGAGAGCCTGCCCCTGATCGAGTATCTCTACGAACACTCGAGCAACCCGGATCGGGTATACCGTCACCACTGGACCGAGGGCGACGTGGTGATGTGGGATAACCGCTGCACCATGCATTATGCGGTCCACGACTACGGCGAACAGCAGCGCACGCTCCACCGCATCAGCATCGCAGGCGACACCCCTCGGTAGTTGAGAACGACCGACGAGCGTTGCCAGGGGTAGGGTGCTGCTCTGAAGGGGAGCGATGTCTGGGTCCAGATGTCGCCAAACGGTGATCTAGATGACGTCGAGCACGAAAGCTCTGTTCACCGATCCGGCCAACCTGATTACTCAGGTCGGCGTGGTTCTTGGCACGGTCGCTATCTATGCCGCCCTGAGAAACGAGTTCGAACTAGCGGTGCTCTTTCTGGTTGCCGCGTTTGTTGCCGACTACGTGGACGGTCCAGTCGCAAGAGGGACCGTCAATCGGCCACCGCAGACCGGCGAACTTGGTGGCATTCTCGATTCGGTCGCCGACGTAGTCTGTCACTCGGTTGCCCCAGCGGTGATTCTGCTGACCTATGGCGATCTCGAGCTGTACCTGTTGCCGGTTGCCGCCTTCTTTATCGTTGCCGGTGTGGCTCGTATGACTCGCAATACTGTCGACGGCGGCTTCTCCGAAACCACCTACCGAGGTCTCAGTTCGGACAACAATATTGTCGTTCTGGCCACTGTCTTCCTGATTGAGCCAGTTTTTGATGGATCGGCTTTTGCCAACATCTTGGCAGTCATTCTGGTGGCTACCGGGTTTCTGAATTTGAGCACAATCCCAGTGCCCAAGGTGACTGGGCGTGGCTATTACGCAATCGCTATCTGGACGGCATTGGTCGCGGCGGTACTGATCGTGCGACTGGCGACGGCCAGCTAGAAAGGGCCAAGGGCCAGTGTCGTGGCTATCCTTGAACAAAGGCACCGCACTGTCCGGTCCGAGACGGCGACATTCGTTGCCTTCCTGATCATCTAGCGGCGCCGGATCGAGAAGGTGGCAGCAGATGCAGCTTTACCCGAACGGATCAGCCCAAGCGCGCCCTGACGGGCGCCGGGTCCTCCCAAACTACGCGGCAGCGCCAGTGCGCAAGGCGGTGATTCTGGCGGCCGGTATCGGCGATCGCTTGCGACCGTTCACCAACACCCATCCAAAATGCCTGGTCAAGGTCGATGGCGTCCCGATCCTGGAGAACGCCCTTCATCGACTCAGCGAGGTCGGAACGAAGGAGGTTGTGATCGTCGTCGGCCACTTCGGAGACATGATCAAGGAACGGTTCGGCCACGAATTCGCCGGGATGTCGGTTAGCTACGTCGAGTCGGAAGACTTCAGGACGACGAACAATATTTATTCACTTTGGCTCGCCCGCTCCCACCTGACCGAGGATGTGCTGCTACTTGAGGCAGACGTGTTCTTCGAGCGGGCAGTGCTCGACCGGCTTTTGTCATCGGGCCCCGGCAACCTTGCCATCGTGTCGCAGTACGAGAGCTGGATGTCGGGCACGGTGGTGAGCCTCGATGAGGACAGCCGTATCGCTGCGCTGTTCGATTCCCACCATCAGGGGGCCGGCTTCGACTACTCGAAGGTCTTCAAGACGGCGAACCTCTATCTGTTCCGTGGCGACTTCCTGAGCCGCTACTTCGTGCCCCACCTTGAGGCCTACGTGGCGTCAGGCGATGTCAACGAGTACTACGAGTCGGTTCTTCACACGCTCGGACACCGGGGCAAGAACCAGCTGAGCGGTGTCGTTTGCGACGACCTCAAGTGGTACGAGATCGACGACGAGAGCGACCGGCTCGCGGCCGAATATCTGTTCCAGTCTCCCGCTGAGCGCTACGAACATGTGAGCACGCAGCACGGCGGCTATTGGCGATTCGGATTCACCGACCACGCCTACCTCTACAACCCGTACTACCCGCCGCCAACGCTGTTCACCCACTTCGAAAACCACCTTCGTGACCTGGTGCTCAACTATCCCGTCGGCCACGAGGTTGTCGCTCGCCTTGTCGGCACGTTGATCGATCAGCCGCTGGACCGAATCGTGGTCGGCAACGGTGCTTCGGAGTTGATCAAGATCATCGCCGGTCGTTTCCCGGGAAAGATCATCTGCCCTGTTCCCTCGTTTAACGAGTACGAGAACGCATGCAGCGACGGAGACTTCATACCCTTCCCGCTCGACAGTCCATCGTTTGAGCTAGACGTCGATGCCTTTGCGGCGGCTGCGTTGGCAGGCGACGCACGGGTGGCGGTTGTGCTGAACCCAAACAACCCCACCGGCCTCACCGTGCAGAAGGAAGATCTTCTGCGGCTGGCCAAAACTCTTGACCAGGCTGATTGCAAGCTGATCGTCGACGAGTCTTTTCTCGACTTCGCCGCCGACCGTGACCAGCTCACCGTCGAAGGGTGCCTCGAAGACATGCCAAACCTGGCCGTGCTGAAGAGCCTGAGTAAGTCGTTCGGCATCGGCGGCCTGCGGCTCGGCTACCTGGTCACCGCAGATGAGGGCCTGCGTGAATTCGTGCGCTCCGAGCTCCACATCTGGAATATCAACAGCTTCGCCGAGTCCTTCCTCCGGCTCGCGCCGCGCTATCACCGTCAATTCAAACAGAGCTGCGTTCGGGTAACCGCCGATTGCGAGGGCCTCCGCAGCGGCCTTGCGGCGATTCCAGGCATGGAGCCATACAAGTCGGAAGCCAACTTCGTGCTGTGTCGCTTGCCTGCGGATTCCCCATCATCACCGGAGGTAGCGGAGCGACTATTCACCGAGTACAACATTTTTGTCAAACACTGCGCAGGCAAGGCAATGCCTGAGGGAGACCGCTACCTGCGCATCGCCAGCCGGACCGGCCCAGACAACGCCGTCTTCGTCGCCAGTCTGGCCGCCATCCTCGGCCACGCAATGGACGAAGCGACACGGTGACAGAAAAAGTCGACTATTCGGCCGTACGTGAGTTCTGGGACATCGCAGCCACCGACGCCGCGTCGGCTTCCTATATGGCCCACGAGCAGGGCCTGCCACAGAGCTGTGTCGAGCATCGGTTCGAGCGCGAACGAACGGTTGTCGACTCCTGGTTCGACGGCCTGGCAGGCGATTCGTCGATCCTCGATATCGGCTGCGGTGCCGGCGCCTGGACAACGCTCTTTGCCCAGCGGTACCAACGAGTGGTCGGGGTCGACATGAGCCCCAACATGCTCGCTGCAGCGCGGGCCAATCTTGCTGATGCCACGAACGTAGAGTTAATCGAGGGCAACGCGCTGCTGGTGCCCATCGAGGGGAGCTTCGACGCAGCGTTTGTCGGTGGCATGCTCATGTACCTGAACCGGGCTGATGCGGTAGCGCTGCTGAAGCGCCTTCGCCTGCTGGTCTCTAAGGGTCCGATCGTGTTGAGAGAGACGACGGTTCGCAACCTCAGCGAGGTACGAAACGCCGAATACCACGTGATCTACCGTACGCCGACTGAACTCAAGGAGATGGCAGCGGAGGCCGGTTTGGTGGTTAAGACGGTGGAACGCAACTCTGGCTATGCCGACATGGAAGTTGCAGTGGAACTGGTCAACACTGTCCGCCGGATTCCCGCCCTTGCTCGACGCGACCCGGACGTTGTTGGAAAACCACTGTGGCGAGCCCTTGCCATGACAAAGCCGCTGACTCTCGATCTATTGCCCCGAGCAGTGGAAGCCGTCGGCATCGCCTGGCCCCACCTGACCAACCACTTCATGCTGCTGGAGCACAACTAGCGCCTGCCAAGCGCTGGCGAAATCCCCCGATGCCTAAGCAGGGTCAGGATCCGGGAGGACCCTTTCGTTGTTCGTGCGCTGCGCCGGTGTGACGACCGAGATCCCACCCGAGTGGACCGAGGTTCTTCTGTGCCCAATCGACCGACTCCTGGTCGGTCACCGAAGCCAAGGCATCGTTGTACCGGTTCATGAAGCCGCCCACGGCCACAGTGGAGAGCAGCGTGCGAGCCTCTTCGTCTGAGAAGTGTGCTCGTAACGCCGCGTGGTGGTCGGCATCGACATTGCTTGGTACCGAAGCGGCCGCGACTGCGAAGTTGAGTGCTGCCCGCTCACGGTCGTCAAACAGCTCTGAGGTTTGGAACGACCACAACGCCTGAATCTTTTCAACCGGGACGCCGAACTTATCGAGGGCATAGGAACCGTGCGCTTGGCAGTGCCGACAGCCAGACGAAAGGCTCGCCACGGTGAAAACCATCATGTTGAGTTCGATACCGGGAGGACTCAGAAACACCAGCGCCTGCAGCTGCTTGAGTATGCCGTACATCTCGGGCCAGGAGTCGAGATCCCAATTCTGACGGTCTACATACCCGGTTGGGGTTTCGGCTGAGTGCTCGGTCTGATCTTGGGTTGGTCGGTCAGTCATGATTTACCTTTCGGGCCGAGGAACAGGGTGACAAGAGCATCGGCATGCCGTTTGATCAGTTCGGGGTCGGCGGGGTCGATGCCTAGCAACCTTGCCTCAGGGGCATTGGCGTAGATGAGGGAAGAGGCCCCGATCGCGGTGTGGTAGAGCAGGTCTGGGTCGATCGCAGCAACAAGTCCTTGGGAGACGAGCTCGGTCCAGGCTTGGGTAAGTGCTGCGTGCCGATCTCGAAGCTTCGTATCGACCAGCCATGCCAGCCGGTCGCTGTCGCTCATCGCCTCGTGCATCATCATGCGGCTCAGTTCCGGGCGGCGGGCGCCGAACGTGACAAGGCCTCGGAGCGTCGCTTCAAGAACAGCTCGGGCGTCGCTGATGGTCGGATCGGACTGTTCCCTGACCGCTTCGTCGAGCTCGTCGATGAGAAGGTCGATACACCGCTTCCACAGTTCATCCTTGGTGTCGAAGTGATACTTGATCTGTGATTGGTGGGCGTCGGCCTCTTCGGCGATTCGTCGTGTCGAACCGCCCTCGAAACCATGGGCCGCGAATTCGCCGATCGCCGCGTTTACCAGCGCCCCTCGGACGACCTCGGAGCCTCGGTTTCGTCGCGTTCGTCCGGGAGCGGGAGCGTCGGAGTCGGTCAGCGATGGTGTGTTCACTCCACCATCATAAGCCATTGCTCTCAACATTTGTCAGTTGACAAAAGATTCGGCATGAAATAGAACTTAGTTCAGTTGAGCAAATAATGGATTCAGCGTCTACCCCGTGGAGAGCACCATGACTGCAGCCGACGTGATCAAGCCCAAGAGACTGGCGCACATCGTTCTGCGCACCCCGCGATTCGAAGAGACCGTTCGGTGGTGGAAAACCGTCTTGGGCGCCGAGCCTCGCTACGAGAATGACTTCATCACGTTCCTCACCTACGACGACGA
>JBOEHD010000316.1:11643-12146 GCA_050633745.1 Acidimicrobiales bacterium
TTCACCTACGACAACCTCGACGATCTGCTCGCTACCTACGAGCGCCTCGCAGCGCTCGACATACGCCCGATCGCTCCTATCCACCACGGCATGACGCTTTCGCTCTACTACTCCGACCCCGACGGCACCCAATGTGAGCTGCAGGTCGATGTCATGACAGCAGACGAGGCCGAAGCGTTCATGGCCAGCGATGTCTTTGCCGCCAACCCGATTGGCGTCGAGTTCGACCCCGCAGACCTTGTGGCACGGCGGGCCAGCGGCGAATCGATCTCCTCNNCTCGAATACGCCGCACTATGACATCAGACCGCACCGTGAACACAGCCTCGGACACCGACGTGCTCGTTGTGGGATGCGGACCGGTCGGTGTAATGGCAGCGCTGCGATGCGCCCAGCGAGGTCTCCGAGTGATCGCCGTAGATCGCTCGACCGAGGTGTACCCGCTGCCTCGTGCCCTCGGCATGGACGATGAGATCCAAGAACTGATAGAGCGAGCCGGGTTCAT
>JBOEHD010000317.1:0-4872 GCA_050633745.1 Acidimicrobiales bacterium
TGGAGCGAGCCAGATGGGTGAACGTCGAAATCAGCTCCTCCATGAACTCGGGCACGATGACATTGTCGTCGCCAGGAAGTCGAGCCTCCTGTCGGGCGATCTCGACCTCGGTATCTACATCCAGGGGGTAGTGAGTTCTGATCTGGGCCCCGAATCGATCTTTCAACGGGGTGATCATGCGACCACGGTTGGTGTAGTCCTCAGGGTTGGNNATCTGCACGTCGCGCTCTTCCAGCACGTTCAGCAGACCGACCTGGATACGTTCGGCCAAGTCGGGCAGTTCGTTGATGGCGAAGATCCCTCGGTTGGTGCGAGGCACCAGACCGTAGTGGAGTGTCATCTCATCCGACAGGTAACGACCCTCGGCGACCTTGATTGGATCGACCTCGCCGATGAGGTCGGCGATCGAGGTATCGGGGGTGGCCAACTTCTCACCGAAACGCTGATCGCGGTGGACCCAGCCGATGGCTGTGTCCTCGCCGTGTTCGGCCACAAGGTCGAGTGCGTAACGAGAAACCGGCTCGAACGGATCGTCGTTGATCTCCGACCCGGCGATGATCGGCATGTACTCGTCGAGCAACCCGGTGAGGGCGCGGATCATCCTTGTCTTTGCCTGACCGCGTTCGCCGAGGAAGATAACGTCGTGCCCGGCCAGAACTGCGTGCTCCAGCTGCGGGAGCACGGTGTCCTCGTAGCCGAGCACTCCGGGGAACAGGGCGTCACCGGCACGAATCCGAGTGACAGCGTTCTCACGCATCTCGTCCTTGACCGAGCGCGAGACCCAACCGGACTGGCGAAGCAAACCAAGTGTTTCAGGTCGATTGTCCACCTCTTGACCCTAGATGCCTTCGCTGCTGAACGGAGAATTTTGTGCCGAACTCCCTGCAGGGGCCTTGAAATAGCCGCCCCTTCAGGGCGGCGACGGTTTGGCTATGGTGAACCGGTGGACTACCGCCCCCGCCTTGCGAACGAAGGCCGACTGTCCGGTTCATGGCGGGCCACGCCAAGAACCTGGGAGTTGCAGCGCATCGGGGCCGATGCCGAGCTCGACGATTCGAGCTGGCAGGTTTTAGATGTGCCTGGCCATTGGGGCCAGGTCGAGGAGCTGGCTCACCATGACGGCCCGATTCTTTATCGCCGCCGCTTTGACCACCGACGGCCCGAACCGGGCGAACGACTTTGGCTTCGATTCGACGGGGTGATGAGCCAATCCGAGGTCTGGCTCGATGGCGACTACATCGGTGACACCAGCGGCTACTTCGCTCCCCAACGTTTTGAGGTTGGCCAGCAACTCGATCGCGCTGAAGAACATCTGCTGGCGGTGGAGGTTTCGTGCCCGAACCAGGGTGGCCGCCGAGACAAGACCTCGCTCACCGGTTCACTACAAAACGGGCGCTTGGCCCCTGACGGAAACCCCGGTGGCATCTGGCGTGATGTGTGGCTCGACTCGACCGGCCCGGTGGCCGTCATCCACTCCCGTCTGCTGGTCACCGAGGCCAACGCCGAGCGTGCTGAGGTGACGATCCGTATGGTGCTCGACGCAGCCGAGGCCACCGACGTTCGCATCGACACATCGCTGGTCGGCCCGGACGGCAACTCCGCGGGCGGCGGCGTCGAACGCCACAGCCTGGCATCGGGCGAAAACCGAATCGAATGGTCGGTGACCATCGATACCCCCAGCCTCTGGTGGCCCGCTTCCCTCGGCGATCAGCCCATGTATGAAGTGGCGACCGCGGTTCGTCTAGCCAACGGTGAACTTTCCGACCGGCGAGATTGGCGGACCGGGCTCAGGCGGGTATCGGTCGACAACTTCATCTGGCGAATCAACGGTCAGCGGTTGTTCGTAAAAGGTATAGCGTCGGGCCCGCAGCACCGGTTCCTCAGCGACGTGCCTGTCGAAACGATCCGGGGCGACATGCAGGCGGTGCGCGACGCCGGACTCGACATGGTCAGGATCTACGGCCACGTCGGGGCCGCGGAACTGTACGAAGAGGCCGATCGTCTCGGCCTGCTGATCTGGCAAGACCTGCCCATGGTTGGTGGCTACTCATCCAAGGTACGAAGTGCGGCGAGGTCGATGGCCAGGGCCGCAGTCGATCACCTTGGCCACCATCCTTCGGTTGCTCTGTGGTGCGGGCACTGCGAACCCAACGGCCAAGCATTGCCGGAACCGGTCATCGAGGTTCCGCCAAGTACGGCATCTCGAACCTCAAAATCTCAAACTTCAAAATCCCAAACCCCTGCGCCGCAGACCCCAGCATCCCAAACCCCAGCATCCCAAACCTCATCATCGCAAACCTCGGAGCCTTCACCGCCCGGGGCAGCCGACTCGGACAAGCCGAATGATGAACTGCGGTCCGACGAGCTGCGGGCAACGCTGGAGATATCAAAGCGTCTCGGTCGGCATTTCCTGCCGAGCTGGAATCGTTCGGTGCTCGACCCGGTTGTGGCCCGCGAACTTCGCAACGCCGATCGCACCCGGCCGGTGGTGCCTCGCTCGGGTTCGCTCCCCAGCCCATCCGATCGGGCCGACTCCGACAGCAACCTCTGGCTTGGCTGGCACGCCGGCCTCGTCGAACACCTCCCCCGCATCCTGCGCTACTGGCCTCGGCTGGCAGCGTTCCTTGGCAATATCGGCACCCAATCGGTCGCCCTGGCCGACTGGGATGAAACGGCCCCCAGCTGGACTAAGGCCGAACGAGGGGCATTTGCCCGCTACCTGCCACGCACCGCATACGCGGACGGCTACTCATGGGCCCAGGCCACAAGGGCCTACCAGGCCGATGTGCTGCGTTTCCACATCGAAGCGCTTCGACGCTTGAAGTACCGACCAGCAGGCGGGTTCTGCATCACCGCTCTGGCCGATATCGACCCCGCAGGCGGTTACGGGGTGCTCGATATCGACCGACGCCCGAAACCGGCCCACAACGTGCTGATCGATGCCTGTCGACCAGTGGTGGTTGTAGCCGACCCTCCGCCGTCGATCGTCGTGCCCGGTATGACGGTGACGCTGGCGGTGCATGTAATCAGCGATTTATCGAACCCGATCGACCCTGTAACCGTCACCGCTCGCGCTCACGGCTCAGACTGGCAACATGCCACAAACTGGCAGGGTGTTGTCGCCGCCGATAGCTGTGAGTGGATCGGCGACTTGGTATTCGAGGTGCCGGCAAAACCACAGCGCATCGAGATCGATCTGGAGCTGCGTTCGAGCGATCGCACCGCCACAAACCGCTACAGCACCGTGGTTATCCCGGCCTCTGAGGCGGTCCGCTGAACCAACCATGAACTATCAACTGTGACGAAATAACGTCACAGTTGGGACGCAAAGCGACTGGCCCGCTATCGTCAGGCTCGGATTTCGTGCTCTCGAGGCATGCATTAACGGCATGCTTTAACAGGGCAGCATGCCGGTACTGAAATTGCCCTAACCCAAACTAATAGCGGAGGTTCGCCTAGTGGCTGCACCCACTGCCGCAAAGAGCGTGTCAAGCGCAAACAGCGCAACACGTCCGATACGGCCGTCCAAGAAACGCTGGCCTTTTCCCCTAAGCCTGTACCAGACGGCGATTGGCAAAAAGTGGGTGATGGCGGTCACCGGCATCATGCTGCTTGGCTTCGTCCTGGCTCACATGGCCGGAAACCTGAAGTTGTACCTCGGCGTGGTCGAGCACAACGGAGAAATGATCTACGACGCCGACGTGTACGGGGAGTTCCTGAGGGAAATCCTGGTTCCACTGTTCCCCCACGGCGTCTTCCTCTGGATCATGCGCCTCGGCTTGATCGCCGCCTTCGGCTTCCACATTCACGCTGCGTACAGCCTCACCAGGCTGAACCTGGCGACGAACCACGCCTATGAGTCCAAGCGCGACTGGCTGGCGGCCAACTTTGCCTCNNNNCACCTGGCCGACCTGACGTGGGGCTGGATTCCCAACACCAACTGGGAGCACGGTGCGGTGCAATCCAACATCGTAAACAGCCTCTCCAACCCAATCGTGGCCATCGTCTACATCGTGGCCAACGTCTTGCTGGCAGCTCACATCTTCCATGGTGTTCACTCCATGTTCCAGAGCCTCGGGATCAGCAATCCGAGGTACAACCACCTGCGCCGGGGCCTCGCCGCCGGTCTTGCCCTGCTGATTCTGATCGGCAATATCAGCTTCCCGCTTGCCGTACTTACCGGCATCATCGACTACGACCCGAGCTTGCTCGGCCCGGTCTCCTAGGAGGGCCTGAATATGACTCTGGATTCACCAACACTCGATGGCAAGGTCCCTGAAGGCCCGATGGCCGACAAGTGGGAAAACCACAAGTTCAACATCAAGCTGGTTAACCCGTCTAACAAGCGGAAGTTCAAGATCTTGATCGTCGGTAGTGGTCTGGCTGGCGCTTCGGCTGCCGCCACCTTCGGCGAGCTCGGCTACAACGTCGAGGTCTTCACCTTCCATGATTCGCCGAGGCGGGCTCACTCGATCGCCGCTCAGGGCGGCATCAATGCGGCCAAGAATTACCGCAACGACGGCGACAGCGNNCGGTCAAGGGCGGCGACTTCCGGTCCCGTGAAGCCAACGTGCACCGCCTAGCGGAGGTCTCGGTCGACATCATCGACCAGATGACAGCCCAGGGTGTCCCGTTCGCCCGCGAGTACGGCGGTCTGCTCGACAACCGTTCGTTCGGTGGTGCACAGGTCAGCCGTACCTTCTATGCCCGAGGCCAGACCGGTCAGCAGCTGCTGATCGGCGCATACCAGCAGATGATGCGCCAGGTTGGCGAGGGCAAGGTCAAGCTCCACACCCGCATGGAGATGCTCGACGTCGTTCTCAAAGACGGCGAAGCAAAGGGCATCGTTTGTCGCAACCTGACCACCGGCGA
>JBOEHD010000318.1:0-13084 GCA_050633745.1 Acidimicrobiales bacterium
TCCGCTTCGCCTACCTGCTCGGTGTGCAAGAGATGGTCACCGGGCGTCTCGTCGACAAAGTGGTCGAGATCATGGGTGAGGACTACCCGCAGTTGGTCACCACCCACGAGCTAATCCGCTCGGTGGTCGAGCGTGAGGAAACCCAATTCCGCAAGACGCTGGCCTCCGGCTCGGCCATCCTCGATGAGCAGCTCTCGAAACTGCAGCCCGGAGAGGAGCTTTCGGGCTCGGTGGCCTTCCTGCTGCNNCCTACGGCTTCCCGTTCGAGGTAACCGCCGAGGTTGTCGCCGAGCGGGGCTTCAGCGTCGACCGGGCGGGTTTCGAGTCCGATATGGCCGACCAGCGAACCAGGGCGAAACAAGCCCGTAAGGGAGTGGTCCAGGCCGCCGACTTCGAGCAGGTCCAAGCCATGGTCGAAGCCAATGGTCAAACCGAATTTGTCGGTCGAGACGAGGTCAGCGATGTGGCGGCAACCGTGCTGCTTATCACCGGTCTCGGAACCGACACCGTTTCGATCTTCACAGACAAGACCCCCATGTACGCCGAGTCCGGCGGCCAGATCGGCGACACCGGCATCATCGTCACCGAGACCGGCTCCGCCGTTGTTCGAGACACCGTCTACGCCGTGCCCGGGGTGCACCGCCATGTCATCGAGTCGATCGAGGGTGAACTGCTTGCGGGTCAGTCGGCCACCATCTCCATCGATGTGGCCCGTCGCGACGCCATCCGCCGCAACCACACCGGCACCCACCTGCTGCATTGGGCGCTGGCTGAGGTATTGGGTGACCACGTCAAACAGCAGGGCTCGATGGTCGGTCCCGAGCGGTTGCGCTTCGACTTCAGTCATTTCGACCCGGTCACCCCGGAGCAGATCACCATGATCGAAGACCTGGTAAACGAGCAGGTGTTGACCAACCCGCAGACCGACCACCCCGAAGTCACCAAGTCCCAGGCGGAAGAAATGGGGGCCATCGCCTTCTTCGGCGACAAGTACGGCGATCTTGTCCGGGTCCTTCGAGCCGGGCCAAGCCTCGAATTTTGTGGCGGTACCCACGTTTCGGCACTTGGCGATATCGGTCTGATCAAGATCGTCGCCGAAAGCTCGATCGGCTCTAATCTGCGTCGGGTTGAAGCGGTAACCGGCGCCGGAGCGGTCGATATGCTCCGGTCCGAGCAGGCCGTCGTCGACGAGGTTGCGGCCAAACTTGGCGTACCCCGTGTCGACCTTGTCGAAGGGCTTAACAAACGGCTCGACGAGCTGGCCGATCTAAAGAGTCAGGTGAAGTCGCTCGAAGGACGCCTCGCCGTTGGCCAGGCCGGCGAACTGGCTGAAACGGCCATCGACGGTGTGGTTGTCGCTCGCATCGATGGCATGTCCCGCGATCAGCTCAAGGACTTGGCCGTCGCGGTGCGAGACCAAGAAGTGGTCACCGCAGTAGTGCTCGGCGGCGCAGCCGATGGCGGCGGCGCCGCTCTCGTCGCTGCGGTCGTTCCCGGCCAGGGACCCGAGGCGGGCGCCCTCATAGCCGAAGGAGCCAAAGCGATTAAGGGCGGCGGAGGCAAAGGCGCCGACCTAGCAATGGCCGGCGGCAAAGACCCCGACGGCGTAGACGATGCGCTCGACCTGGCCCGCCAGGCGGCCGGTATCGGCTCCTGACCACCGGGCAACAACACGCCGGCTCAGGCCGGGTGCTGGGGCTAGATCTTGGCGATCGTCGGATCGGGGTCGCTATCTGCGACTCCGATCGGACCTTAGCAACACCGTACGGAACCGTTCACCGGGTCGGCGATCGGCCGGCCGAGCACCGTTTGATCCAGGACATGCTCACCGAGACCGAGGCCGACCTGCTCGTTGTCGGCCTGCCGCTGTCGCTGGACGGCGAGACCGGTCCTGCAGCCAAGGCGGTGCTGTCCGAGGTTCGTGGGTTACGGCGAGCGCTTGGGATTGAAGTGGTTACCCACGATGAGCGGCTCACCACGGTCACCGCCGAGGATTACCTGGCCGAGCGGGGTATCCGAGGTCGGAAGCGTCGTGAAGTCGTCGACCAGGTGGCCGCTGCGGTGATACTTCAGTCTTGGATCGATGCCACTCGCAACAGCGGGACCGCCCCTGAGCACGGCGGGGACCGCCCTTGAGCACGGCGGGGACCGCCCATGAGCAAGGGAGACCGCCCATGGGGCGGACGAGACACTACCATTCATCGGGTGACGTTTCTGGACCAACAGGACGGCGAGAGTTCGCCTGACACCAATCGTGATCAGCCACCCGCCGACTACGCCGACCTCGAGTGGGAGGATGAGACCGAGTTCGTGCGGGCTCGTCCACCGGGGCTTCGTATGCTTCGGGCGGTTGTCGCCGCAGTAATTCTGGCGGTGATCGGCTACGTGATCTACACCGGCGCCCGTGACTGGTTCGCGGCCCAGTTGGATCCCGAGGGAGAACCGGGGGCCGACGTTGAGCTTGTCGTTGCTTCGGGGTCCACCATCGGTTCGCTCGCTTCGAATCTCGAATCGAATGATGTGATCCCCAACAGCACGTTCTTCCGCTACTACGCCGAGTGGAAAGACTTCAGTAATTTCCAGGCTGGCGAGTACACCATGCAGGAGAACATGTCGGCCGACGAGGCCATCGCCCGTCTCAAAGAGGGGCCGCGCCAGATCGAGTACGGCGAATTTGTGATCCCCGAAGGCCTGTGGATCCCAGAAATTCTGGAACGCACCGCAGCCCAGATCCCCAGTGTGACGGTCGAAGAGCTTCAGGCGGTGCTCGACTCTGGTCAGCTGCAACCCCGCTATCGCCCCGAAGGAAATGAGAGCTGGGAAGGTCTCCTGTTCCCAGCCAAGTACTTCATTGAGGAAGACATCACCGCGGTCGAGGTCCTGGCCAAGATGAGCAACGAGTTCGCCGCGGTCACCGGTCGGTTGGGCTACGGCGGTGCAGAACGGGCCCACAACCTCTCGGCTTACGAGGTAATTATCATCGCCTCGCTGATCGAAGCCGAGGCCAAAGAAGACGAAGACCGCCCAAAGATCGCCAGGGTGATCTACAACCGCCTCAACGACGGCGAACCGCTCGGCATCGACGCCACCCTGATCTACGGCAAACAGGTTCGAGGCGAACCACCAACAAGAGAAGAACTCGATACACCGGGGCCGTACAACACCCGCCACCCGACCAGCCGCGGATTGCCGCCCACCCCGATCGCTGCTCCCGGGTCCAAGTCGCTCGAAGCGGCGATGAACCCGACCGAGGGGCCTTGGAAGTACTACGTGCTCAAAGACGAGAATTTCCACGCGTTCTCCGAAACCTTGGAGGAACACAACCTCCGCAAGGCTGAGGCCGCTGAGCTGGGGCTACTCGGTTGATCTCGGGTTCGACCCGACTGGCTGCGGTCATCGGTGACCCGGTCCGCCACTCGCTTTCACCGGCCATTCACAACGCGGCCTTTGCCGCCGTTGGCCTCGATTGGGTCTATGTCGCACTGCCGGTCGCCGCTGGCGGCGGCTCTGCGGCGGTCGAATCGATGCGCCATCTCGGCATCGATGGACTGTCGGTGACGATGCCGCTGAAGACCGAGGTTGCGCTTGCGGTTGATGAGCTGACCGTTGCGGCCAAAGCACTTGGCGTAAGTAACTGCGTGTTCCGGCGGGACGATCAGCTGATCGGTGATTCAACCGATGGCGATGGCTTCGTGTCGTCATTCGCCGCTGAGTTCGACCAAACCCTGGTCGGTAAGCGGGTTGTGGTAGTCGGCGCTGGAGGTGCCGCCCGCTCGATCATCGAGGCCGTTGGCCGAGCCGACGCGGCCGAGATCGTCGTCGCTAACCGCTCGGTGGACAAAGCCGCCGATGCTGCCCGCTTGGCTCCCCAGGCCTCCGCTCACCCGTTGAGCGACGTTGCTCGGTTTGCCGAGGCCGACGTGATCATCAACGCCACCGCGGTTGGTATGGCCGGTGGTCCAGCTCCTGGCGAGATTCCCGTGCCGGTGGAATCGATTCATGATGGCCAGATAGTCGTCGACATTGTCTACCAGCCTCGCCACACCGCTCTGCTACTCGCGGCTGAGCAGCGGGGTGCCACCATCGGTAACGGCGTTGGCATGCTGGTGCACCAGGCAGCGGTGGCTTTTGAGCACTGGACCGGGGTTGAGGCGCCGCTTGAAGCGATGGCCGCGGCGGTAATCGCTCCATCCAAACCGTAATCTGCTCCCAATTTCGAGTATTTGGGTACGAATTCGAACCTGGTGTGCTCAAGTCGGCGTGATGTGTTCCGAAGGGTATGGGTACACAAACGCAAGGCTCGTCCGGTAGAAGGGCGATCTACGGGAGGAAGCACATGCTCCAGGGTTCGCTTGAGAACTTCGCACTCGACGAAGTGCTTGGATTGTTGTCGGGCACGTCGAAGACCGGCCAGCTCGAGATAGCGGGAAACCGGGGTACCGGCTCTCTGCTGTTCGATGATGGTCGCCTCGTCGACGGCACCGCAAGCTATACCGCCAACGGTGGTGAGCTCGAAGATGTGATGTTCGAGCTGCTCCGCTATGACGACGGAACGTTCACCTTCACCAGTCGTGAAGTGACCGGCAACGAAAATCCGGAAAACGTCGCCAGCGTGCTGGCCTCGGCCGAGAATCGGCTTCGGGATTGGCGGTCGATCGAGGCTGTCGTACCGACGCTCAGCCACCAGGTTGCACCTTCGGTCGATCTTCCGGCTGAGGAAGTCACGATCACACGCGCCGAGTGGGCAGCCCTCACGGTTATCGCCGCCGGTTGCCCGGTGTCGCTGGTATGCGACCGACTCGAACTTGGTGAGGTGGAAGGCAGCCGTCGGATCAAGGATCTGGCGGAGCGTTCGCTGATCGAGGTCTCCGAGCCCATCGGTGGCTTCAGCTCGGCCTATCGTGCCAGCGCCCCAACCCCCGCGCCTGCCGAAACCGCCCCGTCAGCAATGGCACAGGCCGCTGCGGACAACTCGGAGAACGGGTTCACCGCCGACGCTGTGGCCAGCCCGGCATTCGATAGCCCGGCGTTCGACAGCTCCTCGTTCGAGGTCGCAGCGCTCGATAGCACCGCTGACGTCGAGGCCGTCGCTGCCGTCGACGAGACAAGCGAACTTGCGACAGCAAGCTCGGACTCGGTGCTCGGAACCCTCATGGGTGAGCAGCGTCCGCCGATGCCACCGATCCCGGTTCCCGATGACTTCGAAGCTGAGCAAACCTTCAGCCCGGCCGCTTCGGTGCCCGCACCGCCGTCGCCAGCAGAGATCAGCAGCTTCGGCGAAGGCCTGGAAGATGCTTCCGAGCTTGTAGAAACCGCAGACGAAGGTAAGAGCGGCGGCCTTCTGGCCCGCTATCTCAAGAGCGACGACTGAGCGGCCGAGGCGGATACGTTCCGCCGAACCCCGCACGAATCGCTAGATGATTATGACTTCAGCGGTGATCCTCCCCCTTGGCCTTATGGCCTTGGGGGTTGTGGTCGGTCCGCTGCTCGGTGTGATCGTCGACCGGACCGTCGCCCGCGAGATGCTGGAGTTAGAGCATCGCTGTACCTCGTGTTCACACGGTCTCGGTCGCTCCAGTCTGATTCCACTGGTCAGCTGGAAGGATCGGTGCGGAGCCTGCGGTGCGCACAAAGGGCGGCGCTATCCGCTGGTCGACCTCAGCATCGCGTCGACGTTCGCCATGCTTGGCCTCCGGTTCGGGGTGGGGTGGATGCTACTGCCGTACCTGGCCCTGGCCGCGGTGCTGGTTGTGCTTTCAGCAATCGATGCCGAAACTCACCTCCTGCCAAACATCATCGTTTGGCCGAGCTTCTTCGCCGGGCTGTTCATCATCTTCGTGATATCCGGCCAGCAGGACTACGCAAACGGCATCTATTCGGCGTTGGTCGGGGCTGCGGTGTTCGCGGGCTTTATCGGCGCCGCCCATCTGGTCTACGAGCAGGGCATGGGGCGCGGAGACGTCAAGCTCTCGATGACCCTTGGGTTGTTTCTCGGCTGGCTACAACCGAGCCTGATCGACACAACCAGGCTGGTTCTGGCCACCATCTTTGTGGCGCTGCTCGGCGGCGGGATCGGTGGGCTGATCTATAACACCGTCAAGTCCCGGGGCCGAGCCGAAATCCCATTTGGGCCGGCGTTGGCCGCGGCCACCCTTGTAGCGGTGCTGGCTTCAAGCTCAGTGCTCGACACCGTCTCGCTCTAGCTAGCGTCTCGTTTTAACCAGCGTCACGGCAGACCGTGGGGCGGTTACCCTTGATGGGTGGCTAGCAAACCCCTTGTACTCATTGGCCTTCCCGGTTCTGGAAAGTCGTCGGTCTGTGAACTGCTCGGCAGCCAAACCGGACGCCCGGTCGTCGGTCTCGACGCGCTCATCGAAACCGAAACGACCCGGTCGATTAGCGATCTTTTCGCCGAGCACGGCGAGGAGTACTTTCGAGATCTCGAATCAGAAGCTCTGCGGCGGACGCTGGCCGAACGACCGGAGGCGATTATCGATGGTGGGGGTGGTCTGGTGCTGCGGGCGCAGAACCGTTCGTTGCTCCGCCAGCAGGCCAACACCATCTGGTTGGATGCCCCGAGCCATGTTCTGGCCGAACGCCTCGGTTCGGCCGAAGATCGACCGTTGCTAGCTGGTGAGACCGCAACCAGGGTACGTCAGCTCCGCCGGGATCGTCTTGGGCACTACACAAACGCCGCCGACGCCATCGTCGACACCGAGTCACTCGATGCCGAGGGAGTGGCCGAGGCCACTCGAGCGGCGGCCGAAGCCTTAGCCTCCGCAGGCGAAAACCATCTGGTTGAGCGCGTCGAGCTCGCCGATGGCCGGAACTATCCAATCGTCGTTGGCAGGGGAGTGGTCGACCAGTTGTCCGACCTCATCCCCGAAGCGGTCAAACGGGTGGCGATCATTACCCAGCCCGGAATTGGCATTGAGGTCGAAACCGGCCGAGAGCAGCGTGTCTTTATGGTCGAGGATGGCGAGAAGGCCAAGCGACTCGATGTCGTCGGTCAGCTCGCTTCGGAGTTCGCCCAGTGGGGGATGACCCGAGGCGACTGCGTTGTTTCTGTCGGCGGAGGGGTCGTTTCCGACCTCGCAGGCTTCGTCGCCGCCTCCTATCACCGGGGCATCCCGGTGGTTCACGTCTCGACAACGCTGCTCGGCCAGATCGACGCCGCGGTCGGTGGTAAGTGCGGGGTCAATCTGCCGGAGGGTAAGAACCTCGTTGGGGCCTTTTGGCAGCCCGCTGCGGTGATCTGTGATGTCAACACGCTCGACGGTTTGCCTGCCCGTGAATTCCGCAGCGGCATGGGAGAGCTAGCCAAGTACCACTTCCTTGGTGGTGGCCGCCTCGATTCCTTCGAACTGGTTGAGCGGGTCGCCCGCTCGGTCAAGATCAAGGCCGATGTGGTCTCGGGCGACGAACGCGAAGGTGGCCGCCGGGCGATTCTCAACTACGGCCACACCCTGGCTCACGCCCTAGAGACCGCCGGCGGTTACGACCTGCGCCACGGTGAGGCGGTGGCCATCGGACTGATCTACGCCGCTGAACTGGCTGCCAGGCTGGGTCGAATCGACTTCAAACGGGTGGCCGAGCATCGTCGGGTGGTCACGGGCTACGGACTCGAGGTCGACCTTCCCGCAGGGCTCGACCACGAGGAACTGGTCGACCTGTTCAGCCGCGACAAGAAGGCGATCGACGGGGTCACATTTGTGCTCGACGGCCCCGACGGCGTTGAGCCGGTCGCGGTCGATGACCGAGCGGTCCTCCTGGAGTCGATGCGAGCGATCGAAGCGCCATGATCGGACCGCAGCTATGAGGAACGCCGAACTGGCACCGATGGATCGGGCCGCGAGGCTGGCTCGAGTCCGAGCTGCGGTGGCTGAAGCGGGTTGTGACGGCTTGATCGTGACCAAGGAACTCAACGTTCGCTGGTTGTCCGGCTTTACCGGGTCGAACGCTACAGCAGTCATCACCCCGGAGTCGTTTACCATCGTTACCGATGGTCGCTACCAATCCCAGATCGAAGAGCAACTAGCCGCCGCCGACGTAACGGCCGAGGTTGTCATAACCCGGGAGCCAAGGGAGCCGCTGCTGGCGGCGCTCGGCGATGCCCGCAGGATCGGACTGGAGAGCGAAAACGTCACCTGGTCGACCAAACGGCGCTTCGCCGAGTGGTTCGAAGCGGGACTGCCAGGCCATACGATCGTCGCCACCAGCGAACTGATCGAAACCGAACGGCGTTTCAAAGATCGGGGCGAGATCGACCGGCTGAAGCTGGCCGCAGCGATAGCCGACCAGGCGCTCGACCAGGTCCGATCGAGCCTCGATACCGGTGTATCCGAGGTCGAGGTCGCCCGTCAGCTCGATGGGGCGATGATGGACCTGGGGGCCGACGGGCTGAGTTTCGCCACCATCGTGGCGTCCGGTCCTAACAGCGCAAAACCCCACGCCACACCGTCGGATCGGGTGATCGGGCCAGGCGACATGGTGGTAATCGACTTCGGGGCCAAGGTCGACGGCTACGGCAGCGACATGACCAGGAGTTTTCTAATCGGCGAACCATCGGCCCGCCAGCGCGAGGTCTTCGATGCGGTTATCGCCTCCCAGGCCGCTGGCGTAGCCGCGGTGCGCGACGGCGTCGAGGAACGGGAGATCGATCGGATCTGCCGCAAAACGCTGGCCGATCACAACCTTGAAGAGGCCTTTATCCACGGTACGGGACACGGAATCGGCCTGGAGATTCATGAGAACCCCATGTTGTCGACCCGGGCGACCGGTATCCTCCGCAGCGGCTACGTTGTCACCGTTGAGCCCGGTGCGTACCTACCCGAACTGGGCGGCATACGCATTGAAGATTCCGTGGTGGTCACCGATTCGGGTTGCGAACCGATAACCCACAGTTCCAAAAGCCCGATCGTGTAGCTGCAATACTCCGGCTCTAAACCACCAAGCTCAACCGACAACTTCCAGCCGATAGCCCGATCCTTAACATCTGAGACGAACAGCGACGAAACCATGGCAACCATCAGCACCAGCGACTTCAAAAACGGCATAACCATGGAACTCCCCGAAGGGCTGTTCCAGATCCAAGATTTCCAACACGTCAAGCCGGGCAAGGGCGGTGCCTTCGTTCGCACCACGCTGAAGAATGCCAGGACCGGAGCGGTCGTCGACAAGACCTTCCGTGCGGGGGAGAAGGTCGAAAGCGCGTTCATCGAGAAGCGGGACCAGCAGTACCTTTACCGTGATGGCGCCGACTTCGCAGTAATGGACAACGAGACGTTCGAGCAGCTGTCCGTACCTGCATCGTCGATGGGCGATGCAGGAAACTACATCACCGAGGGGGCAACCGTAACCTTCCTGATGTACGGCGACGAGATCATCGGCACCGATCTGCCAGCATCGGTTGAGCTGACCGTCACCGAGACCGATCCCGGCGTCCAGGGCGACCGGGTATCCGGCGCTCGCAAACCAGCGACACTGGAGACCGGTCTGATCATTCAGGTGCCGCTGTTCATCGAGCCGGGCCAGCGCATCAAGGTCGATACCCGAACTGGCGAATACCAGACCAGAGCGTGAGCGACGGCAAGCACAACGATCAGCTGCGTTCGCGGCGAGAGAGCCGAGAGCGCGCTGTCGAACTGGCATACGAAGCTGAGGTCCGAGGCTGGACCGTCGATGAGCTGCTCGAAGGCCAGACCATCGCCCCAGACGAGTTCGTGGTCGAACTGCTGCGCAACGCCGAGGCTCGACGGGTTGATGTCGACGCCCTGATCGAGGCGAAGTCGAAAAAGTGGAAGATCTCCCGCATGCCGGTGCTCGATGTGGTGGTTATGCGAATCGCGGTCGCTGAGCTGCTTGGCGCCGACACCCCGACCGGGGTTGTACTGTCCGAGGCGGTCGAGTTGGCCGGTCGATATTCGACCGATGACTCCAGCCGATTCGTGAACGGCGTGCTCGCCGCTATCGCTTCCGACGTTCGCCAGTAGGTCGTAGGGCCCGATTGGCGGGTCGTTCTTATCTCCATCGGCGGGTTGCCGATAGAGACGGGTGCTGCGCCGCCTCTGGTCCCATCTGCTCCTGGGAACAGTCTCCTTCATCACCGCCTCGGCCTGGTTGGTCGGTGGCGTGCAAAGCCAGGCTGGCACCATGGTCGAGCCATGGATCGACACCTCGAACCGCACCGCAGTGGCCGTGGCCTTTGCGTCGGAGTACGGTCACAGCACACCGTCGATGGACTGGTCCGGTAACTACGAAGGCTGCGAGCCCGGCGAGTCTTCTCGCAGGCTGGCCTCGGCCACGGTCCGGCGGGTCAATTTCTACCGAGCGATGGCCGGCGTCCCAGCCGGGGTAATCCTCAACCCGGAGTTCTCCGAAAAGGCCCAGCACGCGGCGCTGGCGATGAGCGCCACCGGTCGGTTGAGCCACACGCCAGACGACAGCTTCAGCTGCCTTTCGCAGACCGCTTCCGAGGCCGCAGCCAACAGCAACCTGTATCTCGGTCGAACCGGCCCCCAGGCGATCGACGGCTATATCGAAGATCCAGGCGACCGCAACCGTGATGTCGGCCATCGGAACACGATCCTGCATCCTCCAACCACCGAGATCGGTGTCGGCCATGTCGAGGGCAGCAGTTCGGCCTACCCGGCAAATGCCCTCTGGGTGTTCGACGAGGGCGTGTTCGACGACAACCCGCCACTACGAGAGCCCGAGGGCTTCGTGGCCTGGCCCCCTCGAGGCTTCGTGCCGCCGGAACTGATCTATCCCCGCTGGTCGTTCGGCTTACTCAACGCCGACTTCGACAACGCATCGGTCTCGATGACCAGCGACGGCGAACAGATTCCGATTGAGATCGTGGCCCGGCTCAGCAAAAAGGGCTATGTGCCGTCGCCAATAATCGTGTGGGAACCGGTAGCAGACCCCGGCCCCGTCGACCCCGACATCGACCCTGGCGTGGCCGATGGCGAGGCTGCGGAGGAGGGGGAGTCCGAACAACCTGGACTTCTAGCCTTCGACGCGGCATACGACACCACCTACGACATTGTCGTTAGCGGTGTTGTTGTCGACGGAGCCGAGGTCAGCTTCGTCTATTCGGTTGTGGTCATGGGCGATGAGCCCCGACCGTCAGCAGTTGGCTGATTGAGCCTGAGGATCTGTCTCGGGCATTGGAATCAAGTGGTGGGCCAGCGGTAGCGTTTCAACATGACCGCGACCGATGCAGCGCCAGCAAGTTCAAACCCCCGCACGCCGATAGACACCGGCACCGAATTTCTCGAGGGTTACAAGGTTGGCCATGTGGCCGTTCTTGCCTTCAACCGTCCTGAACGGCGTAACGCTCTGGCATCGGAGATGTACGACGGCTTTGCCAAAGTACTGCCCGAGATCGCCGATGACAGCGATGTCCGGGTCTTGATGATCACCGGCAATGGTGGGGCGTTCTGCGCCGGCGGCGACGTCAAGGCGATGAACGAAAGAAACAACGATGCCCAGCCGGGTTCGGGTTCAGACCGAACGCCGCCGTCGATCGAGGCCAAGGTGGCCGACCTACGAGCTCGCCAACGCAGCGTTTCGCTGGCCCTGCGGAACCTGCCGCAGCCGGTCGTCGCCGCCCTGCCAGGACCAGCCGCCGGAGCAGGCCTATCGATTGCGCTGGCCGCTGACCTGCGGGTCGCCGCCGAACGAGCAGTTCTGGTCACCGCGTTCTCCGGTGTTGGAGGCTCGGGCGACTTTGGCGGAAGCTGGTTTCTGACCCAGCTGGTCGGCAGCGCCAAGGCAAAGGAGATGTACTTCATGTCACCGCGGATGACCGCGACCGAGGCTCACGGCCTTGGCCTGGTCAATCAGGTCTTCCCCGACGAGGGCTTCGATGACGCGGCCCTCGACTACTGCCACGCGCTAGCCGGTCGGGCACCGATCGCCATTAGATACATGAAAGAGAACATCGACCGGGCGCAATCGGTTGGCCTAGCCGAGGCGCTCGATGCCGAGGCATCGGCCATGGTGAGAGCCATGTCGACCGCCGATCACCGTGAGGCCGCGGCGGCATTTGTCGAAAAGCGCAACGCCATCTTCCACGGCAGCTAGTCGGGCCGAGTCCTAATTGAAGACTGAATAGGCATTTTCATAGATCGTCAGCGCGCGCCCTGAAATCGTTGGCTACAGTCTGACTGCAGCTTGTGGGCTGCATATATCCGTGAAGCGGGTCCCGAGAGGCCCAGACGGAAGGACACCGATTTGGCTGAACGCGAACGACGACGCACGCCCCCGTTCGGGGGCGTTTTTGTTGGAAAGTCCGAGGTGCTCGACTCGGCCGCCGTCAGCCGAGCGGTTCGACGGATGGCCCACGAGATCATCGAGGCGAACAAGGGCCTCGACGAGGTGGTCCTCATCGGTCTACAAACCGGTGGTGTTCCCTTCGGCGAAGCGATCGCCGCCGCCCTGCTGGAAATCGAAGAGGTCGAGGTTCCGCTCGGAAAGCTCGATGTCGCCTTCTATCGGGACGACATCAACCTGCGCCCGGTCCTTCCCGAGGCGGTCACCGAGATCGACTTTGATCTGAGTCGCAAGATCGTGGTGTTGGTCGACGATGTGCTGTTTACCGGCAGAACGATCCGAGCCGCCCTCGACGCCATCATGGATCAGGGGCGTCCACGAGCGATCCAACTCGCTGTCATGGTCGACCGGGGTCATCGGGAGCTGCCGATCCGCCCCGACTATGTGGGCAAGAACTTACCGACAAGGCGAAACGAGGCGGTCAACGCCACGCTTGAAAGCGTGGAGCTAGGAGAGGTGGAACGTTGAACCATCTGCTGAACATCGGCGATCTCAGCCGGGCCGACTTGGAAGGCCTGCTTGACCTTTCGGCGTCGTTCGCTGAGGTCCAACAGCGCAGAAACCCTAAGGTGCCAGCGCTCCGAGGTAAGACGGTTGTTCTCGCCTTCTTCGAAGACTCAACGAGAACCAGAACCAGCTTTGACCTGGCGGCCAGGCGACTGTCGGCCGACGTTGTCAACTTCTCGGTCAGCTCGTCGTCGACCAAGAAGGGCGAATCGCTACGCGACACCGTCGAGACGATCTCGGC
>JBOEHD010000319.1:0-18298 GCA_050633745.1 Acidimicrobiales bacterium
TCGAAGACGCGGTCAGCACCACAAAGGCAGCCATCGAAGAGGGCATCGTCTGCGGTGGTGGCGTCACGCTGCTGCGGGCCCAGGAAGCGGTCTACGCCGCAGCCGACAAGCTCAGTGGTGACGAAGCCACCGGCGCTCGCATCGTCGGTCGGGCGCTGCAGCAGCCGCTTCACCAGATCGCCGTCAACTGCGGCGACGAGGGTGGCGTCGTTGTCGACCGGGTCCGTTCGATGGAAGGCTGGAACGGCCTCAACGCCGCAACCGGTGAATACGGCGACCTCAAGGCCGCCGGCGTCATCGACGCTTGCAAGGTCACTCGCTCCGGCGTGCAGAACGCGGCGTCGATCGCCGGTCTGTTCCTCACCACCGAAGCGGTCATCACCGACTTCGTGCCAGAAGACGAAGACGACGAGTAGTCGAGCCGGCCGCACAGCCAGCTTCAGAACACCATCAAAGACTGATAGGTATTAGTTGTGAGCGACATCCCCGGACCCCAGCTCCACGAAGCCGTTGAACCGTTTCGGTTCCTACTCGGCACGTGGCGGGGGGCCGGGGATGGCTCGTATCCGACCATCGACAGCTTCGGCTATCGAGAAGAAGTGACCTTTGGTCACGTTGGCAAACCGTTCCTGGCCTACGGCCAAAAGACCCGCCATGCCGAAACAGATCTGCCGCTGCACGCCGAAACCGGCTATTGGCGACACATCGGCGAAGGCCGGGTCGAAGTTGTACTCAGCCACCCCACCGGCATTCTCGAATCGCTGGCAGGCACCTTTACCGCCACCCCCGGCGGCGGAATTTTCGATCTACGATCAGACAACGTGACTCTGAGCGCAACCGCGGTCGAGGTACGAGAAACGACCCGGCGGTTCGAAGTAGACGGCGACACGCTGACTTACGACCTGTCGATGGCTGCGGTCGGCCTAGAGCTGACTCACCACCTCAGCGCCACCCTTACCCGGGCGTAGGCGCGGTCGGGGTTGTGCCCCGAGCTGGTCGGTTCCCTTGGGTAGTCGGTTCCCCGGCGGCGCCGATCCGCGATGCTCAGCGGGGTTCGGTAGCCTGAGTGAGTGGTTCGATCTCGCACCAACTCGGTGTTCACCCGCCGATTCGACACGGAGCTAGGCGGCCGCCAGCCAGACGACCTGGTGGTTGAAGAGCCGCTGATGATCCACCTCGACGACCAGCGGGTCTCTTCGACCATGCGTACCCCCGGCCACGATTTTGAGCTGGCGGTGGGGTTCCTGCAGGCCGAAGGTGTTCTGGAACCGGAGTGGATCGAATCGATTCGCTACTGCGGCACCGGATTGCCAGCCGACAGCGATTTCAACGTCGTGTCGGTTGAGACCGGAGGGCGAGCCCCCAAGCCGACCGCTCGGCTGGGATCGATTTCGTCATCATGCGGGGTTTGCGGAAGCGAAGCGATCGAAGAGCTGACCGAACGGCTCCAGGTTCTGCCCGAGTATGAACCTTGGGACCCGGGATTTCTCGTCGGCCTGCCCGACCTGCTTCGTCAGCAACAGCCGTTGTTCGATATGACCGGAGCGGTCCATGCCGCTGCGGCCGTCGACCGGGATGGCAACGTTCTAGTGACCCGAGAGGACATCGGCCGCCACAACGCTGTCGACAAGGTGGCGGGGCGTCTACTCCTCGATGGGCGTCTGCCCCTAGACGACAAGCCCCTGAACGATTTGGCGCTCGTGGTGAGCGGTCGAGCCTCGTTCGAGATGGCTCAGAAGGCTTGGGCCGCTGGTTACACCGCGCTGGTTGCGGTCTCAGCTCCGTCGGCGCTGGCGGTCACCACCGCCCGGCGGGCCGGACTGACGCTCGTCGGATTCACCCGCAACTCCCAAGCCCAGTTCTACAGCCCCGAGTGGCTCGTCTAGCAACGACGAATTTTAGGGCTGGTTCAGATCCGGCTAGTTCAGATTTTGGGAAGGGTGGCGCCGGTTTCTAGGTAGCGACGAACCCGCTCCTCGCTTGGGTCCGCTGGGCGGGTGCGAAAGAACCGGGCGCTGAGAGAGGCCAAAGGCGCAACCATGGCCGGAGCGAGTCCGGCCTTCAGCGGCCGGGCAGCTGGCTGCTGGCTGTTGTTGATGGCGTATCGCATTTCTTCGATCTCGACTCGTTCCATAGAACACAGTCTTGTGGCCCGCAACCATGGCGTCTGTCGCTCGGCTGACACAACCGCAGAAATCGACGACCTTTGGTTTGTGCCGTGGCGTTATGCCTGGATGAGCCACCGAAGACGGCTAGTCGATGCTGCGTAGTGGAAGATGATGAGAGCGAGGAGGACGATGCCGATCTCGCGGTACCCGGCGATGGCGAAGCCCAGGGCCCCTCCTCCGAGGATGAGAAGCTCGATAACCAGCCGGGTCCAGCCGCTGACTTCGACGGGAGCCTTACCAGATCGGCTGGGGTCGTCGAGGACGTTGAACACACCCCAGATGACGGCCGCAGCTATGGGGACCAGCGCCACTGCGACCCACCGGACCGGCCCTGAGGCCAGATTCCACGCCGCCAAGCCGAACCCGACAAAAGCACCGAGTTCGAGGCCGAACCGCAGGGCTAGATTCCAGCCCGCCATCGTGGGCGGGGTCATGACCCGGCTGGCGAATGTCGTTCAGCGCGGGTGTTCTGTACAGCGTCCATCGCCGAACCCCTCCTGGCTAGTCGCAACCTGTGTTGGGTTTGACTATGACCCACCGCCGCAGCAGCTGCAACGTCAGACGCACTGGCAACGATGTATCGAGGGCCTCGTCGATACATCAGGCCACGCCGTTTGCGTCGGGCACCGGCCAACGGGTGGACTAGGGCATGGATGACCCTACGGCTCTGTCGGATCAGCAGCTCGATGCTTTTCTGACCGATGGCTACCTCACGCTCAAACCGTCGCAACTGTCGGTGAGCGACCACGAGCGGCTCTATCGTCGCGCCGTTGGGCTCTACGACACCGCCCGAGCCCTTGGCAGCCCAACCGTCCACCTCGACGTGCTGGGCGACAATCTTCGGGCCCAGATCCCCGAGGTCGAGGCCCTGCTCGCCGATCCGGTGATCGATGGCGCCCTCACCTCCATTCTCGGCTCGGATTACATGATCCATCCGCACTCCTATTGCCATCGCAGTGGGGACGAGGATCAGCCGTTCCACCAGGACGGCAATCTGCCGTGGAACGAGCGGGGCCACTACCGATCGCACCGCCTCGACTGGGCCATGCTGTTTTACTACCCGCAGGCGGTCGATGACCGCAACGGGCCGACCGAGATCATCCCCGGCACCCAGTACTGGACGATGGACCACGAGACACCAGACGGGGCATGGAATCCCGGTGACCGGCTCGACGAGTCTCTAAGCGAACTCAATGTTCCCGATCTGAACAGCGAGCATCTACACCTGCCGGCCGGCACCGCAGTTCTGGCCCACTACGACCTGGTCCACCGAGGCACCCACACCAGCGCCACCGAGCCCCGGTTCATGTACAAGTTCTACTTCGCCCGAGTCCACTCTCCTGAGCGAACCGGTCGTGACCCCCAGCGGCTCGCGACCGTGGCGAAAGGACCGGTCAGGCCGGTGGTTGTCGCGAATCAGCGGTGGCTCTCGGGTCTGCGGTTCGACGATGGGCGAGACTTTGGTAGGGCACTCGGCTATGGGCAGTTGGCCAAGGGTTTGGTTGATGAACGAGAAGACACCAGGATCGCCACCGCCTACGGGCTTGGTCGGGCGGCCGCCGGTGGCGACGCTCAGGCGCTAGAAGCGCTGACCGAAGCGTTGCACGCCCCAACCGAGTCGACGAGGCGCGCCGCCAGTCACGGTCTACGCCGGGCCGGTCGAGCAGGTGTACCGGCGCTACTCGAGGGTTTGCGCTCCGAGCTGGCGACAGTCCGTCGACCGGCGGCTGCCGGATTGGGGACTCTCGACGCCGCCGCTTGGCCCGAGGCGACAGACGCGCTCATCAGCACGCTGGGCGCCGATCCCGACATTCTGGTGCGATCCAACGCCGCCTACAGCCTCGGCCAGATCGCCCGGTCGGCCGAGATCGACCCGGCCCCGGTTGTCGATGCGCTACTCGACCGGCTGGCTCCCGATGCCGAACCAGACAATGCATTCGGGGCCAGCTTCTCTCGTTCCACTGTTCGACAGTCTGCGGCCTACGGCCTGGTGCAGGGGCTCGCCAACCATGTCTTGGCCGACGAGCAGCTGGAACAGATCGTCGCTCAGTTGCAGATCGAGCCAGATCGCTACGTTCGGGGACTACTGGTCGAGGGTCTGGCCCGGGCCGAGCACCTGCCTGCAGCCACTCGCCGGCTGTTCCTCGGCTACCTGGCCGGTCGCCGATGGAACCCGGCCGGTGAAGCCAAACAGTAAATCGTTTCCTACACTCGAAAGGGTGACTGACACCGCGATCCCGAACCCTTCACCGAGCACCGGGGTGACGGTGCTGCACCTGTTCTTCCGGCCAACCCCATTGGCAGATCGTTCACTGGTTCTGACCGCCTTCGACAAAGCGAAGAGCGCTGAGACCCAGGTGGTAACGGTGGCGATGTTGGGCCATAAAGCCGATCTGGCAGTGATGGGTGTCAACAACGATGTTTGGGCCCTGAGGCGCCTCCAGACCGATCTGGTGGAAGCCGGACTGGAACTGATCGACAGCTATGTGTCGATCACCGAATTGAGCGAATACGCCGCCAGCCTGCCCGAGCAGATGCAAAACGACCGGCTCTATCCGCAGCTCCCACCCGACGGCAAACAGGCATGGTGTTTCTACCCGATGAGCAAGCGGCGCGACCCGGGCCAGAACTGGTTCACCACCCCGTTTGAGCGTCGCAAAGAGCTGATGTACGAACACGGCACCTCCGGCCGGAAGTTCGCAGGACGCCTGGTACAGCTCATTACCGGCTCAACCGGCCTCGACGACTACGAGTGGGGCGTAACGCTGTTCGCTCAACATCTGGATGACCTCAAAGAGGTGGTCTACACGATGCGATTCGACGAGGCATCAGCTGTCTTTGCTGAATTTGGACCGTTTTACACCGGCATGGTGGCCGACCCAGAAGAGGCGCTAACCGGCATCGGTTTGCTCTAAACGGCGCATTCTTCCTGCTCAGGCCATTGCGGTCGCGGGCTTATTCCCTAACAATCTGGGCCAATTGCGCTCAGACTGCGTAATCTATTGGGTATGAGCGGTCTCGATGACGTGACTGAGCCCGCAACACCTGAGGCTCAAACAAACCCCGATACGACCGACGGTCCACCGGCTGGCGAAAACGCCGCGCCCGATGATGCCACGATTGGCTCCAATCTGTTCGAGTCTCCATCGGTCCCCGCAGCGGAGCCTGAGAGCCCCGTCGAGGCCCAGCGTGTTGCCGAGCCTGAAGCAGTACCTGCACCTGAGGTTGCGCCTCAGACCGAGGCGGCAGCTGAGCCCGAGCCTGCGGAACCGGCCGCGCCAGCGAGCGCCGTCGAGCCCGAGACAGCCGCCGCGCCTGCCGAGGCATCACCGCCTGCCGAAGCCGCTGCGACCGAGCCGGCTAGCTCGCCTGAAGCCGCATCGCCCGCTGCAGCGTCGCCTGAAATCGGTGCGTCTGCGCCCGGCACACCAGCACCCAGCGCACCAGCACCCGGTACACCAGCATCGAGCGCACCAGCACCCGATACACCAGCATCTGGAGCACCGGCAATCGGCGCCACAGGCCCTGCCCCCGCCGTCCCGGCTCCAGCCGCTGCCGACGTCGGCGCAGGAGAAGCTGCAGATGCACCTCCACCGCCATCAGCGGCTCCTCGGCCCAAGCCGGTCACCGAGACCGGCAAGATTCTTGAAGGCCTCGTCACAGCGGTAAACGCCGAGGGCGTGGAACTCACCCTCGACGACGGTCGTCTCGCGGTGATTCATCGCCGCAATTTCGGCATGAACGACGAAGACCCAGCGACCGTGGTTGCGGTTGGCGACCGAGCACACGGAGCTGAACTGCTTCGTGAAGACCCGAAGGGTCGAGTTGTGCTGTCGCGGGCCTGGGCGCTCAAACGACAGTCGTGGGAAAAGATCGTTACTGCGGCGGCCAACAACGAGCTGCTTTCGGGCAAGATCGTCTCCGCCAGCAAGAAGGGACTCGTGGTCGACGTCGGCGTGCGGGGCTTCATACCCTCATCGCACCTCGAACTCACCACGGTCACCGACATGAGTCCCTACGTCGGCCAGACCTACGAGCTGAAAATTCTTGAAGTCGATCCTCGTCGCGAGAAACTTGTTCTAAGCCGACGCTCGCTGCTCATGAAGGCGCAGCGAAAAGAGATGCAACAGCTGCTCGGCTCGCTCAAACCAGGCGAGATCCGAACCGGCACGGTCGCTTCGCTCGCCGACTACGGCGCGTTCGTCGACCTTGGCGGAGTCAGCGGCCTGGTCCACATCTCCGAGCTGAGCTGGAACCGGGTTTCGAAGCCTTCGCAGGTGGTGAAAGTCGGCGACGAGGTCGAGGTCAAAATCCTCGACGTCAAGCCAAAAAAGAAGCGGATCAGCCTGTCGATGCGCCAGTTGACCGCCGACCCGTTGAGCACGATTGAGGTCGGAGCGGTACTGACCGGCAAGGTCACTCGCCTCGTCGACTTCGGTGCCTTTGTGGCCATCGGCGAGTTCGAAGGCCTGGTGCATCTCTCCGAGCTGGCCGAGTATCGGGTGTCGACCCCGGAAGAGATTGTGGCCCCCGGCGATGAGGTCGGCGTCAAGATTCTCTCCGTCGATACCAAACGCCGACGGATCGAGTTATCGATCCGTCGTGCCGCCGAATACGGCGGCTAGCAACAAGTTACGCCTGGGTACCGCAAAATCGGTTCAAACAGTGGGATGCTTGAACGGTGGGCAGTATAGAAACGGGTCAAGACCCGACGACCGATAGTTCGACGAACGATTCCCCGGCGGGCCGAGACGAGACAACCACAGACGATCAGCTACTGGCGCTGTACGCAACGGCCCTGGCCGATGGCGTCGAGGAGGCGTTACCCGGCTGGGTCGCGGCCGCCGTTGTCCGGCGCCTGTCCGGGGATCTTCCAGATGGTTTGCCGGAGAACTTTGAGGATCGAGTGATCTCGGCGGGACGAGAAGCGGCAACCGATGTCGGTGGCCGAGTCCGAGAACTACTAGCTCTCGACGTCGATGAGCAGTGGACAAACCCGCTAACGCTCATCCGTACCGCCATCCGGTATCCAAACGAGTTGTTGCGTGAGATCGGTGTGCCGACCGTTAGCCGTGATGAGCAGGCGCAGCGTTTCTATCCCGATGATGTGTTCGACCTGATCCCGGCATCGTTCGCCGAACTCGGCCCTGCAGTCCACGACCTCGGCCTGAGCTGGGGTGCGGCCAAGGCCCACGTCCACCTTCGTCGCCGCCGTGAAGAAGAAGTGGCGTGAGCATCGTCGCTCACGTGCCGAACCTGTTCGATCGGTCTCGGTTCCAGGGCAAAGTGGTATTTGTCGACACCGCCGATGAGGCTCGTTCCCACGACCCGTCGCTGCTTATCGTCGACCTCGACCGGTGTGAAGATGCCGAGAGCTTTCGGATCGACGGAACCACCGTCATCGGATTCGGCCCGCACGTCGACACCGCCCTTCATAAACGGGCCACCGACTACGGTTACAACGAGGTCTTGGCCCGATCCGTTTTCTTCAAACGACTGCCGGAGTTACTAGGCTCTGCTGGGTGAATAGTTCTCGGACCCCTCTGCTGGTCGCCCCCAAGCTCCGCGGCAGAGAGTACGCCGAAGCTCATGCCGAAGAAACCGACCGATGGTTTCGTCAAGTCGCCACCGAGGCCCTCGATGACCTAGACGGCATTGCGCTGCTGGCGGTCGGCGGGTACGGGCGAGGCCAGCTCAGCCCATTCAGCGACGTCGATGTTGTGCTGGTCCACGACGAAAGTGTCGACGGCAGCCACGTGGCTGAAGCGCTCTGGTACCCGGTGTGGGATCGGGGCCTCAAGATGGGCTACGTCGTCGTCACCCCCGCCCAGGCCAAGGTGCTTCTGGCCGACGAGTTCGAGTGGGCCACCGCCTTCCTCGACACCCGGCTTATCGCAGGCGACCGAGATCTGATGAATCAGATCGACGTGCTCACCGCCGAAGCGTGGCGCGACCGTCGCGAACCACTCCTGGAGAAGCTAGTCAACACGGTCGAAGCCCGCCACAAGGCCCGGGGCGACGTGGCGTTCCAGATCGAGCCAAATCTCAAGGAGGGCCGGGGTGGCCTCCGGGACGTTCACGCTCTTGGCTGGGCCACCAGGGCACTGCCCGGCTTCGCCGATGATTTCCTCCACGAGCTGACCGACGATATCGATACCCTGCTCGAGGCCAGAGTCGAGTTGCACCGGCTGAACGGTCGCCCCGGCGACATCATGACCCTCGACGACCAGGATGGCGTTGCCGCCGCACTTGGCGACGAAGGAGCCCAGCAACTGATGCTGCGGCTCGCTCTCGCCGCCCGACGTATCGCCTGGTACAGCGATGAAGCGTGGAGCCGATGGAACCGTGCAAAACGTCACGACGGCGAAAGCAGAGGTGACGCAGCAGATCCGGAAACTTCCGCTTCGCAAACCGCAGGCCAGGCACCACTTGAACTGGTCTCGGCCGCCGTTGGCGACACCTCTCGATTCAGCGTTGGCCGGGGGCTAATCGCCATAAGACCCGATGCCGGTATCTCCAGCGATCCGCTGCTGCTGCTCAAACTGGCGGTGCTGGCAGCCGAGACCGGGCTGGTCATGAGCCGTCAAAGCTTGACCGACCTGGCCTGGCAGGGCACCGAAATTGAGCGACCGTGGCCCGAAGAAGCTCGCAATCTGTTCAGCGCCCTGTTCCTGACCGGACGGGCCGCGATCCCCGTCGTCGAAGACCTCGATCAGTTCGGGCTCATGGAGCGGTTGATTCCGGAGTGGACCGCGGTGCTGTGCAAACCACAACGTAACGTGCTGCACACCTTCACCGTCGACCGCCACCTCTGTGAGGCCGCGGCCAACGCGTCGGCGCTGGTCGATCGGGTGACCAGACCAGACCTGCTGGTGGTTGGCGCGTTGCTGCACGACATCGGCAAGGGCTACCCCGGCGATCACACCGAAGTGGGCATGGAGCTCATCGCCGAGATCGCTGAACGTATGGGCTACCCGCCGAGCGACGTCGCGGTGCTCGTCGACCTGTGCCGTCACCATCTCCTGCTTCCCGATGTGGCAACCAGGCGTGACCTTTCCGACCCGGGAACGATCAAAGCGGTGGCCGCAGCCGTCGACTCGGTGCCGTTCCTCGATCTGCTGGCCGCCCTCACCGAGGCCGATTCGATCGCCACCGGTCCCTCAGCATGGGGCCAGTGGAAAGCAGGGTTGCTCCGAGAACTGGTCCACCGCACCACAAACCTGCTCGAAGGAGCCGACGTCGACGACGTGGTGTCGGAAGTTTTCCCTACACCCGAGGTTGCGCAGCTTATGGAGGCCGGTGAACGAGTCCTCAAAGGCGAAGGGGTCGTCATGACGGTTGTGGCCCCGGAACGGCTTGGCTTGTTCACAACGATGGCCGGGGTACTGGCGGTATGCGGGTTGGAAGTGCTCGACGCATCGGCCTTTTCCGAAGACGTCGAGGCCAACGGCACAGCAAATTCCACAGCAAATCCCACAGCGGGTTCTATGGCGAACTCCGAGGAACGACCGCCGATGGCCTCATGCCAGTTTGTGGTGCAGCTACCCCAGACCGGCAGTGTCGACTGGGACCATGTGATCGATGTCGCCGAACGGGCACTGGACGGCCGCCTGGCGCTACAGGCCCGGGTTTCGCGCAAAGCACGGGAGCAGGCTCGCTATCAGCGGCGACTGGCTGCCGAACCGCCCCGCAAAGAGATTCTGATCGACAATGACATCTCCGATGTGGCGACCGTTGTCGAGGTCCACGGACCGGACGACATCGGTCTGCTCTACCGTTTGACCCAGGTGGTCCGCGAACTACAACTCGACCTTCGTTCGGCCAAGGTTCAGACCCTCGGCCCGTTGGCGGTCGACAGCTTCTACCTGCGCGACGCCAACGGCAATCAGGTCACCGACCCTGATCTGGTAGCCGAGTTGCGCCTAGCGCTTCAGGAGACGATCAGCTGATGAGTAACGATTCGAAGGGCGGGCAATCGATGGGTGATCAATCAATGTCCGGCGAGCCCACAGACGAAGACGGCTCTGAGCCGGTCGGCGCTGCTGCGCTGCATCGTTGGTCTGAGTCGTTGGCCTCGATCGCCAAAACCGGGCTGGGTTTCACCGAAAACAACTTTGAGGCCGAACGGTACGAAGAGATTCTGGCGGTGGCCGCGGATATCCGCGTCGCGGCCGATGAGCTTTCCAGCGAGCGCTCGTCGACCGATCTGGTCAGCGCCGATGAGCTGCAGGCCTCGTGGCTCCGCAATGTTGGCTCCGGCGTGCCGGGCTACGTCACGCCCAAGGTCGCTATCGGGGCGGTCGTCGGCGACGACCAGGGCCGCCTGCTGTTAATTCAGCGGGCCGATTCAGGGGTCTGGCTCTATCCAACCGGCTGGGCCGACGTCGGCTATTCACCATCCGAGGTGGCGATCAAGGAAGTTCAGGAAGAGACCGGCATCACCTGTGAGGTCATACGGCCGCTGGCCATACTCGACGGTCTCCGAGCCGGATTCAGCCGAGTCCCGCTCTACAGCCTGGTGTTTCTCTGCCGGGCGGTAGGTGGCACGATCAGCCCCCATCCTCAGGAATGCCTCGACGCCGGCTGGTTCGGGCGCGACGAGCTGCCGGAACCGCTAGCCAGCTTCGACCGCTGGGGCGAAGCGGCGTTCGCAGCCATCGAAGGCAACGTCGACGAGGTGCTCTACGACGAGCCACGCAACCCGGTGTGGCGAGGTACCCCCGAGCATCCCTAAGCCGAGCGTCTGGTTGAGGGGTTCTCTAGCCCGAGAGTTCCTAGTCGGCCGGGCCCGGTTTTCTATTCGCGTTCGCGGAGGAACTGCTCGAGTTCTTCGATGAGCTCAGCACCCGACTCGGGGCGCATGCTCTTGTCGTATTCCTCTTCGAGGCGAGCGACATAGTCGACGGTCTCTTCGTCTTCGGCAACCAGATCGTTGATCTGACGCTCGTAAGCCGCGGCCCCGATTTCAAGTGCGGTGCTCGGAATGGCTAGGTCGAGCAGCTGAGCTACCCGATTGACCAGGGCCAGTGCGGCCTTAGGCGAGGTTGCGTGAGGCACGTAGCTTGGCACCGTGCCCCACAGCGATACCGAGCCAAGGCCAGAATCCTGCAGAGCGCTGTGTACGACTCCGACGATGCCGGTTGGTCCCTCATAGCTGGACGGTTCGAGGTCGAGCTTTTCGATCAGCTCAAGATCGTAAGCCGAGGAGTAGATGGTGGCAGGCCGTGAGTGCACAACATCGGCGATAAGAGCGCCGAGGGAAACCACCATCTCGACGTCGAAGTCTTCGATTACGGCCACGATCTGGTCGGTGTATGTACGCCACTTCAGCTGGGGCTCATGGCCGATCATCACGATCATGTCGCGTCCGGCATCTTCGGCCCGGACTGCGGCGAAGGTGTTTTCGGGCCATTCGATTTCTCGGGCGTTGCCATCCAGCCGGATGCTTGGCCTGACCGACGTGAAGTCGTAGAACTCCTCGGGGTCGATGGTGGCGAATACCTCCCCGCCAAATCGGTCCCGGATATGGCGAGCGGCCGATGAGGCTGCGTCGCCTGCATCGTTCCATCCCTCAAAGGCCAGAATCAGTATGGGACTCTCGAGATCGGGGCGGTCCGCCGTCCAGTGGATGAATTCCATCAACCCCACGTTACACCGGTGCGACGGTCTGAAGACCAGCTGAGGCATTCTCCCAGCCGATACCCAGCCGATCACACCGATAATCTGCCTCTTAAGGGCATTATGCTGCCCTCGGACGTGGCTGTCAGGGTGCCAGCGGTCTGTAATGAAAGTCTTGAACGAGTGCCCGTAGGAGAGATGACATTGGCCGTAGAAATCGTTGAGGTGACAGAGGCAACCGACGAGCTTGTGGCTGCTTTCGAGCGGTTGATTCCGCAGCTTTCGTCATCGAATCCACCCCCGCCGAAAGAGGTGCTGGCCGACATCGCCGCATCCGAAGCTTCCCATCTTCTGATCGCTGTTGAAGATGGTCACATCTATGGAAGTCTCACCCTTGTGGTGTTTGGGATTCCTACCGGAATTCGAGCCTGGATCGAAGACGTTGTCGTCGACGACGCAGCCCGCGGTAAAGGCGTCGGTGGTGCCCTGAACCAGGCCGCTCTCGACATGGCCAAGGAGATGGGAGCGACTACGGTCGATCTGACCTCGCGGCCGAGCCGCGAGGCCGCCAATCGCCTCTACCAACGCCTTGGCTTTGAAGCCCGGGAGACCAACGTCTACCGCTACAAGCTGTAGACGCTAAGAACCCGTAGACGGCAACCTGCGTGCCGGCTTGGGCAACATGAGAGAACTAGCCTTCGGCGTTGGGGTCGGGGTTCGGGGTAACCGAATCGTCGACTTCGCCGCCGAGCAGTTGATCGTCACTGTCGACGATTTGGGTCCGAGGGCCGACGCCGGGGCGACGAATCAACGAAACGTTGCCGTTGGCCTCTAGGACGTACAGCTCACCCTCGGAGCCTTCGCCGAACGAAACGATATTCGACAACTCCCGGTCGAAGATCAGGTTGGCCACCACGATCCGTCCATCGGCCAGCACATCGAGGCCGAAGATCTCGCCGCTGCAGTAGTCGCCGAACAGGTAGACCCCTTCGAGCGCCGCATTCAGGTCGCCGCGGTATACATAGCCACCGGTGATGGAGCAGCGGCCGTTGCTGTGGTCGTAGGTGAAAGCCGGAGCGACATGGTCGGCTGGCGGTTCGTCGCCCTCGAACAGCAGATCACCCTCCATGATTCGCCAACCGAGGTTGGCCGCTCGGCCGGCCTGACCGGACCCTTTGCGAAGCACGGTGATCTCTTCTATCTGGTTCTGGCCAACGTCGGCAATCCATAGGTCGCCGGTCTCGGCATCCCATGAGAAGCGCCATGGGTTGCGCAGGCCCCATGACCAGATCTCGGGCTGGCCGCCCGAGCCGTCGGCGAATGGGTTGTCGCCAGGGATGCCGTATGGGGAATCCTCGGTGGCGGCCGCAGGGTCGATTCGGAGCATTGCCCCCAGCAGCGTTGATGTGTCCTGTCCGCTGTTCAGCGGGTCGCCGCCGCTACCGCCGTCGCCCATGCCGACGTAGAGGAACCCATCGGGGCCGAACGTGACCTGACCGCCGTTGTGGTTGCTAAACGGCTGCTCGATCTCCAGCAGCACTCGTTCGGTACCGGGGAAAGCGGTGATGGCGCCCATCTCGAACTCTGAGATGACGGTGTTGCCCGAGTTGTTTGTGTAGTTGACGTAGAGGTAGCGACCGTTTGTCGAGAAGGTGAGGCCGAGCAGCCCGCCCTCGCCAGCGGTGGTGACCTTGTCCGAGATGTCGAGCACCACGGTGTTCATGAGCCGCAGTGACTGTTCCCGGCCATCGATGGAGATGCGGCGTTGGATCTGCCGGATTCGCCCCGCTCGCTCGGTGATCCACAGATCGTCGCCGCCCGATCGAGTGGTCAAGGCGGTAGGGGAGTCGAGGGTGGCCAGGGTCAGCAGCGACAGGTCTTGGCCAAGCCAATTCGGATCCTCGGGTGCCCCAAGCTCGACAGCGGTGGTTGTCGTCGCCTGGCCAGCGGCGGTGGTCGGGGCCTCTTCTGGGATGGTGCGCCGGGTCGAGGTCGTCTGGTCGATAGCGACGCTCGAAGTGTCGGACTGGTCGGCGGTACTGACACAGGCAGCACAAAGCAGCGCCAAGGAAAGGGCGATCGTGGCGGTCAGCGTGGTCGATCGTGTTCGCTTCATGGGCTCCTGGGTCCGGTCGACATGGGTGGCTGTTCCCATCGGCCGTCTGCACCGCGTTTGCAGTGGGTATGCCGCTTCTATTCAGACTTCACAGCCGATATTCAGCGTAGGACACGATCTGGATCTTGTTGGTTCATCGGCGACGGAAGATTGAGGAGTTCCGGCCCTGTGCCGGCCGATACCATAAACGGCGGTGGGTGATCTTGACGAAAAGTCGGCTACGGAGCCGAAAGGCAAATTCGGTGCCAATCGAGGGGTGATCTTTCGTTACCTGATCACCTCGGGCATCAACGTCGTCAACCACCAGCTGCTGCTTCAGATCGCGGTCCGGTGGTGGGGTTGGAGCGGCGGCGCAGCCAACGCTTTTGCAGCCATGACGGCGGTGATCCCCGCCTATCTGCTCAGTCGGTACTGGGTTTGGGATGTGCAGGGTAAGCCGAGCCTGCGGGACGAGCTGATCCCGTTCTGGGTCATCGCCGCTATCGGCCTCGTGGCGTCGACGGCAGCGGCGGAACTGGCCGACCGCACCTTCGATGCAAAGATCATGATTTCGGTCGGCAGCCTGGCTGGCTACCTGTTGGTCTGGGTGTTGAAGTTCATAGTGCTCGACTTCCTGTTCAAGCGTTCGGCGGCCAAGCTGGCTCAGCAAGCCGCGGCCACGCCGGAAGCTGGCTGATCTCGTGCCTTTAGATCCAATGTCTGTCGATCTAACCGATGAGCAGCGGCGTTATGCCGTCGAGGCTCGGGGCTTCATGCCGGAGAACGAAGGCGATGCCCTCGTGGCTGCTGCTGCATCGATCGACCCGTCGCTGGGGCCGATGCTGGAAGTCGGCAGCTACTGCGGCAAGTCGGCCTGCTACCTGGGTCCGATCGCCCGGCACCATGCCACCGTGCTGTACTGCGTCGACCATCACCGCGGCTCTGAGGAGAACCAGGCCGGGTGGGAGTGGCACGAGCCAGACCTGGTCGACCCCGCGGTCGACAAGATGGACACCCTGCCGTTTTTCCGCAAGACGGTGCACGATGCGGGCCTTGAGGATGTGGTGTTCGCCGTGGTCGGTGATTCGCCAGCCGTGGCCCGAAACTGGGCCACTGAGCTGTCGTTCCTGTTCATCGATGGCGGTCACGGCGAAGAGCCAGCCCGGCTCGACTACGAACTTTGGACCGAAGCGGTTGCGGTCGGCGGCCTGCTGGCCATCCACGACGTCTTTCCCGACCCGGCAGACGGTGGCCGCCCACCCTATGAGCAGATCTATCTGCCAGCGCTGTCGTCGGGGCGGTTCAGCGAGCTGTCGGCCACCGGGTCACTACGGGTACTCCAACGTCGATAGACAAGTTCTCCGGTGCCACTTCGAACGCGATCGAGTTGTTCTATTGTGCGTTTTGGGGATCCCCGTCAATGCTCACTGAATTGAGAAGGAAGGTCGGTCGTGGCTGATACCGAGATACTAAAGGGCCTCTATGCCGCATATGTGGAGGGCAACGTCCAAGCACTGCTCGACGCCATGGACCCTGAGATGGAGTGGCGCGAGGCCGAGGGGAATCCATCTCGACCAGACGAAGGTGTTCTGATCGGACCGGAGGCGATCGTTCGAGATCTCCTGAAACCGCTCGCTGCCGACTGGGACGACTTCAGCCTCCACCCGGCAGCTTTTCACGATGCTGGCGATGTTGCAGTGGTCGAGGGGCGCTACAGCGGCAGGTACAGCAAAACCGGCAGGGAGTTCAACGCTCAGTTCTGCCATATTTGGACCATGCGGGGCGAGGTCCTGACGAGTTTTCAGCAATACACCGATACCGCGCAGTGGCAAGCGGTGATGGGCGCCGGATAGCGATGTCTGATGCCCCGGTAGTCAATGTCGACCTAGCAGAGATGTGGGACGATCCGTACCCCACGTTGGCTCGGATGCGGGCCGAGACTCCCATCTGTTTCGTGCCCGAGATGGGTGCGACACTCTTGACCAAACGTGATGACATCCACACCTGCGAAAAGAACGTGGCGATCTTCTCGTCCGATCAGCCGGGCGGGCTGATGAACGTGTTGATGGGCAAGAACATGATGCGTAAGGACGGTGACGAGCACCGCAAGGAACGCTTCGTGTACTACCCGGCGATTTCGCCCCGGAAGGTCCAGGCCACCTGGACGGCCGAATTCGCCGCTATCGCTGAGGTGGTTCTCGACGAGTTCGCTCTGCCCGACACCGAGGGCGCCGATCTCGTCCGGGGCTATGCGACAGCGATGAGCGGCGAGTCGCTGAAGGTCATGACCGGCTTGACCAACATCACCTACAAAGAGATGGACGCCTGGAGCCAGGCGATGATCGATGGAATCGCCAACTACGGCGGCGAGCCTGAGATCGAAGCCCGGTGTCATGCGGCGACCGCCAGCATCGACGCCGCGATCGATGACCGCCTCGGGCCGCTGCGCTCGAAACCCGACCACAGTTTGCTTTCGGTGATGCTCGAATCGGGCATGCCTTTGGAAAACGTCCGAGCCAACATCAAACTGACGATTTCCGGTGGGCAGAACGAGCCCCGTGACGCGATCGCCGGAGCCACCTGGGCGTTACTCACCCACCCCGATCAGTTGGCGATGGTTCGTAGTGGCGAGGTGTCGTGGTTGCAGGCGTTCGAGGAATACTGTCGATGGATCTCGCCGATAAGCATGTCGCCTCGCCGGATTGCCGACCAGCACGAGTTCGGCGGTGTGCACTTCGAAGAGGACGACCGGGTGTTCCTCATGTTTGGCTCGGCCAACCGCGACGAAGTCCACTTCACCGATCCGGACAGCTTCGACGTAACGCGAGACACCAGCGCCGCGCTGGCGTTTGGTGCCGGCCCTCACTTCTGCGCCGGAGCGGCCGCCTCTCGGGCCATGGTCGGCGAGGTGGCGTTACCGAGACTGTTCGCTCGCCTGCCCGATCTTCGACTGGCGACGCCTGACGAGGAGGTCAGGTTCGGGGGTTGGGCATTCCGCGGGCCCCTCGAAGCATGGGTACGGTGGGACCCAACGCCGTAGGCGGCGAATGCCAGTTTGCGGGCCCGTGGTGTTAGCAGCTGTTGCCAGCGACCTCGACGGCGCGAGCGATTAGGCGGCCACCTGGAGCTTAGAGTGAGTCGGACCATGAGACGATCAACGGCCTGGCCGCTTCTGATGTTCTTGCTCGCTTTGGCCTCGTGCGGGCAGAGCGTTGTGGTCGCTCCGGAGGTCGTGGCCCAGAACGACACCTGTCCTGAGATCGGCTGTTCACTGTCAGATGACGATGGCCAACCACAACGACTGGCCGAAGTGGCAGGTTCGGATGAGCAGGATGCCGTTGCGGAGCGGTGGGGATACGACCCGGTGCAACTTCCACGTCTGGTTGACGATCAGTTTCTGGTCTTCGTTGCCGCCGATGTGGCCACAAGTTGTGACATCTTCCTTAGGCCGTTGGATCACCAGCAAACAATAGTGGTCCTGAGTTTTGAGCAGACCCAGGACTCGGGCGCCTGTCTTGACATCGGCTTGCCCTCGTCTGCGGTTGTGATGTTGTCCGGTAGCGAACATCCCAACAGGATCAGAAGCAGCGAAGTTACCGACTTTCGTTTCCTCCCCTAATAACTAGAAGCGGGCCCCCGGTTTGGACTCGCCGACCGTGGCCCGAAACTGGGGCATCGAGCTGTTAGCTAACGCCTGGCGAAGAAGGTTCCGTGCGGTAGCTGGCGTTCGTTCTCGCCGGGTTGTTTGATGATGCGCAATTCCTCGGTTAGCCCGGCATCGCTGACCAACTGCGCCATGATCTCAACATCGAGTTGGTAGGCGGTAGTGACCGCGTGGTCGAAACCCTGGCCGTGAGTAGATGGCTGTTCAGAACCGAAGAACGACAGGAACAGCAAGCCCCCCGGCGCCAGCACGCGGGCGAACTCCTCCAGTACCGCTGGTACGAGGTCTGCTGGCGTGTGGATCAGTGAGTGTTTGGCCACGACCGCTTGCAGCGAACCCGTGTCGACGGGAAGCGAAGCAAGCTGGCCGGTTTCGAAACGAATCTCGGGGTGATTGGCACGGGCGATATCGAGCAGCGCGGGGGAGTTGTCGACGCCAAAGATGTCCAATCCGAGTTCAGCAAGAAAGGCGGTGACATGACCGGGGCCGCATCCCACATCGGCAACCTTGCCAGGACCTCGCTGCTGAACCTCGTGAACGAAAGACTCAAGGAGCGACCGAACCAGCGACGGGACCGTCATCTCTAAGGCGACGTGGTTGGTGTACACCTCGGCCATGCGGTCGTATCCGTGGCGCGCCGTCGATTCCGCTTCCGTCTGATCCATGCCTGTCCCCGTGACTCGCCGTGTGCTGGTCTGAGAAACGTAGCGCGTTGCGACACCCGGGATCAGTAACCCGGTCGATCAGGAGTGA
>JBOEHD010000320.1:0-9993 GCA_050633745.1 Acidimicrobiales bacterium
GAAGAGCAACTACACCGAGTTCTACGGTGAACAGACCTTCAATGTGGACTTCATCCCACGCGGCTGGGGAGTACCCCGCTTTGATGTCACGTTCGACCCAATCGTGTACGAACCCAGGTCCAAAGGCATCTTTGACCACGTCATCACAAACAGTACGAGATGGTTTGACGAAGGACCTGTCGCCAACATCTCGTTCACCGGTGACTCCGATGGTCCGGACTTCGGTGTCACCAGCGCAAGAGTTCGGCTCAAGCCGTACGTGATCGGAATCGAGGAGAACCGTCCGGGCTGCACCAGAGTACTCGACTAGAACAAGAACATACTTCGCGTCGACCTCGAGGCCGACCAACAAGCATGCTGACCATCCACCCGGAAACCTGATGTACTGACGCCGATAGCCACACCAGCGCTGATGGCGAGCACACCACGGCCGAGGTTCGCAACAGAGTCCAACCGCACAATCCGGGGAGGGTGGGGAACATCTCTGGCGTCGCAGCCAGCGCTGCGGGCGCCCCGGTCGATAAACATCGGCACACTCCCCAAACCTCCCCGGTGCCATCGTCGCGTGACGGAGCGCGTGACAACGGTGCTGTACGCCACCGGACTCAAAGGGCCTCCACCGCACAAAGGACGCTGGTCCAGCAAAAGCCAGTCATGGTCCGATCCTGTTACGGATCAGAAGGTTGGGGGNNTTCGAGTCCCTCCAAGCGTACGCAAAAGACCAGATCAGCAGCCCGGGCAGTCATCCCCTCTCCGGAGAATGACCGCCGTTGAGAGTATTCGTGAGAACATCCGAATCTCCCAGCTGCCGCAATCATCGGTGCTCGCTTGGAGTTATGGGCTTCCTACACCCCGTAGTCGTCGGTCGCCCCTAAGGCCTCGCGTCGTCCGCTGTCGATTCGACGCACGAACACGGCGAGCAGGCCAACGATCATGATGAGGCCGGCACCTGAGAGGGCAAGCGTGGTGGTGGAGAATCCACTCGACCCTGAAAATTCGATCCGACCCACCTGTTCGGCCGCGGGGTCGAAGGTGAAGAAGTAGCCGCCAGTGGTGAAGTCGCCGTCGAACGAGGTCATTTCGTAGCTCACCTGATACCGCCCCGGCTGGGTCAGCGGTTGGTCGAGGGTGAAGGTGATCACTTCGCCGTCGGCCACGGTTGCCCGACCAGCCACCGGTGTGCCGTTGTAGGTCACCGTCACCGAGGCATTGGTGACCGGATCGAGGAAGTTCAGGTCGATGAAAGCGATCGAGCCTCCAGCCGTGGCGTTCCGGTCGGGGGAGGCTCGGAGCATCGCCGTGTGAGCTCTGGCCGGTAGCGCCAGCAGGACAGCGACGGCCAGGGCGAACACCGTGGCGGGCAGTACTTTGCTCATCGTCATTCCGACCATTCGTCGTCAAAATCGTCGATTTCACCTAGGTCGTTGTCGCCAAGGTCATCGATGTCGTATGCGGGCCGATTGCGGAAACCCAGCCCGACCGCCGCCATAGCGGCGACGCCGGCCACGCCGAAGGCGACTGCAGCAGACATGGGGAGCCCGCCGCTTCCGTCGTCATCGTCGCCGGTGACCTCGAAAGCGGGAACGTTGGGGGGCGGGAGGGCGCGGTCGCCCTGGCCCTGGTCGGCGAACACTGGAAGCAACGAACGTTTGGTGAAAAAGCCGTTGGTCTCTTCGGCCTGCCATCCGTCATAGACCGCTGGGCGGTACGCCATGCGCCAAGCGGGGTAGTAGAGGGTCATCAGTGGCAGGTCGGCGGCGAGAATGTCCTGGGCGATGTTAAGCGCCTGGGTGCGGGCCTCGGAGCCCTGGGGCTCGAACATCAACTGTTCGATGGCTGCGTCGAGCTGAGGATTGTTATAGCCACCGAACAGGTCGGTGGCCGCGCTGGTGCTGTGGAACAGGAAGTACAGGTGATCGGGGTCATCGTGGTGATGGGTGTCCAGTTCGCCGATCACCAGGTCGGTTGGCGGGAGTGTTCCGGCACCGCCCGCAGTCGGCGGGAGTGCAGCGGCTGGCAGCGGCTCGATCGTGACGCCGATTCCGATCGCCGCCAGCTGATCGGCCACCGACTGAGCAGCGGTGCGATGGCGAGGTCGAGACCCGTCCACACCGAGTGTGAAGCTGGCGGGCTGTCCGTCGGGGGCCAACAGGGAGCCGTCCCCGACATCGGTGAACCCGGAGGCCCGGAGAAGCTGATCGGCAGCCGCGCTATCCGAGAGGTGCGAACCGAGGGGGTCCCGGGTCCAGATCGAGTTGGGATGGGTCCAGGTGTCGGCGCCGAGCCGACCGCCTCCCGCCTCGACGACATCGAGAACCGTGTCGACGTCGATGGCCAGGCCGAGACCACGGCGAACATCGCCGTTCTGAAGAAACTCGTTTCCGAGATTGAACTGAAGGTGAACCGACTGCTGGCGGCCGCCGACCACCATCTCTACATCGTCGCTGAAATCGAGTTGCTCAACCCACGCAAGCGGGGTGCTACGGGCCACCATGTCGATGTCGCCAGCTTCCAGAGCGGCGAATGCTGCCTGGTCATCAGGAATCACAGACAGTTCCAGCGTGTCGACCAGGGGCGCACCCGTGAAATACGCAGCGTTAGCTTCGAGTCGGTATGAGGCGCCAGGCTGGTGGTCGACGAGGCGGTAGGGACCGGTGCCGACCGGCAGCGAGGCTAGGTCGGCGCGGGGATCGCTAACCGACGACCAGATGTGCTCGGGCAGGATCGGCACGTCACCGCCGGGTAGCTGGGGAAAGGTCGTGATCGGGTTGGTGAACCGCAGCTCCACAGCGAGGTCGTCGATCACCGTGGCGGCCTCGAACCTTGGGTGCTGATACACGTGATGGCCATAGCGCCCCGGACCGCCGATGTCACGGAAGTACTGGAAAGTGAAGGCCACGTCGTCGGCGGTGAACGGTTCGCCGTCGTGCCACTGGATTCCCGGTCGGAGCGAGACCGTCCAGGTTCGGAAGTCGGCCGATGGCACGGCTCCGGTGGCCAGCCACTCGTCGGGAGTGACCTGGCTCTGAGTCCAAAACAGCGAGTCGTAGACCAGCATCAACAGATCGTGAGCGACCGCCACGTCGTTGGGTAGCAAGAACGGATTGAGATTGCCCTCGTCAGCCCTGATAGCGACGCGGACCAGAGATACCCGCTCTTCATCTTGGGCGGCCGAAGGGGCGACCATGGCGGTGAGCAAGAGGGCAAGCGCAACGACCACCACACGGCGAATAGCACCGGAGAATGCCCAGAGCACGCGATGGTCCCGCGCTGGTGCGTCGGAGTCGGTCGACATGAAATGGAGGCCTTCTTCTTTCATCCGCTAGTCCGGAGACGACATCGCCCACAGCGGGGCAGAGGCACTAGTAGCCACTCCCCACGCTGCGGGCCTCATGTACGTGGTCGTGCCGAACCTCAGCCGGAGTCGCTCGACGGTTCCGGCGGCGACTGGTTGTCGGGCGGGAGGGTTGTCGGGGCTGCTTCGGGCTCTTCAGGCGGCGTCTCTGCCGGTGGTTCTGCCGGGGTCTCATCAACCGGCGGAGCCTCACCATCGACCGGCGTCTCACCAACCGGCGGAGCTTCACCATCGACCGGCGTCTCACCAACCGGCGGGGCCTCACCATCGACCGGCGTTTCACCAACCGGTGGGGCCTCACCATCGACCGGCGGCTCGGTCGGATCCTCCGGTGTCTCGACTGAATCCTCTGGAGCGGGATCGGCTGGGACTGGCAGCGAAGCGAGGATGCCACCCTCGAGCGGGTTGCAATTGGGATTCGGCTCTCCGACCACCTCGATACCTCGGCCTTCGAAGTAGGCGTTCTGCTCAGCCTCGGAGAGGTGCTCAAAGAGGATCATCGGCGAAGCACCTCGTGGTAGCGCCTCGAACAGGGCACGAGCGGCCGGGTCGATCGTGAGCTTGTTGTTCTTGTTCTTGCTCGGGATCATCCGGTTGCCGATCTTCTGAGCCTCCTGGAGCGTTGTGCCAGCCGGCATCTCGACAAAAGCCGTACCCATCGCATGGCCGGTGTGGGAACCGTTGTTGTTGTTCGAGACCACCGTGATCTTGTACACGTTGTTATCCATGTACTCAACCTCGGTCCAGTTCTTGTCCCGGGTGTGGGTGTAGCCGAGATCGATCGTCACGTCGGTCGATATCGGGCTATCAACCGAACCGATCGTGCCGAACGAGATAGGCGAGTGCAGGAGGTGATTGATGGTGTTCTCTCGGACACGTTTCTCTACGAGGCTCCAGTCGGTACAGGTCAATATGTTGATGGCCCTCCGAGCGTCGCCATCGAGCTTCTTGTAATCGTTCGAGCCTGTGTATTCCTGCGCCAATCGACGATAGAGCTTTTCACCCTCGAGCTCCGGCTTCTTGGCCAGCACCTCCTTGTTGTCCTGGATCGCCACCGGCAGCATTGCCGTCAGGGGCGAATAGGCCAAGTAGCTGTTGTCACCGGTCTGGATGAATCCACCGGTAGCCGCCTGACCCGGGATGAGAACCTGCTGGCCAAGCAGGAAAACCGAGTGTTCCACGTGCCCGTGCACGTCGTAGCCCTTGTCGTCGGCCTTGCTCTTGATCAAGCCCAGGGTCGGTGGCCCCTCAGGGCTAGGAGCCGGAGCAGGATCGGCTGCTGGTGCCGGAGCCGGGTCTGCCGCCGGAGCAGGATCGGCCGCTGGTGCCGGAGCAGGATCGGCTTGCTCGCTGGACGTGGCATCAGCAGCAGGCGCCGTCGCTGTTGCTGGTTCCCCACTAGCGGCTGTGGCGCCGGCTAACGGCACATCGACTTTGAGCAGCGGCGCCAAGGCCGCTTCTGCCCCTGTAGTGGAAGCCTGAACCCCGATGAACGCGCTGGTCACCGAAGCGTCGACCGTACCGCCAGGTGGGCCTGCTGAGAGCACCAAGCCCGTGACTGTCGACAGCACTGACAACGCCGCTGCCGCGACGCGAAGCTGAAAAATACTGACTATGGAATTCACGTTTTCCGCCATTTCGTGACTCCGAGGAATTCCCGCCCCTCGGATGCCCGCTACCCATTCGTCACATTAATCCCACTGAACGCTCCTGGCTAGAGGGCAGCAGAAATTCCAGAAAATGCTCGATATCGAAGGCCGTCTGAACGGGGTGCTCACGGCTCATCGCAGCAGGTACGGTTACGCGGTCGGCGGGCCTGAGGGTAAGGGTTTCTATGAACGAATCACGTAGCGCTGCGGATCGGTCGACCGCGGCAGGCGGTCTACTTAAGCAACCAGCGATGGTCTTGGCACTGCTAGCCCTGCAGTTTGTGGTGATGGGCGGTGGCCTGGCGCTGTTCGACGTCGACTACAACAGTTCAACTGACCTGGCCCGGATGTGGTTGCCGTTGTCATTGACCGCGATCGTCTTCATCGTGGCGACGACCAGATTGCAAGATCCGGCAGAGATAGGACTGCAACGTCCTCGACCCCGCTCGTACTGGTGGATCGCGCTGCTCTTGGCAACGCTGACGCTGATCCCTCTGGTGCGGATGGTGAACGCCATCAGTGCCCTCCCCGAAGATCAGTCGATCTCCGGTGGGCTCGTAGTCAAAACCCTGCTCGCCGTTGCCATCGTCGGTTTCACCGAGGAATGGATGTTCCGTGGCCTTCTCCTCACGTTCTTGAGTCGCCGCTTTGGTTTGCGCAATGGCGTGATCATCTCCACGGTTGGCTTCGGGCTGTTTCACGCCGTCAACGTGTTCGGTGGCCACTCGGCATCTGATACTGCAGGCCAGGTCGCAGCCACGACGCTGCTCGGGCTTGTGTTTGCGATGAGTGGGCTCGGCATTCGATCGATCGTGCCGCTGATGGTGATCCACGCCGTCTACGACTTCTTCATCGTGACAAGTGAACAGCTCATCGAACTCGGCTCGAATCCGAGCTCTGCGGCGATCGAAAACGTGTTGACGTTCGTCGGCCTCGCCACCATGGTCGCCGCGGCCGTACTTCTCTTCCGTACCCCCTCTGGCGATGAGGAGCCGTACCTCACGAGCTGAAGCCAGCTGCCGAACCCTGAGCAGTCGGGGTGAGCGCCTCCCACCGTCTTCGCCTCCCGGCGACCGATGAGCCAAACTGGCGCCGTGTCTCTAAATGATATGTCTGCCGACGATGTGACCCACGATCCCCGGCCCGCCGACCGGCCGTGGATGATGCGCACCTACTCCGGCCACTCGACAGCGGCGGCGTCGAACGAGCTGTATCGAACCAACCTGGCGCAGGGGCAGACCGGCCTGTCGATCGCCTTCGATCTTCCAACCCAGACCGGCTACGACCCCGACCATGCCCAGGCGCTTGGTGAGGTTGGCAAAGTTGGCGTCCCTGTGGTTCACAAGGGCCACATGGCCACGCTGCTCGATGGCATCCCGGTTGGCGAGATGAACACCTCGATGACGATCAACGCTCCCGCAGCGTGGATGCTCGGGCTATACATCGCAAACGCCGACGACCAGGGCGTTGCCCACGAACAGCTTCGGGGCACCACCCAAAACGACATCATCAAGGAGTACCTCAGCCGCGGCACCTATATCTTCCCGCCGGGCCCCAGCCGACGGCTCATCGTCGACATGTTCGCCTTCTGCTCCCGTCACATGCCGAAGTGGAATCCGATGAACGTCTGCTCGTATCACCTACAGGAGGCCGGGGCCACGCCGGTGCAGGAGATCGCATACTCGCTCGCTAACGCCATCGGTGTGCTCGACGCGGTGCGCGACTCAGGCCAGGTGGAGGCCGACAAATTCGACCAGGTGGTGGCCTCAACATCGTTCTTCGTCAATTCCGGTATCCGGTTCGTTGAGGAGACCTGCAAGATGCGGGCCTTCACCCAGCTGTGGGATCGCATCACCGCCGAACGCTACGGCGTGACCGACCCTAAGGCCCGACGTTTCCGCTACGGCGTGCAGGTCAACTCGCTCGGCCTGACCGAGAGCCAACCGGAGAACAACGTTCAGCGGATCGTGCTTGAAGCCCTCGGTGTCACGCTCTCTCGCGATGCCAGGGCCCGCTCCATTCAGCTACCGGCCTGGAACGAGGCCCTCGGCCTACCCCGTCCGTGGGATCAGCAATGGTCGCTGCGAATCCAGCAGGTCCTGGCCATGGAAACCGACCTACTCGAGTACGACGACATCTTGGCCGGCTCCCACGTCATCGAGGCAAAGACCACCGAGTTGATCGAGGCGGCCGAGGCCGAAATGGCCGAGATCGAAGAGCTGGGTGGCGTCTTCGAAGCCATCGAAGAACTAAAGAACCGCCTGGTCAGCTCCCACGCCGAGCGTATGCGGCGCATCGAGGCCGGCGACCTGACGGTGGTCGGGGTCAACGCCTTCACCGACTCGGCTCCGTCGCCGCTCGGTGGAGCCGACTCAATCCTGCGGGTCGACCCCGCGGTGCAGCAGGAACTCACCGCCGATGTCGAACAGTGGCGCTCCACCAGAGATCAAGACGCCGTCGACCGAGCGGTCGAGACGCTGCGGACGGCGGCCGAGGGCACCGACAATATCATGCCGCCCACCATCGCTCTGGCCCATGCCGGGGGCACCACCGGCGAGTGGGCCGACTGCCTCCGCGGTGTGTTCGGCGAGTATCGGGCCCCGACCGGGGTACGAGGGGCAGGAGTGCTCGGTAACGGCACCGGGCGGTTGCGGGCCATAGCCGAACGGCTCCGGGACGAACCCGGCGGCCCGCCTCGGCTGCTGCTGGCCAAGCCCGGGCTCGATGGCCATTCGAACGGTGCGGAGCAGATCGCGGTGGCCGCTCGTGACGCCGGTGTCGAAGTGATCTACCAGGGCATACGCCTGACCCCCGAGCAGATCGCAGGGGTTGCCCGCGATGAAGACCCCGACGTCGTCGGGCTGTCAATCCTGTCTGGTAGCCACATAGAGTTGGTCCCCCAGACCCTCCACAAACTGCGGGCGTTCGGCGTCGACGCCCCGCTCATAGTCGGCGGCATCATCCCGGCCGAAGACCAAGAGCTCCTACTCAACACCGGTGTTGCCGCCGTCTATACCCCAAAGGACTATCAGCTGGGCCAGATCATCGAGTCGATCGTCGATCTAGCACTCAACCATCGTGAGCAACCCACGGCTTCGGCCGGGTGAAGGCGGCGTTCGCACCATGAGCCAAACGGAACCTGCAACCAACGTTCGACTCGGCGATCTCGCCCATCGAGATCGGGTAGAGGTGATCCGGAGCGAGACCCGTCGGGTCACCGGGTTGCTGTCGGAACTCAGCTCAGAGGAACTCGACCATCAGGCCATCGGAGGTTGGACGATCCGCGAGGTTGTCGCTCATTTGATGGTTGTGGCCGAGTTCTATCTCGACAACATCGAGCGGGGCTCGGCCGGCGATCGGGCGATATCCGGCGGGCGGCCAGCACCCGGAACCGGTCGAGGGTCGATCGCCGCCGAGGGAATCCGGGAACGGGCGGAACAGGTTGCGGCGGTCCTCAACGATGCCGCGGTCGACCGGCTGCGCGAAGCCGGCTTAGCCCTCGCTGACCGGCTCGACGCCGACGAGTCCATTTTGGAGTTCGGCTGCTATCACCCCGGCGGCGTCGTACCGGCCAACCGTTTCAACGTGCTGTTTCTGAAAGAACTCGGCCTGCACGAATGGGACATGTTCGAAGCGCTCCGAGCACCGTGGCCGATGAGCCGCTGGGGTGTCGATGCGGCGATACAGGCAATGGAGGAAGAGTTGGCGTCCGGTTCGCTGCGATGGGTAACCGACCCGAGCGCCAGTCCCGATGCCATCTCGTTTCGCGTGATCACCTCGGGCCACGTCACCGTCGAACGAGACCTCGTCGTCGAACCCGGTCAGACCCGACTGGTTGCCGTTGACGACCAGCGAGAAAGCCACAGCCTGCTCCGGGTCGACGGGGCTGACTTTGTGCTTGGCCTCTCCGGCCGCCATGACCTTGCCACCGTGGTCGAACAGGGCCGCGGTGAGGGCGACATCGATGCACTCAAAAAGCTCGGCCGCCGTCTGACCGGCATGTAGCCGCCCGGCAGCGCTAGGCCCCCGTCCAGAGTGAGCGTCCTGCGGCCAGGTATGTAAAACTTCAGATCGATATTGCGAATAACAACGGGAGCGCATCATGAACAGCGTTAGTGATACTTGGCAACTTGCTGCAGACAAGTGGGACGAGGTCGTGAACCAGGTCAGCGACGACGATTGGGCGAAGTCAACGCCGTGTGACGGGTGGACGGTGCGGGAGCTCGTCGACCATGCGATGCACTGGCAGGGCCGAGGCGGTGGCGTATTCGGAGCCGATGCCGACAAGGACGCCGACTGGGCGACCTTGAAGCCGGCCCTAGCCACCGCTCTCGCCGATCCTGCGAACCTGGAGGGCAATGCTGAAGCGCTCGGCGGCACCCCCAAGCAGGCCGTCGCCGGGTTGATCACCGCCGACCTGCTGGTTCACTCGTGGGACCTGGCACGGTCGATCGGCGCCGATGCCACCCTTCCCGAGGCCGCGGCCGAGTCAACGCTTATGGGCCTGCAACGGCTGCCGGAAGAGATGCTTCGCAGCGACCGTATGTTCGGCCCTGCTGTCGAAGTTGCCGACGACGCAAGCGCTCAGGACCGCCTGATCGCTTTCGTCGGTCGAACCCCCTGAGCGACAAGCTACCTCAGCGGCGCTCCTCGAAGACGAAGCCCTCGAACCCATCTTCCGCTACTTCAGCGAGCCGCTCGAAGTACTGCGAGCCACGCAGATGGGCGAGGAACTGTCGAGGCTTTCCGGGGATATTGGCGCCGGTGTACCACGACTTGGTACGGGGGTAGAGCGTACGCTCAGCCATCGAGTTGATCTCATGATCCCACTTCGCTTCGGCCTCCTCGGTCGCTTCCATGGCGCCGAGCCCGGTCTCGTCGAGATGGCGGATGCAGGTCTCGATCCACGCTGTCTGTCGCTCGCCGCCGAGCGGCATCGTGTAGAGCACACCTGGCGAGGTGGGCCCGTGGATCATGAACAGGTTCGGG
>JBOEHD010000321.1:0-7658 GCA_050633745.1 Acidimicrobiales bacterium
CCCTGTTAGCCCAGGGCGAAGTTGTCCTCGTTGACGACGAATACGCCGTACGGATCACATCCATCATCGACCCAAACACACACCAATGACCGCCATGAACCCCCTGAACCCGAACTTGAACGTGTTTGCGGTGTCGACCGTTGAACTCTCGCTCCGTATGGGACTCGCCTTGGTCCTGATCGTCACGATCATCACCGGCGGGACCGCCCTAGCAAAGAAACGCGGTGGGCGGGCCAAACACACACCGGTCACGATCCGCCACCAACAACAGTTAACAAAACACACCACTCTCACCCTTCTCACCGCTGGGCAACAACACCTCCTCATCGCTACCAACAACCAAACAACCACCCTCCTCGCCCAAGGCCCAACCCTCACCACAACAGGGGTTACAGACAACGGCACCCAAACCAGCGGCATCGACATCGACATCCGCACCCCCAACACACCCACCCCCAAACCCACCACCACCACCACCAACGGCGGCGGCGGCGGCGGCGGCGGCGGCGGCGGGAAACCACGAACCCTCAACCCACTCAAACAACTCCAAAACAAAACCGTCAGACGTGCCTAACACCCGCCCATACCAAGCCGCACTGCTGCTCCTCGTGTCAGCGGTAATCGCCATGCTCAGCGTGGTTGCTTCGGCGAGCCCCGTCGCGGCTCAGGCACCGGAGCCACCCGAGCCGGTGATCCCCGAGATACCGATCCCCCAGCCGGGCAACACTCAGTTCGATGCGCGCAACGATGACGGCCTGATCACGATCGACATCGGTGGAGACTCCGAGAACGCACCGTCGCAGTCGGTCATCTTGATCGTCGGCCTGGCGGTTCTTTCGCTTGCGCCGTCGCTCGTGTTGATGCTCTCGAGCTTCACACGGATCATCATCGTGTTCTCGCTCACTCGTAACGCCCTCGGTCTTCAGGGCATACCGCCAAACCAGGTGCTGGTCGGCTTGGCGCTGTTCCTCAGTACCTTCGTTATGGGTCCGACGCTCACCACTCTCAACGAGGAAGCGGTTCAACCATTCGTAGACGGCGACATCACTCAGGAAGTAGCCATCGAACGGGCAACCGAACCGATCAGAGAGTTCATGCTGATCCACACCAACGCTGAAGAGTTAGAGGTGATGCTTGAGGCCAGCGGACAGGCCAGGCCAGACACCGTCGACGACATCGGGCTCACAGCACTGATCCCGGCATTCCTGCTCTCGGAAATCAAGTCGGCGTTCATCATCGGCTTTGTCATCTTTATCCCCTTCCTCATCATCGACATCGTGGTCGCGGCCGCACTTATGGCGCTCGGCATGATGATGCTGCCGCCGGCCTTCATCTCGCTGCCGTTCAAACTCCTACTCTTCATCATGGTTGGGGGCTGGTCGCTCGTTGTGGAGACCCTCCTCGCCAGTTACCTCTGAAGGCCTAAATCGATATGGAAGAAACGCTCGTTGTCGAGATCGTGACGTCGGCCCTCTGGACTGCATCACAGATCTCAGCCCCAATCCTGCTCACCGCAGTGGTTGTTGGTGTTTTTATGGGTCTGCTGCAGTCTGTGACCCAGATTCAGGAGCAGACGCTGGGTTTCGTGCCCAAGTTCGCCGCGGTCGGCGCCGTAATCGCCATCACCGGCGGCTGGATGCTGCGAACCATGACCGACTTCACCATTCAACTGTTTGAACGCATTCCCACATTCCTATGACGCCGGTGCCGATGACCCCAGCTAGGATGGGTCGGAGCGTTCCGATTGACGTTCCTTGGTGACACTTCACTATGGCCCTTCGTAACAGACTGTCAGCCCAGAGATCACCAGCGTCACCGGTAGAACTCCCCCGCCACGACCGACTTGACCCGTTTTTGGGCGATACAGATCTTCGTGCTGCGTACCGTGCCCTGGTCGACGGCGATTGGAAGCGGCTGGAACGCTTCCTCGACGTGTCTACAAAGGGCTGGATGTTCGGCCCTATCGTCACCAGCAATATCGTCGGCCTTGAGCCGGTGACCTTTGAACGCTGGGTCGAATTCAAGCAATCCCCCAGGTCTCGAGCGTTTTACGCCGCCATCCAGATCAGGGATGCTTTCGCCGCCCGGAACAAGGCGGTGGCTAGTGACGCCAACGGCCATCTGGAGGCCGAAGAGAAGAAGTTCGTGGCCAAACTGACCGCGGTAGAGGAGATCCTCTATGAAGTAGTCACCGATCGGCCGGCGATGGCCGACCCGTGGGTCAGCCTGCTGGTATCGGGCCGAGGTCTCGGCGTCGAGCTAGAGAGTCTCCGGGAACGCTACGAAAACGCTCACAGCCGGGCCCCGTTTCGACCCGATGCCTGCCAGCAATACCTGCAGGGATTAACGAAGAAGTGGAACGGGTCGAACATCGCAACGTTCGACTTCGCTCGCTGGATCGAGAAAGAGGCGCCAGCGTCATCGCCAGCGCGCTCCGTGCTTCCGATCGCTCACATCGAGAAGGGCCTGTTGGAGCAGGGTCGAACCAATCTGGCCACCTATTTAATGCAGCCGGATGTCGTTGCCGAGTTGGCTACTGGTTTGCTCGGATTTCTCCAGGCGATTCCCACCCCGGCACCGACCGAAGCACTGGGAGTTCTAAACGCCTATGCCTTGGCCATCAGCGCCGACGGCGAATCGACCGCTCGCTTGGTCAAAGAGACCTTCGCCAGGATCGATAACCGACCGACGGAGTTCCCGTGGTCGATCTACGACGACGACATCAATGATGTCTTCAGCGAGATCCAAGCCGACCAGCTCCGGTTCGCTAGCCGCTACTAAGCGAGACTGTTACCACGTTTCATCGGGAGTTAGCAGGCGGTCAAGACTCGTTCCCATGAACCGGCGGGATTCTCGTCATCGAAGAGCACTCCACGACATCCAATCGACACTGCGCTCGACAGGTTGGTCTCGTCATCATCGATGACGAGACACTCCTCAGCTCGGTGGCCTGTCACCAGCCCAACGCGCTGGAAGGCTCGGCGGTCCGGCTTGCAGATGCCGTTGTCAGTCCCCAAGAGCACGTGATCGAACGCCGGGAAGTCCTCGATGGTCGACACCCACGACCGGTCGAACTCGTTGCTCAACAGTACCGTCACCAAGCCGCGTGCTTTGATTTCGTTCACGACTCCGGCGAGTCCCGGACGCAGTGGCGCCAAGGCACCGCTGGCGTCGGTGATGAACTCGTGATGAGAAGGCGTGCACACACCGTCGAAGTCGAACACGACAACCCTGACATTGGGGGTACTCATCGCCGGACGCGTTTCCAACGTTGCGAGCTCATGCCCGTTCAGGCAACGCGAGCCTGCTGTTCAGCCGCCATCTGGGCTGCGATCTGGATGATCTGATCCTCTTGGCCGCCCACGAGCTTGCGGTTGCCACACTCCATCAGGATGTCCGCCCCAGACACGCCGTAGCGTTCTGACGCCCGGAACGCGTGCTTGAGGAAGCTGGAATAGACGCCGGCATACCCCATGATCATCGACAGTCGGTCGAGCACACATTCTTCGTCCATGACGGGGCGGACGACGTCCTCGGCAGCATCGATCATCTTCAGCACGTCGAGGCCGGTGTTGATGCCGATTCGCTCGGTCACCGCGGCAATGGCTTCACAGCTCGTGTTGCCGGAGCCAGCGCCGAAACGGCGAGTGGATCCGTCGACTTGGACAGCGCCTGCCTGAATGGCAGCGATCGTATTGGCAAGGGAGAGCGACAAGTTCTCATGGCCGTGGAATCCGACCTGCGCGTCATCGCCCAGTTCAGCCACGACGGCCGCGACCCGGTCGCTCGCGTCGTCAAGGATCATGGCTCCGGCGGAGTCGACGACGTAGACACACTGGCAACCGGCGTCGGCCATGATGCGGGCCTGTGCTGCGAGAGCCTCGGGAGAGATAGTGTGAGCCATCATCAAGAAGCCGCCGGTCTCGAGGCCGATCTCTCGGGCGAGTGCGAAGTGTTGCTCGGAGATGTCCGCTTCGGTGCAGTGGGTGGCGATTCTCACGATCGACACCCCGATGTCGTGGATGGCTTTGATGTCGTCCTTCGTACCGAGGCCCGGCAACATAAGAGCGGCGATCTTCGCGTTTGTCGCGGTGTCAACAGCGGCCTTCATCAGGATGCGTTCGTCGACGAGCGACTTACCATAGTTGTACGACGAGCCGCCCAGGCCATCGCCGTGGGTCACCTCGATCACGGGCATCCCCGCGTCGTCGACGGCTGCGACGATGTCGCGCACGTTCTTCTCGGTGAACTGGTGGCGTTTGGCATGCGAGCCATCACGAAGGCAGGTATCGGTGACTCGGACATCGAGCGTGTCGGAGAAGGTGCGAGGGAGTGTTCCGGTGAGATCCATCAGGCCGGTGCTTTCTGGTCGGAGTGGTGATGTTGAGCCATGCGGTTGCCGACTTGGGTTGCCGCTGCGGTCATGATGTCGAGGTTGCCTGCGTAGGGAGGGAGGAAGTCACCAGCGCCTTCGACCTCGACGAAGATCCCGACGCGTCCGGTCGTCTCGCCGGGGCCCGGCGGATCGAACTGGGGATCGGCGGTGAGTGCATACCCGGGAACGTAGGCCTGAACTTCGGCTGCGATCTGGCGAATCGATGCAGTGATGGCATCGCTGTCAGCGTCAGCGGGAATGGAGCAGAAAATCGTGTCACGCATCAGCAGCGGCGGCTCGGCTGGGTTCAGGATGATGATCGCCTTCCCTTTGGTTGCTCCCCCGAGGACTTCCACCGCGTTCGATGTGGTCCGGGTGAACTCGTCGATGTTCTGTCGGGTGCCGGGGCCGGCGGACTTAGATGCGACGGTGGCAACGATCTCCGCGTAGTCGACGTCGACGATTCGCGAGACCGCGTACACCATCGGGATCGTGGCTTGTCCGCCGCAGGTGACCATGTTGACGTTCCACTCATCAAGGTGGGCGTCGAGGTTTGCCGGAGGGATGACGTATGGCCCGCGGGCTGCTGGGGTGAGATCAATGGCCCGGATGCCCGCTTCTTTGTAGCGAGGTGCGTTGCGCACGTGGACGTAGGCCGAGGTTGCCTCGAACACGATGTCAGGAAGTTCGTCCTGAGCCAGGAGCCAATCAACGCCACCGGCGGACGCTTCGAGGCCTTGCTCTTTGGCCAGCTTGAGGCCGGCAGAGTCTGGATCGACGCCGATCATCCAACGCGGCTCGATGTCGACGGAGCGCTGGAGTTTGTACATTAGGTCGGTTCCGATGTTACCGGAACCGACGATCGCCGCTGTTGCCGTCATGGTGGGCCTTTCAGGCTGCTCGATGAGCAGCGCCTTGAATTGCTTGAAGAGTTGAATGGTCTACTGGCTGGCAGAAACGTGAGTCGTGACCGTTCCGAGCTCGCCGAAGGATGCAGTGATCGTTTGGCCCGGTCCGATGGGTTGCATTGGGCCGAGCGCTCCGGTCATGACGACGTCGCCAGCGCGGAGAGGAGTACCGCGGGCAGACATCGTGTCGGCAAGCCAACGGGCGGCGTGGAGCGGATGTCCAAGACAGGCCGATCCGACGCCGGTGGCGACTTCGTTTCCATCGATCGTCATCGACATCGGGATTCGGTGAAGATCCACATCAGTGAGCCGCACGGGACGTCCGCCGAGGATGTAGAGGCCACAACTTGCGTTGTCTGCGACCGTGTCGAGGATGCGGATGTCCCAGCCGGCGACGCGGCTATCGACCACTTCGATCGATGGCAGCGCAAATGCTGTCGCTCGAATGATGTCGGCGAAGGAGTGCTGCCCCCTGTCTAGGTCGTGCTCGAGGACAAGAGCAACTTCAGCCTCTGCCCGGGGCTGAAGAAGTCGCCCGGCAGGTAGCTCGACACCGTCACCGAACTCCATGTCTACAAACAACGTGCCGAAGTCTGGTTGATCGACACCGATCTGTTCCTGCACGGCTTTTGAGGTGACGCCGATCTTGCGGCCGCTCACGCGCCGGCCGGCAGCAATGTCGAGGTCGGTGTTGATCTGTTGGATGGCGTAGCCGGCATCGACATCGGTGCCAGTGCCGACGATGTCTCGAATTGGCCCGCAAGCGGTTGCCGATTCGGTGGCCTCCCGGAGCTGCTTCGCTGCCTCTTCGATAAGCGTGGGATCGATACTCATTGTCCTAGCACCGGTGCAATGTGTTCATGCATGGCATCGGTGATAGCTGCCATGAGTGTTTTCTTCTGTGCCGTTGTTCGGCCCGTGGCCATTTGGATGTTGAGCGGCATGGTCAGACTCCGGTGACAGTGACGGGGCCGAGGTGCGAATACCGAGCGGTTGCGATTGTCCCGGCACCAAACGGCTGGGCGTCGGTCGCTGCACCTGCCATCACAATCCAACCAGCATCGAGCTTCTGACCGTGCTTGCCGAGATGGTTTGCGAGCATTGCAACACACTCGGCGGGGTCGCCGAGCAACGCTGCTCCGGTTGCGGTTCCGGTGATCGATCCATCGACTTCAAAAACGCAGCCCATGGTGGTCAGATCAGCATTGCGAGGGCCGATGCCCTCGGAACCAACCATCACCCGAGCGGCGGACGTGGCGTCTGCGATCACGTCGGGAAGCGTGAACGAGAATGCCTCGTAGCGGGAGTCGATGACTTCAATGCCCCCGACCACCTTCTCGGTCGCGTCGAGGACATCGCAGGCCGTGACATTTGGACCGGTCAGGTCCGAGCCCAAGACGAACACGAACTCTGGCTCGACGCGAGGGTGAATCAGTTCATCGAGTTGGACCGGCTGGTCGACGTCAAGAACCGAGGAAGCCAGAACCCAGCCGTAGATCGGCTCGCTGACACTCATCTGTTCTTGTTTCGCAACCGAAGTCAGCCCCAGCTTTGCTCCGGCCAGGGTGTCACCGCGTTCGCGATGCAGCTCCAACAGGGCCGCCTGGATTGCGTACGCATCATCGACGCTGAGCTCGTCGACCTGCTTGGTGATGGCTTGTACCGCACGACGCTCGTCGACGCCGGCGAGGAGGTACGAGGCCCATTGAGCGTGATCGATCGCCATCAGGAAGGAGCCAATCCATCGCGAGTAGCCGCCGCGTCGATGTGCAGCTTCTTCAGCTCTTCGGCGATCGGGCTGTAACGCATCGATCCGTCGTTGATCCAGTCGGTGGCAAACTGCGCTCCACGGCCGAACTTGGATCGTTCGAGCGGCAACTTGATCGAGTCGTGAGGTTCGCGAACCACGGCGACAGGATCTTCGCCTCGTTCCACCGACTCGATTGCTTCCTTGAACATCCGACGGCAGGCGATCACGCCAACGTCGCTCTTGGTGATTTTTTCGTTGACGCGATCGGCGATCGGCCCCTGCGACACCCAGGCCATGATGTCTTGGCCCTCGATGTAATCGACGATGTAACTGCCGTCGTCGTTCATCCATTCGATGTCGTAGTCGATGCACCGGTTACCCTCCGGAGCTGGAGTGCCTTCTGGGGCGTGCACGGTGTAGAACATCACTCGAGTGTGGGTGTCATCGACCGGGACACGGATCTGCATCTGGAAGACGCCGTTTCCGCCGACCCACATCTTGTACGGAAACACGAGCGGATGCCCGATCTTCCAGTCATCGCTCTCTTCGGACTGACCGACCAGTAGACGCCGTTTGATGATGCCGTGTTCGAACGGATCGAAGGCCACCTTCTCGTGCTTGTTGC
>JBOEHD010000322.1:0-5261 GCA_050633745.1 Acidimicrobiales bacterium
TCAAGAACGTCAACTCGCTCCGCTCCCTCGGCCGGGCCATCACCTACGAGGCCAGGCGCCACGTCGACCTGTACGAGGCCGGCGATGCTCCCCGGCAGGAGACCCGTCACTGGGACGAGGAGGACGGCCGCACCAGGGCCGGCCGATCCAAGGAGGAGGCGGAGGACTACCGCTACTTCGACGATCCCGACCTCGTCCCGATCGACCCGTCACCGGAGTGGATCGAGGAGATCCGAGCCGCGTTGCCGGCGCTGCCCCGTCAGCGGCGGCAGGCCTTGATCGAGCGTGGAGCGCCCGCCATCGGTGCCGCCCTCGCGGTCGAGCGGGACCTGGACGGTCTGGCCATGGCCGCCATCGAGGCCGGGGCCGAACCCGAGCGGACCGTGACCCACGTGGCCAACAACCTGGCCGTCGACGGAGCCGAGTCACTCGACGCCAACCACTTCGCCGAGCTGGTCACGATGGAGACCGAGGGGGCCCTGACCGCGACCCAGGCCAAGCAGGTCTTGGCCGAGATGGTGGAAACCGGCAACGACCCGGCAGCGATCGCCTCAGCCCACGGTTTCGAAGCGATGGACACCGGTGAGTTGGAATCGATCCTCGACGGCATCATCGCCGACAACGCCGAGGAGTGGGAACGCTTTGTAGCTGGCGACGAAAAGGCCCGCCACAAGATGCAGGGTTTCTTCACCGGTCAGATCATGAAGGCCACCAAGGGCCAGGCCGACGGCAAGCTGGTCAATCAGTTGCTAAACCAGAAAGCTCAGTAGATCTGGGCTCGGTAGCGCTGGGCTCGGTTGCTGTGGGGTTCAGGTGTCGGCGCCGAGCACAACCCAGCGGTCGCTGCGCCAGCGAACCCACAGCGCTACCGCTCGCATCAACATCAGCAGGGTGATCAGCGCCCATAGCCATCCAAGGCCGCCGCCAGACCGCATTAGCACCACGCCCAAGCCGGCGAACACAACCGCGCTGGCCGCCATGGTCTTGCCCAGATAGTTCAGGTCTCCGGCTCCGATGAGAATGCCATCGAGGGCGAAGACGTAGCCGTTGAGCGGCTGTGACACCGCAGCCCATATCAAGACGAACGCCGTCGCCGAGACTACCGCGGGGTCGTTGCTGAACAGAGCGGCCAACGGCTCGCGGGCCACGAACAGGCCGATAGCCGCCACCACCCCAACCCACACATCGAGTTCGATCATTCGTCTGGCGGCGCCGCGAGCCTGTTCGGCGTCACCCGCTCCGAGCCAGCGTCCGGTGAGGGCCTGGCCGGCGATGGCCACCGCGTCGAGAGCGAGGCTCAAGGTGCCCCAGATCTGCATGGCCACCTGATGGGCCGCCAGTTCGGCGACGCCGATTCTGGCAGCCACCGCGGTGCCGAGGGCGAACGACCCTCGCAGCGCAACCGCACGGAGGATCAGCGCCCTGCCAGCGGACATCAACTTGATGACCGCACCGAAGTTCGGTCGCAGGCTGACCCCGGTTCGCCCGGCCCAGCGGATCACCGCCCAGGCTAGGAACAGGCCGGTGCCGATCTGGCTCACCACGGTCGAAAGGGCCGAAGCGCCGACCCCGTAGCCCAGTCCGGGAACCAAGATCAGCTCGATGACCAGATTGGCGGTAGCGCCGGCCAACGCAACCAGCAGCGGCGTCTTGGTGTTTTGCCTGCCGGTGAACGCTCCGGCTCCGGCCAGGTTCAGCAGCAGAAATGGCAGGCCGATCAGGCTGATCCCCAGGTACCGCTCGGCGAAGGCCAGCGGCTCACCCTTGCCACCGAAAAGCTCAAGAAACCAGGTTCCGGTGAAGAACAAAAGGATCGCCGAGCCGGTTCCGAGCAGGGCAGCCAGCCACAGACCCTGAACCGACTGAAAGGCTGCGTCGGTTTGCCGCCCGGCCCCGATGAGTCGAGCAACGGTCGCCGTTGTGCCGTAGGTCAGGAACAGGGTCAGGGCGTGAACTGTCAGCAGCACAGCCGAAGCCAGGGCCAGTCCGGCCAGCTCGTTGGTGCCGATACGGCCGACGATGGCGGTGTCGGCCAAGACGTACAGCGGCTCGGCTACCAGCGTTCCCAGCGCCGGAACGGCCAACCTGGCGATTTCGCTGTCGTACGGACGCGCCTTGCGACGCAGGCTAAAACCCACGTTGGAGTATGCCTTGGCCGCGGCTTCAGACGATTATCATCTGCTTTTGCTGCTCATTACCCACCTGCTTTCGCCGCTCGTTACCCAGCGGCTTTAGACGCTCATTACATACGGCGATCTATGCTTAAGCGGTGCTGACCAAGGACACCACCTGCTATCGACACCCTGATGCGCGCGCCGCCGTTGGATGTCAACGCTGTGAGAAGCCGATATGTCCTCGCTGTATGCATCAGGCTTCGATCGGCCACCACTGCCCGGCCTGCACGTCGAACAACAGCCAAAAGGTCTACACCCCGCGGAACATGCCGGGTGGCGGCGTCACGGTTGTGATGGTCCTGATGGCGCTCAATGCCTTAGCTTTCGTCGGCCAGCAGGCCAGCAACGGCAGGCTCACCAGTTGGGGTCGGCTGCTGGGCCAGAACCCCTTTGCTGGCACCGGTGTTGCCGACGGCGAATGGTGGCGAGTCATCACCTCGGCCTTCCTCCACGGATCGCTGCTCCACATCGGGTTCAACATGTACGCCCTGTGGATACTCGGCAACTCGCTCGAGGAGGGTGTCGGCAAGCTCCGATTTGGTCTGCTCTACCTGGCCGGACTGCTCGGCGGGTCCTTCGCCGTGCTGGCTTTCGATTTCAACGTGCCAACACTCGGCGCATCCGGAGCGGTCCTCGGTTTGGCGGGCGCGCTCGCCGCGGTGCTGTGGGCCCGGGGCGTCAGCCTGACGCAGACACCGCTCGGGTTCATCTTGGCCCTGAACCTCGGTCTTCCGATCTTGGTCGGTGGCATCTCTTTTTGGGGCCACTTCGGAGGCATCGCCGCCGGTTTCATCGCCGGTTGGTTGCTGGCCTGGCTACCCGGCCGGTTTGGTCAGTCGCCACAGGTGGCGCTGGCTGCCACGGTTGCATTCTGTGCTCTGCTCGTCGTCGGGATCGTGACGGTGGTCGGAGCGGGCGGCTTGCTCTGACAGCTCTGAGGGACAGCCGTCAGAGCTGTTCTAGTTCTCGACTGGGTCGTCGGAGCCGTGGCCGAGAATGGTCTCCTTTAGAAAGCCCTCCATACGTTCCCAGGCCAACTCGGCCGCTGCGGCGTCGAAATTGTCGCCGTCTTCGAAGAACCAATGTTTCGTGCCCGGATAGAGATGGAAGTCGGTCTCTCGGCCGCCTAGCCGAATAAACGACTCGGTGACTACCCGGTCTTCTTCGGAGACGATGTGATCGTCCTCGGCGTAGTGGCCCTGATAGCGGGCGGTGGCATCGTCAAAGTCGATCGACTGGGCCCCGTAGAAAGACACCACCGAACCAACCTCGGTGGTGAGCCGGGCCGAGAGCCAGAGCGCCAACGATGCGCCCATTGAAAACCCGATGGCCGCTATTGGCTTTGAGGCGTCGGTAGAAGCGGCTCGCAGAGTGTGGGCCGACGACATGACAAGGCCCGATAGTTCATCGGGGTCGGCGGCAGCTAGAACCGCTCCGCCCTCTTCCTCGGTTACCGGTTGAACGCCGTCGAAGAGATCGGGGGCCAGGGCGGTGAACCCGATACTTGCCAGCCGGCGGCAGAACTCGCGGGTCCAGGGGTTTAGACCCCACCACGAGTGCAGCACCAGCACACCCGGCCCTGGGCCGCCCTGGGGGTCTATAAGGAAGGCTTCCCCTGCCCGGCGATTGGTGAACGGCGACGGCGGATCCGAAGGCATTGTTGCACTGTACACAGCGCCCGGCATTGCACGTTTAGTTGGCGGTTTTGTGTCAGTGCAAAGCGAAAACCCCTCTAACCAAAGGGGTAGACGGCCTCGGCATTCTGCTCTCCGCCCGCTCTGCGGCCGATATCAATACCCTGGAAGGGTGAGCAAAGGACCGATTGGCTGGGTTATCTCGGCTTGGCGCTTCGTCATCGATGTCGCCCTTCGGTGGTATCACGGGCGGGTTGGCGACCTAGCGGCCAGCGTGACGTTCTGGATTGTTATCTCCTTGCCTGCGCTCGTCTTGGCCCTGCTTGCGGTCATCGGTCCACTCGACCGGCTCGTAACCGGCGTGCAGTTTCAGGGTCGAATCGAGTCTGAGGTCGAGGAATTTATCGCTCGAGTGTTCACCGACGAGAGCCAGGGGATTAGTGACTCGATCACCGACCTGTTCTCCGAGAACAACAACAGCTTGGCCGCGGTTTCGCTGGCTTTGGCCATCTGGTCGATTAGTCGTGGCTTCTCCGGTCTGATCCGGGCCCTGGAAGATATCTACGAGATAGAGGACCGCCGGCCGTGGTACCACACCCGAGTGGTCGCGGTGATTCTCGGATTGGGCAGCATCCTTATCTCGGTGCCGCTGGTGCTGATGGAGATCTACGTCTGGGGAAGTATCACCGACGGCTTGGTCGAGTCGACGCTCCGAGGTCTGGTTGCGGTCGTCGTGCTGATCCTGTGGGCTTCGATCGTGTACCACTACGGTCCCGCCGAACGACATCGCTGGCGGTTCGATCTTCCTGGCGCCTTTGTAGCAGCGTTCCTGTGGTGGCTGTTGAGTTACGGTTTCGCTCGTTATGTCGACATCACCTCGAATGCCAACGAGGTTCGAGCCGCGGTCGGTGCCGGTCTCTTGGCGCTGACCTGGATCTGGCTGGCCGCACAGGTGCTGCTCATCGGCGGTGCGGTGAACTACATCCTGGGCGAACGGCTCGGCGTCAGCCGTGGTCGACGGAGCTGGACCATCAACGAGGTGGTAACCAAGAGCACCGGCGAGATCCGCAAGATCGTCGTGCCCGATCGTGATGACACCGCTCCGCAGCGGATCGTCACCCGAGCGCCAGACGGCCAAACCGTGCAAACCAGCCAGCCTGCCGAAGCCGGCCAACCCGGCGAAGTTACCCAACCCGGCCAGTCCGCTCAAACCCGTAGCCACCCACTGGCGGTCGAGCGGGTAGTGGTCGAGTCGACAAACGGTCAGCCGGTCGAGGCGCCACCGTCAAACGGCCAGCCGACCAAGGCACCGTCGTCGAAGGTGCTGCCTGGTGACAGGCAACCGAGTAACGGCGGTTGACCGAGGCCGCTTGACCCTTCGATGGCTAGGCTGAGCCCATGGGACTGATCAAGACCTTCCGTTCCGTCGTGCGGTTCAAGCCGATCGAGCTCG
>JBOEHD010000323.1:0-3427 GCA_050633745.1 Acidimicrobiales bacterium
ACCAGATGCCATTGAGGGTCGATGTAGAAAAACGGATGGGCGCACAAAATGCTCCGCACGTCGAGCAGAGACGACAATGCTCGACCCGCTCCCATGACAATCCAGAATCGCTGCGGGATCATACAGCCCTTTGGCATACCCGTGCTGCCAGACGTGTACTGGATGTTCACCAGGTCTGATCCGGCGGACGGGGCTTCGGGTCGGAAGTCGGGAGCGCCGCGCTCGCGCAGGAACTCCCAAGACGACGGCTCTGCCGTTCCATCTGAGCGATCTGAAACTCCAGCATCGATACCGATCAGCTGAGGCCGGTGGGTGGCGATCCACTGGGTCGCAGCATTGGCGGCCGGCAAGAGATCGTTTTCCACTATCAGGTGGGTCGCTTCGGTATCGAGAAAAACGTGATCGAGTTCGGGCCCCGTACTCGCTGGGTTGACCGGCACCATCACAGCACCGAGAACACCAAGTGCCATCCAGGTGATCGGGAACTCGATGCGATTGGGCATCATCACACCAACGAAGCTCCCGTGGGAGATGCCCTCGCTGGCCAGCCCATCGGCGACTCGATACACCTCGTCGCGGAACTCGGCCGCGCTTAGTGCTACGCCCTGATCGAAGAAGTCGATCGTTGCCGTGTCGCCATCGCGATCGACCGCGTGATCGAGGAGTCCAGCGAAGTTCGAGGGCAGATCATTGTCGGCCTCGATCGCTCGAAGGCGCGCCCTATGACGTTCAAGCGCAGCTGATTGGTCAGTCACCTTCCACCTCCGGGTGGGAGAACATCGCTGAGTGCGGTGCCCATCGGTCGGCCCATGGTTGGGCCTCTTCAAGCGCGAACGCAAGCTCGTACAGCAGGCCATCGGCCCCCGGCGCAGCGGTGAACATCGACCCAATCGGCACTCCGGTCGGCGTGTCGAAGGTGAGCGGCACCGACATCGATGGCGAACCGGACATGTTTGCCACCGCAGCGTTGCTCAGGTAGGTCTCGCTCTTGTGCCGATCGAACTCGCCCATCGGATCAAACTCGGTGGCATCGATCGAGTCGTGGGGGTGAACTAGCGACAGCCAAACATCGGCACGACCAAAGAACTCTTCCATGTCACCCGACAATGCCTGAAGGTACGCCTCGCCGAGTTCTGCCGCGTCTGGAGCGAGTTGATCGCTCTGACGCATGAGGCTAATCGTGAGCGGCGTAAGCAGGCCGGTTTGCTCAACTGGGGCACCGGCCTGGGCTTCGATCATGTCGAGCATGCCGACAGTGCGAGCCAGGAATAGATTGCGGTAGGCCGTATAGAACTGGGAGCCGTCGACAGGATTCGGCACTTCGGTGACTTCGTGTCCTAGCTCGACCAGTAGCTCCATGGTCGAATCCAGTGCTGCACGTGCCGCGGGTTCTGGACTGTCGCCGAGAACGTCTACCGGACTCACCGCGACACGAAGGCGTCGCACGGTCGGGTTGGTCACAAGCCCGACAGCGGGATAGGCGCCACCCTTTTGGATTTCGGTAGCTGCAAAGAGCGTTGCGCTGTCGCGCACTGTCCGACTGATCGCGTGATGAGTCTTGAAGACCGGGTGCGATCCGTCGAGTTCGCCGCTCGCCTGACGTCCCCGACTTGCCTTCATTCCGAACAGGCCGCATGCCGAAGATGGAATGCGGTTAGACCCACCACCGTCGGTGCCGTGAACGATCGGTGTGTAGCCTGCCGCTACAGCAGCTGCAGAGCCTCCACTTGACCCACCTGGCGAGTGATCCAGACTCCAAGGATTCAACGTCTTGCCGAACACCTCGTTGTCGGTTACCGGCAGCGAAGCGAATTCCGGCGTGTTGGTTTTGCCTGCAATGATGAGGCCTGCCTGTTCCAGCTTCAGGATGTAGTCCGGTGATGCTTCGCTGACGTTGGCCATTCGCAAGCGCGAGCCCTCGCTCCGGCGGAGACCTTCGACGTCGATCAGGTCCTTCACAAAGGTCGGAATCCCAGCGAACGGGGCCTCGGCGGGGACCTGCTCAATCAGCGAGCGCGCCCGCTCAAAGGCACGGTCGATGACCGCATTGATCGTTCCGTCGAGCGCCTCAATCCGCGCAATCGTGGCATCCAGTATCTCGCCTGGCTGTAGCTCACCAGAACGGACTAGAGCCGACAACCCCACGGCATCGACTGGAAGTAGTTCTCGCTGGCTAACCATCGCTCTAGAACATAGCCCCTACCGGCAAGCCACCGAAATGGCACACACAGCTCTGACCCTTGTCTACCTGCGGTCGCTTCTCGCAGCCTCTTCGAGGTCGGTTAGCACGTCTTCGAATGCCTTGATGAGTTGCTTGCCAACCAGTGGAGCGGCGATTTGAGCGACCCGCCCACCTTTGACGTCGAAGGCATATCGGATCTCCATGGCAGTCGACTGGTCATCGCCAGCAGGCTTGAGGGAGTAGTCGACAACACCTTTACCAATCGGGATCATGCTGGTCGAGTCGATCGTCACGACCATGAGTTCTTCGGGCTTCCAAGCGGTGATGGTTTCTGTAAGGCTGCCGGCTGGAGCCATCTTGCAATAGCGCTGTGCACCTAGACCGGTCTCCAAGCCGTTCGTGGTGTGACTCTCCTTAACGCTACGATTCCAACGCTCGATGCCGGCATAGTCGGCGAGGACAGCCCAGACCGCAACACACCGAGCATTGAGCGTACGGGCGACTGTGATCTCTCTCATCCTCGCACCTCGGCGGTCGAGGGCGCAGGCGTTTCGTTCAACCCCCAAGAGATGACGCGATCGGGGTGGATTCGGATAAGGCTGCGACTCATCCACTCGACTGGCGGGTCGACATCTACTTCGGCGACGGCGTGGCCCCTGATCTCCACGCCCCGGACGACCCATGGGTCGACCGATTCGATGTCGTCTACCACCAGGGCAACATTGGTGTTGGTCCGAAGGTTCCGGAACTTCTGGGTCGACGGGAGGTCATAGCCACCGATGACGATCGAGTTGCCGTCGACGATGAAGGCAACCGGACTGTTTTGTGGCGACCCGTCGGGGCGGATGGTTGCCAGGCGAGCCAGCGTCTGGCCAGTTAGATACTCGATCTCGGAAGGGGTGAATGTTGTTGTCATGTCCACTACGGTAAAACCTCCATATAACTGGAGGTCAAGCGAATGAGTGAGACATTGTCGATCGGTAGCGTGGCCGAGCGATCCGGACTGAAGGTGACAGCGCTCCGGTTCTACGAGGACCGAGGACTGATTAGCTCGCACCGCAACGACGGGAACCAGCGCCGCTACAACCGGGATGTACTCCGACGCCTCGCCGTCATCGCCGCAGCACAGCACGTGGGTTTCACCCTCAACGAGATAAGCGAGATGCTGGCGGATCTTCCAACCGGGACCGCCTCCGACGAAGCGAACTGGCAGTCCATCGCCTCCTCCTGGCGCCCCCACCTTGA
>JBOEHD010000324.1:0-817 GCA_050633745.1 Acidimicrobiales bacterium
TCGATGTGCTTGTCGTGAATCGACACACCCTGATCTCGGTAGACCTTCTGGACTTCCTCAACCAGGTACTGCTGGGTCTCGCGGATGCCCCGGATCTCAAGGAGCTCCTTGGGGTCACGAGGACCATCGACGATGGAGTCACCAGCGGTGACCTCTTGACCTTCGACAACTTCGAGTCGAGCAGCCAGCGGAACGGTGTAGTCGTCCTCGGTGCCATCGTCGGCGACGACGGTGACAACCTTGCCCTTGCCCTCATCCTCGGCGATACGAATAACACCGGAGATACGAGCCAGAGTGGCCTTGCCCTTCGGGCTACGAGCTTCGAAGAGCTCGACAACTCGGGGCAGACCGCCAGCGATGTCAGCACCACCGGCAACACCGCCGGTGTGGAAGGTACGCATGGTGAGCTGGGTTCCCGGCTCACCAATCGACTGAGCAGCGATAACGCCGACCGCTTCGCCGACCTCGATGTCGATACCGGTTGCCAGAGACATGCCGTAGCTTGCTCCGGTGATACCGATTGGGGAATCGTCGGTCAGCGGCGAAAGCACCCGTACTCGGGAGACCTCCGGATCGTCTCGCAGCGCTTCCATCTCCGGCTCACGAACCATCGTGCCGCGCTCGATAACCGAGCCATCGGCCAGGGTTACGTCGTCGGCCAGGACCCGGCTGTAAAGCCTGGTCTCCAGGTAGGTACGGATCATGCGAGCATCGGGATCGCTAGCGTCCGATGGCTCGTTGGTGTCCTTGTTGTAGTAGCCGTCAGGCTTGACGTCTTCTAGGAAGAGGCCACGTACCGGGCGACCGGGCTCGAAGG
>JBOEHD010000325.1:0-10053 GCA_050633745.1 Acidimicrobiales bacterium
CGTAGGTTCCGTCGCTGTCGGTAGCGGTGCTGGTGAGCCACTGGCCGCGTGCGCCATCAGCGGTGGCCTCGAACAGATCGATACTCACCCCTGCTACTGCACCACCCCCAACCCGATCGACCAAGCCGGTAACTGTTGCGGCCAGCGGCTCGAGCGGTGGTGGCGGATCGAGCCCGACGCCAGTCAGCCGCACGGTTCGTGAAACCGACGGCACGCCGTTGCTGTCCAACACGAAGAGCAGGTATTCGCCAGGTGTGGCCACGGTGGCATAGTCGGGGGTTTCGATGCTGAGTTGACTGCCGGTTTGGCTGAAGCTGAGCTCGGAGAAAATCTGGGAGTTCATCGAGTGAGTCGAGTTGCTCTGCTTGATCAGGGTGACCCGATCGATCGGCCCGTCGACGGTGACCGAAATCGACTGGTTGTATTCGATGTTACGAGGGGCCGCTTCGATGGTTGGGCGTGTCGCCTGGGAGCCGTCTGCGTCGTACAGATACGGCGGATAGAACAGTTGGCCGTTGAAGTTGTCGACCGGACCAGACTTACCCCCACCGGCGGTCAGCACTGAGCCGTCCGGCATGAGCAAGGTGGTCGAGTGGTACAGGCGCGGGGTGTTGTTCCCGGTGAGCACCGTCCAGCTGTCGGTTTTTGGGTCCCAGATCTCTGGCGGGAGAGTGGTGTCGTCAAGTCGGTTGTTGACTAGGGAGCCACCAGTGACCAACACCCGACCATCGGGTAACACGGTTGCGTCGGCCCAGTGGCGACCGAAGTTCATCGGTGCCGCTTCGGTCAGGATCGGCGGGTCGTAGTTGAGGTTGAAGATGGTGGCGGCGTTCGAACCGAGGAACCGGCGATCATCGCTGCCTCGTTCGCCGCCACCGATTTGCAGTACAAGACCGGTGTCGTACATGACCGAAGACGAACTGCCGCCACGATTGCCGCCGGCAAAGGTGTCGATCAGATCGACTGCGCCCGCTCCATCGGGGTCGATGTAGTACATCTGATCCCAGGCCAGGTTCCAGACTTTGCCGGACGGCGTTACGTGTGATTTCGGGTACCACCAGCCGTAATTCTCGGTATCCCACACGCCGGGGTCCCGGGTACCTTCCAGCAGCTGCCAACCATTGTCTGGCGAATAGACCTCGGCCACCGGGGTTGGATCATCTCGGTTATCGAAGTTGCCCGGGGTGCCACCCTGGGCCAGCAGCCGACCATCCCACAGTGTGGTGACGGTCGGATACCATCTCGGTTCGTTCATCGATTGGAAAGCCGACAGGGTGTTGTCGCCGTACTGGGCCACAAAGTTCGGCACCTGCCCGTCAGCGATTTCACCGCCGACTAGCAGTTTGTTTTCGCTGTTCGGATCGTCGAGGGTGAACGAGCAGAACAGGTTGCTGCCAAGGGTGTTGTTGAACGTGCTGTGGGAATTGGCCCCAAGGCCGAGGCTTGGGTCCCAGATGTCGACCAGCAAGGTGTCGCCGGTCCCGGTGTAGGAAAGCACCTTGCCGTTATCGAGCACCGCGGCATGAATGGCGACCAGCGGCCACGGCCCGACCTCGGACCACGCCCCAAATGGGTCGTTCGCAATCACTGCGGCTTCGGCTTCGGTGGGTTCAACTCCGGCCGCTTCGACCTCGGTTTCCTCAACCGTGCTTACTGCAAACGTCGGAAGTGTGGCGTCGGCTTGCGTCGGCTGAGTCGCTACTAGGGCAACGGCTGCGAAGAGCAGCACCAGCCCGGCTGCCAACCAGTGTTGACTACGGCATCCGACCGCTCGTTTGACTGCCTGTTCCATAACGTAAGCCACCCCGACCTTCGTCCGCCGGGGTCAACCTTAGTCGCCGATCAGGCCTTACTTCCCTTCAGCAGCGGCTCAGCCACCGCAGTTACCACATGGCCGATCCGCTGGACATCAGGATTGGCGTGATGACGATGACGACGAACGTCAGGGGGATTCCCAGGCGCAGATAGTCGGTGAAGTGGTAGCGGCCGGGGCCATAAACCATGGTGTTGGTCTGATAGCCGATTGGTGTGAGGAACGAGGCCGAGGCGGCCAGGGTGACGCCAAGCGCAAACAGCCGCACGTCGCCGTCGGCTGCGCGTGCCGCTTCCATGGCGATCGGGATCATCAGCGACACCGCTCCGGCGTTGGTGATCATCTCGGTGAGCGCGATCGTCGCCAGCACCAAACCCAGCGCCAGCCCCCAGGTTCCGAGCGATGAGGTGGCATCGATCAGGCCGGTGGCCAAACGGGCGGCCAGCCCGGAGCTGTCGGCCGCGCCGCCGACACCGATGGCCGCGGCAACGAGAATGACCACGTTCAGGTCGACGCTGTCGCGGGCCTGGCGGGGGGTAAGCGCTCCGACTGCAACGGTGGCTGCTGCCCCGAGCACCGCGGCCTTCATAACATCGACCAGTCCGGTAAGAGCCAGAACCGCCACCAGGGCCAGGATCAACAGCGAGCGCTTTGCGTGGATCGATGCGGTTGGTGGCGGCTCAGAACGACGCTGAACTAGGAGAAAGTCGCCTCGGTGTTTATAGCGCTCACGGAATCCGGCGTCGGCAACCAGCAGCAGCGAATCGCCGACCTGAACCCGGGCGTCGCCAAGACCGCCGACGACACCCTCGCCTGAACGATGGAGCGCAACAACCGCGGCCTGGTAGGTGTTGCGAAACTCCGACTGTTTGAGTGTCTGCCCGACGAGAGGAGAGGCAGCGCCGACGACAGCCTCGAACCAGGCGTGCTCGCCGTCGTCGAGCTTCAATATCTGGTCATCGACCGCCAGGTCCAGGCCCGGCACGTTCTCCAGTTCGACGACGTGATCGACCTGGCCTGCGAAGGTGAGCACGTCGCCTGCCCGGAGGAGATGTTCGGGAGAGACCGGGGCGGTCAGCTCGCCGCGGCGTTCGATGGCCACCAGGTACACCGCACCGAGCTGGCGGAGTCCGCCGCTGGTTACGGTTTGCCCGTCGAGTTCGCCGCCGTCGGCAATCTTGAGGGAGATGGTGAAGGGGCGCTCGACGGTCGAGTTGTCGACCGTGCCTCGCTCGGGCAGCAACCGGGGGCCGAGCACGATCACCACAGCCATGGCGATCACCACAACCGGCAGACCAAGCCGGGCCGGCTCCAGCAGCCCGAACGGTTCGGCTCCGCCAGCCTGGACCAGATCGGAGGCCACGAGGTTGGTCGATGTGCCGATCAGGGTCAGCATGCCGCCCAAGATGGCCGCAAACGAAAGCGGCATAAGGAAGCGCGATGGCGGAACCCCGCGCCGTTCGCCCCAGCGCGAAACCGGGCCGATAAACATGGCAACGATCGGGGTGTTGGCCACCACCGCCGAAAGCGAAGCGGCTACCAGGCTGAGCCTGGCCATGCCGACCGTCATCGAGCCCTCACCGAGCACTTTGCGGCTGAGAGGGCGTAGCGCTCCCGACCGTTCCACCGCTCCCGCCACCACATACAGCCCGGCGATGGTCGCCGGGGCGGGCGACGAGAAACCGGACAGCGCCGTGGCCTGGTCGGCGACGCCGGAGATGTAGAGCGCAATCAGCGCTCCGACCACACCAACCGGAGGCGAAACCCTGCGGGTTACCAGGGCGACAAACATGGCCAGCAGCACGCCAACAACTATCAGTTCTTCAGTAGTCATTGATGCTCAGAAGCCGTCGCTCGTGGGGGAGGGAGACACTACAGCGTTCCATCGGCACCGGCAGCCAAAACCGTAGCGTCTGCAACTACATCGGCGACGCGCTTGTTGTCGCCTTCATCGCCGCCATCGTCTTCGGCGGAGGGGAAGTCGTCGTCGCTGAAGACCGGCGGCTCGTCTTTCGCCGCCGCAGCCGATTCGGCCGCTTTGCTTGGCAGTTCGTCGAGGGGGTCGTAGTTTGTCCTGGCCTCGTCGACCAGATCGGCGGCGTCCGATGCCGAGACATCCAGGAACTCGATGAGGACCTCAGCGGGGCTGAGCCCGCCCTCGACTTTCTCATCTACGTCTTCGGCTCCCAGGGCATCGAGTAGTCCGAGGATCGATGCCCCGGTGGCGTAGAAGCGGCCGAATCCGTAGTGATCCTTCACTCCGCCGGTGTCGGATGGGTCAGCGGCCAGTTCGATCGAGTAGTCGTTCTCGTTGTATTGGCTGAAGTCGTCGTCGGTACCGGCGATGCGGTGTTCAAGGTAGCGAGCGGAGCCCTCGTAGCGCTCCTGACTGTTGTCAAGGTCCGCCACCCGGTCGTCTGCCGCCATCCTGGCAAGGCGGATTCCGGCGAAATGCTTGGCCGCCTCGGTTCGTGCTTCGTCGGTTTGGGCCTGCGCCGCCTCGATCAGGGCACGTTCCTCCAGGGCCGCGAGCTCCAAGTTTTCTGGGGTGTACGCATAGCCCTCGACGTCTTGCGCTCCGATGTCACCCTCGAACGCTTGGTCCTGCCAGCGATGGAACAGCTCGTGAAGGAAGGTGCCGACGTAGTCGTTGGTCGTCGGCAGGAAGAAGTCGTCACCGCCACCGGCCTCCATGGCGAAGGCATCGACGCCACCGATCATTATGTGAAAGTCGAACCCCGCGAGCTCTGCAAGCTTGTCGGCCTCGGTTGGGTTGGTGATGTGGTGAACCGATTTGAGAGGGGTGCCATCGGTGTTGAGCGGTTCGGCATCACCGAGAGCATCCGGGTTCGGGAAGTTGATGGCAAGGGCGCCCGCCAGCTCACCGGAGCTGGTCTTTAGAGCGAGAACTGCCGGATGTTCATTCGGCGCAAAGCCGGGCCAATCGCCATCGACTCTGGAGTAGCCGTCACCAAGTCGGCGGACTATGTCATCCAGATCGAGCCCGGCCGTGCCGTCAGCCACCGCGGCATCTGCACTGTCGGAGTTCGCCAAAGCTTGGCCATCGGTGGTCTCAACTGCGGTGGTCACTCCTTCCGCAGTCTCGGTAGAAGTGGATGTGCAGCCGGCAGCGGCGAGAAACACCGTCACCGAAAGTGCCGTTAGTGACTTGGTCTTGATTCCCATGTCTCGAATAGAACACCGTGGTGACTAAGACCCGACTAAGAGGTCCGGCCAGGTGCTTAGACGGCTCATAGCTCGATCCTGGCCGGTGGCGGGATCCCGGAGTGACAAGGTCAGGCGACGGTAGTCTTTTGGGATGTACCGACCTCCCGCGGATCCCAAGAAGCATCGCGCTTTCTGCATACTGTTCGGTTCAACGACGTGAGCACCGTCAGCCTCGTCCAGGCCCGACGTATCGCTTTGGCGGCGCAGGGTTTCAACGACCCGAAGCCGACCGGAACGGTGAACAGCCGCCACTTCCGTCGCATGATGGATCGTATGACGGTCCTGCAGTTGGACTCGGTCAACGTGCTGTGTCGCAGCCACTACCTGCCGGTGCTGGCCCGCCTCGGGCCGTACGACCGAGCCAAGCTCGACAACTACCTTTACCGCTCCGGCGAGAACTACGAATACCTGCCTCACGTGGCGTCGATCACCTCGCAACGGCTGGAACCGCTGATGCGACACCGCAAGCGTGGCTATTGGCGTCGGGTCGAAAGCTTCGAAAAGAAGTCTGGCAAGTATGTGCAGGCGGTCTTGGGCGAGGTCGCCGAACGGGGGCCACTGTCGATCAAAGATCTGAGCGACCCCGGTGGTCGTACCGGCCCATGGTGGGGCCACTCCAAGGGCAAGCAGGCTCTGGAGTGTCTTTACATCACCGGCCGGTTGGCGATTAGAGAGCGCACGCCGACGTTCACCACTATCTATGACCTACCCGAACGGGTCTTCAGCCCGGAGATACTGGCCACGCCAGAACCGGAGATCGACGATGTGCACAAACAGCTGCTGCTCATGGGAGCCAAAAGCCACGGCATAGGCACCGCCACCGACATCGCAGATTATTTCCGCCAGAAGATGCCGGTGATCCGACCGCTGTTGGCCGAATTGGTCGAAGCGGGCGAGTTGGAACAGGTCACCGTCGAAGGCTGGAAAGACCCGGCATACCTGCACCCCGAGGCCAAGCGCCCCCGCTCGGTGAAGGCAAAGGCACTACTAACACCGTTCGATCCGATCGTGTGGTTCAGGCCCCGAGCCGAACGGCTCTTTGGGTTCGAATACCGCATCGAGATCTACGTGCCCGAGCCAAAACGAATCTACGGCTACTACGTGCTGCCGTTCCTGCTTGACGAAGAACTGGTCGGCCGGATCGACCTTAAGACCGACCGCAAGGCCGGCCTCCTCCGAGTTCGCGGCTCGTACGCAGAGGACGGTGTCGACAGCGCTCACGTGGCATCGGAAATGGCAGGCTCGCTGCGCGACATGGCCGACTGGCTCGGTATGGACGATGTCGTCGTGGAACCAAAGGGCGACCTAGCAGCACAGCTGAAACGGCACCTGAAGAGCGGCAGCTGATGGGTGGGCCGGCCCTAGCGGATAGGCCAGCCCCATGACCACCTCCATGACCGGCTCTGGGCCGGAGCTGACGCTCGACCTGCTTGTTCTCGACGATGCGACTGAGCTGTTGGAGTTCGAAACGTACAACCGGGAGTTCTTTGCCCGGTCGGTCGGACCCCGGCCAGAGGGATACTTCGAGATCGATTCGCTGCGGGAGATCCTTCGCGAACTGCTGGCTGGACCCGACAGCGAAACGGACCGGCTGTACCTTGCGCGAAATGCCGAGCATCAGATCGTCGGGCGAGCAAACCTGACGAACATCGGAGTGACCCGTCCCGGCCACGGCATGGTCGGCTACCGGGTTGGTGAAAATTTCTGCGGCGGGGGAGTGGCCACCAGGGCGTTGGCCATGCTGCTCGACCGCGTTGGCCAGGACCACGGCGTGACCGAAGTCGAAGCGTTGGTAGCGGTTACCAACCCCGCCTCGAAATCGGTGCTGGTTCACAACGGGTTCATCCAGCTTCCCGGAATCCAGCCGGTGGCTTTCAACGGCGAGGACATCGTGCTCGAGCGTTTTCTACGAACGCTGTAAACGGCTCAGACCTGACTCGACGAGACCGATTCGATCAAAGCGGGCCCGCAGGATGCTCCTACAATAAACAGCGTGACTTCTCCGATACTGCAGACCGTTCAGCTTGGGGCCCAGTGGCAGACGCTTGATCCGTTTCTGTTCTGCGCTCACCATCTCGATCTGTATCCCGAGAGCAACGGTCAGCTTGCACCGAAGCCAGCGCTGACCGGTCGCCAGATCGGCCAGGACTTCGCCGGTGTCGATGGCTGGAACATGTACCACGGGTCGACCGTGCCCGGCTTTCCTCAGCACCCCCACCGAGGCTTCGAGACCGTCACCTACGTGCGGCAGGGCTGGTGCGATCACTCCGACTCGATGGGAGCCCAAGCCCGCTTCGGCGAAGGCGACGTGCAGTGGGTGACCGCCGGTGGTGGCATCGTGCACTCCGAGATGTTCCCGCTGTTCGACCCCGAAGGCCCGAACACCCTGCACCTGTTTCAGATCTGGTTGAACCTTCCGGCAGCAAACAAGATGGTCGACCCGTACTTCTCAATGTTCTGGAACCACGACATTCCTCGCTACCAGGCTGAAGGGGTCGAGGTCACCGTCATCGCCGGGCAGCTGGGCCAAGCCAAACCGCTGAACCCGCCGCCAGACTCGTGGGCCGCAGCAGCCGACAGTGACGTTGCGATCTGGCACACCCGGCTCGACGCTGGCGCCCGTTGGAGCCCTCCGCCGGCTCAGCCCACATCCAATCGGGTTCTGTACCTGTTCGACGGTGAACTGACCATTGCAGGCCAGGCGATCGAACAGAACACCGGCGTCGTGCTCGACCCCAGCGCCGAGTTTGAGATCGAAGCGGGTGACGGTGGCGCTGAAGCGTTGGTGCTGCAGGGACGGCCGATCGGTGAGCCGGTGGCCCGATACGGCCCGTTTGTGCTCAACGACGACGCCGGGATTCGCCAAGCCATGGCCGACTATCAGCGAACACAGTTCGGCGGCTGGCCCTGGCCGTCCGATGACCCGGTCCACGGCGACAAGCCGGAACGATTCGCCCGCTACGCCGATGGCGCGGAATTTGTAGCAAAGTAACTGCCTGTAGGCCTGCGGCCGTTAGTCTTAGTTTTTCCCTTTTGGAGGTCTGTTTTGGCTGACATCGACATTGGCATGGGTAAGTCGGCTCGGCGGGCCTACAGCCTCGACGAGTTGGTGCTTCTACCGGGGCGGCGCACTCGTGACGCTGACCTGGTCGACCTGTCATGGCAGATCGACGCCTACCGCCTCGAATTGCCATTCCTCTCCTCGGCCATGGATTCGGTTACCAGTCCAGCCACCGCCGTGGCCATCGGCCAAATGGGCGGCATCGGAGTTCTAGACCTCGAAGGTCTATGGACCCGTCACGAGGACGTCGATCCGCTGATGGAAGAACTGTCGGCGATGGAAGGCGACGCCGCTCTGGTCAGAATGCGTGAGCTGTATTCCGCTCCGATTGACCCCGACCTGATCTCGAAGCGCATTGCCGAGGTCCAAGAGGGAGGCGTGATCGCCGCAGGCGCTGTGTCGCCGAAACACGTTGCGGCGATGGCTGATGTTCTGCTGCGGGCCGAACTCGACCTGCTGGTCATCCGCGGTTCGGTCATCTCCGCCGAGCACGTCACCGATGGTGAGAGCCTCAACCTAAAAGAATTTGTTCGCGAGCTTGAGACGCCGGTAATCGTCGGCGGCTGCGCTGGCTACCAGGCAGCCCTGCACCTCATGCGGACCGGCGCCGCCGGTGTGCTGGTCGGGGTTGACGGCGGTATGACCGCTTCAGCGAGCAGAGTGACCGGTGTTGGCTCGGGAATGGCAACCGCCATCGCTGACGTTCGGGCCGCCAGGATGCGGCACCTCGACGAGACCGGGGTCTACGTGCACGTCATCGCCGACGGAGGCATCACCTCCGGCGGGCAAATCGCCAAGGCCATGGCCTGCGGCGCTGACGGCGTGGTACTCGGCTCGGTGCTCTCTTCGGCGTTGGAAGCTCCCGGCCGCGGCTGGCACTGGGGTAACTCGGTTGTTCACCCAACGTTGCCCCAGGGCAATCGTGTCCCTGTCGAGCAGACCGCTCCCCTTGAGGAGTTGCTACTCGGTCCGGCGGCAACGGCCGACGGGAGGCGGAACATCTTCGGTGCCCTGCGCCAAGCGGTAGCCACCCTCGGCTACGAAAACCTCAAAGACCTACAAAAAGCTGAAGTGCTTATCCGATCGAGCGCTCAGTGAACGCCGCCGCTCCCCGCCAGCTTGTCCTGGTCGTCGACTTCGGCGCCCAGTACGCCCAACTGATCGCTCGCCGCGTACGCGAGCTGAAGGTTTACTCCGAGATTGTGGCCCACGACATCTCGGCTGACGACGTGCGGGAGCGGAAGCCAAGCGCCATCATCCTCTCCGGTGGCCCGGCCAGCGTTCACGTAGAGAATGCCCCTCGGCTCGACCCGGAGATCTTCGAACTGGGCGTGCCCATTCTTGGCATCTGCTACGGAGCGCAGCTCATCGCCCACCAGCTAGGTGGCGTGGTCGGTCGCAACTCGCAGGGCGAATACGGCCGCACCACGCTTTCGAGCGATTCGACCAACCCCAGCTCGCTGCTGGGGCCCGATGCTCCCAGCTCGCAAACGGTGTGGATGAGCCACTTCGATGGCATCACCGTTGCCCCCGACGGCTTCATCGGCTGCGGTTCAAGCCCCAATGCCCCAATCGCCCTGCTGGAAAGCGATGAGCGGCGGATCTGGGGCGTGCAGTACCACCCCGAGGTCGGCCACACCCCAAGCGGCATGGATCTGCTCGGGCGCTTCCTACACGATCTGGCGGGCTGTGAGCCGACTTGGACCATGGACTCGGTCATCGAGACATCGATCGACGCCGTTCGAGCCCAGGTAGGGCCGGGCCGGGCGATCTGCGGCCTTTCCGGCGGAGTCGACTCGGCTGTCGCCGCGGCCCTGGTCCACAAGGCCATCGGGTCTCGCCTGACCTGCGTCTATGTCGATACCGGCCTTATGCGGCTCAACGAGTCGGAACAGGTCGTGGAGACGTTCCAACGCCATCAGGGCATCGAGTTGATCCACGTCCGGGCCGG
>JBOEHD010000326.1:0-1890 GCA_050633745.1 Acidimicrobiales bacterium
CCGACCGAGCCGCTGATGACCCAGGGTTCGATAAAGCCGCCGAGGCTGTGGTTGGCTCGCAGCTTGGTTGCCCAGGCCGCAGCGTCGTTTGTGATGCAGGCGGTACGCACGCCGCTGTCGCGCAGGGCTCGCAGGTACTTGACCACGCCGGGCATCAGTTGGTGGAGGGCCAGGTATTCGGTGTCGAGTTCGTTCGGGTCGCCGTCGACGCCGATCACCCGCCAGAAGTCGGCCGGGGTCATTCGGCCGAGGCTCAGCTGGCGGGCTTTGAGCACGATCTCCTCATCGACCATGGTGGAGCCCCGCTGCCTGGCGAACGGGATCAGTAGCTCCTTGACATCGTTGCCCTCGCGGTAGAGCACCCCCATGCCATCGAGCGCAACAACGCGGTAGCCGATGGTCTCTGGTTCGACCGGTTCAACCGGGGCCGGGGCCGCGGCCTGCAGTGGCTTCTCGGTCTGACGTCCCCTGGCATCGGTCGGGCGCACCTTGGCCGCCGGCTTACGACGCCGTAGCGAGCCGGATAGGCGCAACAGCTGAGCGAAGGCGATCAACGCCGCCAGCACACCGGCCACCACGGCCACTCCCCGGAGTACCTGGGCTGAGGTTGAGCGGCGGGCTGTCTGGATCACAGCGTTGGTTGGCTGTCCGGCCGCCAGGTTGGTTGTCCATTCCACCTCGGGGTCGATTTCGTCGCCCCGGATCGAACCGGTGGTGCCGTCGGTCTGTAGTTCACCGGGCATCCTGACGATGAGGCTGACGAAGATGTCGTCGGCCTGGGCGCCGTAGGGCGCCTCGCCGACGATCGACGTTACCGACCGCCCAAGCGCCGCTTCCAGCTCTCCGTCGCTGAACGAGGCCAAACCTTGGCGAGGATCGATGACGCCGGTGAACCCGTAGTCGACGCGACCGAAGCTCTGTTCCCTAGTCAGGCCAAAATTGCGAATCAGGTCGGCATCGCCGGAGCGTACGGGATCGCCGGTCAACTCGGCCATCACCTCGGCGAACTGGCCCGGGGTACCGAACGCCTTGTCGGCGGTCACCACCGTTGAACCAGCCGGTCCCTCGACCGGTGGACCGATGTCCCACCCGGCCTGGGCCAGGTCGGTCAAAGGCAGCGTCGAAGAGCCTTCGAGATCCAAAAGGGCAGCAGCAGCCTCGGCATCGAGGATCAGTTCGGTCGAGACAATACCCGATCCGTCTTCCTCAATATCGATGACGATGTTGAAGTCGGCACGACAGGCGCTGCCGAGGACGGCGAGCCCCAGCATGATCCACAGGCCCAAAAGCCCCTTCAACCGGCCACGAAACATCGACTAACACTACCTGAGCGAGGCCTCGCACCGGTTCAAGCGTCACAACGAGAAAATCCCGTGACACAGATCGACTTAGTCCATCGAAATGGAGCCGACCCGTGCCGCGGGATTTTTAGTACTGGACTACCTAAAGGTTCTATTCGCCCGCTTCGGCAAGCTCGGGCGTGCTTGGGGGCTGGAAACCCTCATGCGGGGTGAAGCTGAGAGACTTAACGCCGTCTTCTTCGACCACGTCGACAACAATGATCTGGCCTGCCCGGAATTCCTTGTAGAGGAGCTTCTCGGACAGAACGTCTTCGATCTCTCGCTGGATGGCTCGACGCAACGGCCGTGCACCCATCGATGGGTCGTAGCCCCTGTCGGCCAGGAAGTGTTTGGTTTCCTCGGTCAGCTCAAGGCCGATGCCCTGGCCTTCAAGCTGCTCGACGGTTCGGGCGATCAGCAGATCGACGATCTGAGTCACCTCTGCACGGCTGAGCTCATGGAAGACGATGGTCTCGTCAATACGGTTCAGGAACTCCGGACGGAAGTGAACCTTGAGGGCGTCAGCGACCTTTTCCTTCATCCGCTCGTA
>JBOEHD010000327.1:0-13676 GCA_050633745.1 Acidimicrobiales bacterium
GCTACGCCCGGTTCTCCTTCGCGCTCGGCGACGATGATCTCGGTCTCGGCCTCGAGCGCCTTTCGGAGATGTTGGCTGCTGAGTAGCCTCGGCTCCCATTAGCAACTCATCGGGCGCCTCCCGGCGACCGGTTCGCCTGGTTTCGAACAAATCTTCCATCAAGTCTGAAAGCGACATACCTTCGATGACGACACACCTTCAATGATCATGTGCGTGCGATGAACGCAGAACTATCTTTCGGTTCCTGGCCTTCGCCGATATCGGCCTCACTGGTCGCTTCCGGTGGAGTCGGGGTCGGACGTCCCGCGGTCCGTGGCGGTCAGACCTGGTGGTCTGAGTTACGCCCGACCGAAGGCGGTCGATCGGTTCTTGTGGTCCGAGAAACCGGTGACGGTGAAGGTTCTGCTGAGCCTTCCGCGGCCCGCGATGTGTTGGCCGCGCCGTGGTCGGCCCGAACCCGGGTTCACGAATACGGGGGTGGAGCCTGGTGGTTGGGTCGAGACCACGCCTACTTCGCCAACTGGGATGACCAGCGGCTGTACCGAGTCGCAGCCGACGGTGCGTCTGAACCCAGCGGGGCTGAGCCTGGTAGCGGTGAGTCTGGCGCGGTCGAGCCAGAAGCCATCACCGCCGAACCGTCGATCGCCGCCGGCTGGCGCTACGCCGACGGCCGCGAGCACCCCGATGGCCAGTGGCTGGTCTCTGTTCGAGAAGACCACCACGGGATCGGCAGCGGAGACAAAACCGAAGCGGCAAACGAGATCGTCGGTATCCCGCTCACCGGTGGCTTTCCGGCCGAACCGGTGGTCCTGGTTTCCGGACCTGATTTTGTCGCCGCCCCTCGGTTCTCGCCAGACGGACGCTGGCTCAGCTGGGTCCAGTGGGACCACCCCAACATGCCGTGGGAAGCCACAACGCTGTGCGCCGCCCCGGTCTTCGCCAACATGCGCCTCGGCAACGTACAGACAATCTCCGCCGGCGCCAGCGTACTGGCCGACACTATCGCTGATGGCGATATTGGCGAGTCGATACACGGAGCCGACTGGACCGCCGATGGCCGCTTGGTCTTCTCGAGCGATAGCAACGGCTACTGGAACCTCTACAGCTGGAGCCCAGGCGGCACCGAGTGCGTTGCCATCACCGCCCTGGACAGCGCCGAGATAGGCGGACCGGCCTGGAACTTCGGCGTGAGACGTTGGACCGAGCTAGAAAATGGGCGACTGGCGGTGGTGATCACCACCGACGCGGTCGATTCGCTGGCCACGGTCGATGGTCGCCCCGGGGGAACCGTCGATCGACAGATCGGGCAGCTCTCCCTGCCGGAGATCACCGTCATCGCCGGCCCGACGGCGACCACCGGAAACCGAGTGGTCATGATGGCCGCCGGGCCGAAGTCATTATCGACCATCGTCGAGATCGACCTCGGCAGCGGTCAGATGATCGAACGCCGGCCGGCAGACGACACCGGCGTAGATCGGGCCTGGTTCAGCACACCCCAGGCCATCAGCTATCCATCGGGCGATCGTCAGGCTCACGCATTCTTTTACCCACCGACCGGAGCCGACGTTTCCGGTCCGAGCGGTGCACTACCGCCGTTGATCGTGATGGGCCACGGCGGCCCGACCGCTCACGCCGCGCCAGCGCTCAACCTCAAGATCCAATACTGGACCAGCCGCGGTTTCGCGGTGGTCGATGTGAACTACGGCGGGTCGAGTGGCTTCGGCCGGGCCTACCGAGAGCTGCTGCGGGGCTCGTGGGGCATCGTCGATGTTGAAGATTGCATCAGCGCCACCGAGTACCTGGCCTCAGCAGGTCACGTGGACGAAGGGCGCCTAGCCATCCGAGGTGGCTCGGCTGGCGGGTTCACCGTCCTGGCGGTGTTGGAAGCCTCGGACGCATTCGCCGCAGGCACCAGCCTCTACGGGGTCGCCGATCTCACCGCGCTTGCCGCCGACACCCACAAGTTCGAAAGCCGCTACCTCGATCGCCTCGTCGGCCCATACCCGGAACGAAAAGACCTCTACGAGGAACGTTCTCCTATCAACCACACCGACCGCCTCACGTCGCCTCTGCTGGTCCTCCAGGGCCTTGAAGATGAGATAGTGCCCCCGAACCAGTCGGAGGCCATCGTGGCTGCCCTGGCGGCAAAGGGCGTGCCCCACGCCTATGTGCCGTTCGAGGGCGAGCAGCACGGATTTCGCCGGGCGGAGAACATCATTCGTTCGCTCGAGGTTGAACTGTGGTTCTACGGTCGGATCCTCGGATTCGAGCCTGCCGATGTGATCGAACCAGCGGCCGGCGCTGTAGGCCTCGACTAACCCCGAGGTCTCGACTAGCCCCGAGGTCAAATCGTTCAGGTCAGGGCTGTCTCAGGGTATTTCCCGATGTGATCGTTGTCGTGGCTCGATCAGTATTGGGCCATGGCAGCACAACAGCTCTCGGGTCCGCTCGTTCCCTCGCAGCGCATCGACGCCCTGGACATCGTGCGAGGCTTTGCCCTGTTCGGCGTGTTGATGTTGAACATGCTCGACTTCGCCGGACCGGTGGCATCCGCCGATCCGTGGGCCGTGTCGGTTGCATGGTGGGATCGGGCGGCCGAGCTGGCGATCCGAGTGCTCGGCGAGGCGGCGTTCTACACCGTGTTCTCATTCCTATTCGGCCTTGGGTTCGCCCTCCAGTTCGAGCGGGCGCTCGGCCGTGGCGAACGATTCACCTGGAGGTTCGTCTCCCGGCTCTCGGTGCTGGCGGTATTTGGCCTGGCCCACGGGTTCCTGATTTGGAACGGCGACATCCTCTTCCAATACTCGATGGCCGGGGCCTTCCTACTGCTGTTCGCCAGGGTCACAAGCCAAGCGGCCCCTCGCTGGGCCCTCGGCTTTGCCGTCTTCACCCTCAGCGTGGCCAGCCTGCTGTTCGGCGTGGCGATGCTCAGCGAATTCGAACCGGAAACCGCGGCCAATGCGGCATCGGAGATCTCGTTCTACAGCCAGTCCGGTTTCGGCACCATCGCCTCGGATCACCTCGACGGTTGGGTCGAACATGTCCTGGTCACCGCAGCCGGGATTCCGTGGTTCCTGGCCCTGTTCCTCGTCGGACTGTGGGCCGTGCGTAGCGGCAAGCTGGCCAACTGGCGCAATGAGCGGCCGTTCCTGCTTTCGGTGCTGCGGGTGTCGATCCCGGTGGCCATCGTGGCCAAGGGCGGCCTTGCGCTGTTCATCATCTTTGGGCTCGATGCCTACGCGGTCTCGGCCGGGTTAGTACTTAGTGTCTTTGTCGGAGGTCCGGCGCTCGGAGCCACCTACGTCTGTCTGTTGCTGCTGGCGCTGCGACGGGTGGCCGACGGCTCCCACGTGTTGCGTCACCTGGCTCCGGTCGGACGAATGGCGCTGACCAACTACCTGATGCAATCGATAGCGGCGGTGCTGTTCTTCTACGGCTACGGGCTTGGTTATTACGGCCGCTTCGGCGTGGCGACGACCCTCGGGTTCACCGTGTTGTTCTTCGCCGCTCAGATGGTCTTCAGCAGGCTCTGGTTGTCGCGATTTGAGTTCGGACCGATGGAGTGGGTCTGGCGCATGCTGACCTACCGGGCTCCGATCGGCTCGGCCGCTGGATCTCACACCACTTCGCCAGTCGGTCCGCCGGCGCCATCCCATGCCCCCTCTGCCGCTGGGTCTTCTGCAGCTGTCGCTGGGTCTTCTGCAGCTGTCGCTGTGGGCCCTGCATTCATCGCTGGGCCGCTCGGTAGCAGGGCGGCCAGTGGTGGAGTTGGCAAACAGGGCTAATCTCGTCCACCATCTCGCGGTGGCCAATTCAGTTCCGGAAACCATTTCTTCCACCGATGGCGTCGTGCTGCGGGTGTATCACCTTGGCGGGAGCGGGCCGCCGCTTTTGATGAGCCACGCAACTGGCTTCTGTGGCCAAGTCTGGCAGCCGATGGCCGACACCATGGCCGACACGTACTCCTGCTACGCCTGGGACTTTCGAGCTCATGGGCGCAGCACCCGCCCGATCGACAAGGAGCTGGTGTGGTCCGGCTATGCCGCCGACGTGCTGGCGATAGCGGCCGTAATCTCGCCCGATGAACCGGTGGCAGCAATCGGCCACTCGATGGGTGGCACCGCGCTGGCCCTAGCCGAAGTGGCCAAACCCGGCACCCTGTCCAAGGCCTGGACGTTCGAGCCGATCCTCTTCGGAGCCGACCACCTCGGCGAAGACTCCGAGCCGTCGCAGATCGCAACCGGGGCCCGACGACGCCGCGCGGTGTTCGATTCTCGAGACGAGGTCTATGAGCGCTATTCGAGCCGCCCGCCGCTCAGCATGCTGGACCCCCGAGCGCTTCAGGCCTATGTCGACCACGGATTCGAGGATCTCGAAGACGGAACGGTCCGGCTTCGTTGCCGGCCCGAGGACGAGGCGGACACGTTCGAGAATCACAACTCAGGGGCCAGCACCATTGTCGGACAGCTGACCATTCCGTTCGCCGCTGCGGCCAGCGGTGACAACTTGCCACCGGCTATCGCCGTCAAGGCAGCGGCGGCCACGTTCAGCAACGTCGAGTTGCTGACCTATAACGAACTCAGTCACTTCGGTCCTTTACAGGACCCCGACGGTATGGCCAAAGATGTCTTGAAGTGGCTGGCTTGAAATAGATGACGGCCCGGCGGTTCCCCATCAACAGGGAGGGGGGGGAGCGATGAGGAACCTGCCGAGCCGTCAGTACTTGAGCTCGAACTGTTGGCGTTCACTAGTTGTTGGCGTTCAGGGATTGGGGTTCATTAGTTGTTGGCGCCTACCAGCCTGAGACGAGGTGAACGGGCCGCCACGGTCGACACCCGAGGTCGTACCAGCGAGCGAGGCAGGATGCGACGGAACTCCGACAGGACCTGCTCAGCTTCGGGGCGGTCTGCGGGGTCGCGGGCCAACATGGCATCGACGACGTCGGCCATGTTGCCCGGTGCAGAGTCGGTCAACGACCGGTAGGGGACAAGGCCGACGCCCGCGCTGGTGACCCGGGTGACCACCGAGCCGGCGGTGGCTCGATGCATCAGAGCGCCGAGCGCATAGATGTCCATCTTCGGGTCGGCGGCACGCCCTGGGGGCGACTCCGGAGCGAAGTAGCGATGTTCGAGTCTGCGAGCCCGAATCGGGTTGGTTTGGGCCGGCAGTGTGGAACCGGTCGGCAGGCAGTGCATGAAGTCGGTGATCACGATGGTGTCCTCACGGGTGCGAACGTTGCGGGCCCGTAGGTTGAGATGCACAAATCCCCGCTGGTGGAGGTAGTTGATGGCGCCAGCCAACTCGAACCCGGTGTAGAGAATATCGAGCGGCTCCATGCCCTCGCTGCGGCGCTGGGCGATGCGCGACAGCGGGGAGCTATCGAGGTACTCGAACACCGCATAGGGCATCTCGGCATCGAGATCGGCGCCGTAGGTCGCGGCCAGGGCAGGGTGGTTGAAGTTCTTTAAGGTCCTGTATTCGCGGAACAGCTGATCGAACGCGGCGTAGGTGATCGGATCTTCGCGAGGGATCTTGATTCTGACCGGCTCCTCGCGCTCGACGCTCCATGCAACCCAGGTTTCGGTTGTGGCGTTTCGGCTGAGCAGCCCCGACGCTAAGTAGCCGGGAGCGATCTCGGCGCCGATGGTGATACCCCACGGTGTCGACGTCGGCTTCGGTGCTCGACGATCGTCTCGGCTAACCAGCCGAAGATGCGACTTGTTCTTGGCTTCGGCGGTGACGACAGGAGGGACCCGCAGATCCCAGAGGCCGGAGTGGTCGCCGCTGAGATTGGTGGCCTGATACGGAACGATTTGTCCGTCCTCGATTACCAGTACAGCGTCTGAGCGGCGGGCCAGGCTCAACCGGTGGGTGGCGATGATCGTGGTTCGGCCGTGGGAGGCGGCATCGATGGCCCGAATCATCAGCCGTTCTTCGTCGATCCCCAGATCGGCGGTCGGCTCCTCGATGAGGAGAATGCCAGGGTTGCGAATGAAGGCTCTGGCTAGGGCAACTCGGCGACTTTGACCTTGCGTGAGCTCGTTTGAGGGTTGGCCATCCTTGACGGCGATTACCGTGTCGTAGCCCTTGGGGAGCAACGAAACGAACTGATCGAGTCCCAGAAGCGCGCCGACCGCCTCGATCTCGCCGCGACCGACCCGAGGGTGGCCAAAGGCGATGTTGTCGGCCACGGTGCCCTCGGACAACCACGGATCCTGCAGCACAAGAGCCAGCGACTGTCGCGAGTCGGCCAGTTTGAATGAGGTGATGTCCTGGCTGTTGACGGTGATGGAGCCGAGCTCCGGTCGATGCAGGCCAAGGATGAGGGCCAATAGCGCAGCCTGGTCCTTGCCGTTCGAGCCAACGACACAGGTCTTGGAGCCCGGTTTGGCCACCAGGGAGGCGCCATCTAACAGGCGGGTTCCGTCATCGTCAGTAAAGGTCAAATCGCGAACTTCGAGAGAGTAGCTTCGGGGCTCGCTTGAACGCTGCCGTCGACCGAACCGAAGCCGCGGCGGGTTCTCAGTTGTCTTCATCTACAAATGCCCACTTGGAGTGTCAATACCGCGTCCCAGGCCAGCGCCAGGCCCATAACTGTTGCGAACATAGTGAATGAACCCCTCCTGGTAAAGCACCGTTTGGGCTCGCTGTCGGCCGTCTAGCCTCAATGAGGTGCCGTTTGAAGTGCCTTTGCCGAATCGCTGTTGCATGGTGGTGCTGATTGTCGTGACCATCCTGGCATCAGCCTGTGGCTCGTCCTCTGACGACGCGACACCCAATCAGCAAGCTGCTTCAGCATCGGAAACCACGGATTCTCTACCTGGACAAACGTCATCTGGCGGCGACAATCGCGATCGATCAACAACCTCATTGACCGAACAGGTCACGACCCGATCGACGCCACCATCCACTGACGACCAGCCGCCGTCGAGCTCGACGCAGACGACCGCTCCAGCAGCGAAAGCGGTGCCGGGAGCGGCCCGCTTTTTGGCCGAAGGTTTTTCGGATTTTTCTGGGCAACGGGTCGGGCTGATCGCCAGCCGAGCATCGGTGCTCGACGGGCGGAGCGTGATCGACCTGCTTGCGGAGTCCTCGAAGGTCGACCTGGTCGCCATCTTTACCCCCGAGCATGGCCTGCGAGCCGACGGCGGAGCGGGCGAAATAATCGCCGATGAGATCGATCCGATCACCGGGCTCCCGGTCTTCAGTCTCTACGGGAACACCCGCCAACCAACATCGCAGATGCTCGAAGGCATCGATGTTTTGCTGTTCGATCTGCAGGACGTTGGCGCCCGCTACTACACATACACCGCAACGATGGGATTGGCGATGCAGGCCGCAGCACGCGCCGGCATTCCGTTTGTTGTGCTCGACAGGCCGAATCCGCTTGGTGGTCGCTCCGCCGACGGTGCGCTCCGGGAGCCGGGCCAGGAGTCGTTCGTTAGCCAGTACCCGACTCCGGCTCTGCATGGGATGACAACCGGCGAGCTGGCGTTGGCCGTCAAGGGCCAGCGGTGGCTGGCCGACCTCGATGATCTCGACCTTCGGGTGATGGAACTGGCCAATTGGAACCGGGCCGACCTGTGGGCCGACACCGGCCTTTCGTGGATCCCGCCGAGCCCCGGCCTGCCGACGGCGGCCGCCGCAGCGGTCTACCCGGCGACCGTGCTATTCGAGGCCACCACGCTCAGCTACGGCCGGGGCACCGACCACCCATTCCAGCAGATCGGCGCCCCGTGGATCGACGGCGAGGCGCTGGCCGAATCGCTGAACGGTGAATCGCTGAACTCCGACTCGCTAGACGGGGTTCGATTCGTTCCCGTCACCTTTGTGCCGTCAACCAACCCGGCAAACGGGCCGGTGGCGGTCGATCCGCAGTACGAGGGCGTCGAGGTGTCCGGGGTACGCCTGGAAATCGTCGACGGCGCGGTGCTACGACCGGCCGCGGTTGGCATGCATCTCCTGGCCGCGGTTCTGGCCCAGGCCGCGGCGGCCGATGAGCCGATAGAGGTCATCGAGCGGGGGCAGTTCTTCGACCTGCTGGCCGGGTCATCGTCGATCCGCACAGCGTTGCTAGCAGGGGCGAGCCCGGAGTCGGTTATCGATGACTGGGCTCCTGGACTGGCTTCATTCGAGGCCCTGCGAGCCGAATACCTGCTCTACTGACCGCACTCGGTTTCGCCTCGCGCAGACAATCGCTTCGTGCTCCCAGGTTTCCCCCGCTGAGTAGATAGCTGCTACAGCCGGCCGAGGATGCGCTGGGCGGCGTGGAGGCCAGAGAGGAAGGCGCCCTCGACCTTGGACGTACCGAAGCCGTCTCCGGCCAGGATCAGTTGCCCGGGGCGCTCGGCGATCAGCAGCGATCGTTCCTGGTGAGGGTTGACCGGCCCGGCGTAGCGCCACCGTTTGATATGGCTCTCGACGATCTGAGCTTCGCCGATGGTGTTGTCGATCTCGGAGCCGATTTCGGCCAGCACCGCCTCGTCATCGAGGTCCCACAGTTTGGCCGACAGATCATGGCCGACGTGGAAGGTCATCGCAGGCTCGTCGCTGATGCCCTTGGCCTGATTGTCGGCCACAAAGGTGAAGGTTGGGTGATCCGGTCGCTGTAGCGCTCCCGGGGTTGGCAGTTCAGGAGAACGGTCGAGCACGACGAGGGCGGCGATGACCTTGTGATAGGTCATGGCCTCGACCAGAGCTGCAGTGTCGGGTGCCAGCACCGTCGCGCCGGACCGCAGCAGTTCGATGGTTTGAGGCACCGGAGCGGTGGCAATGATGCTGTCGGCTTCGTCCGGCTCTCTGCTTGCCGCCTCGTAGGCTACGGCCCAGCGATCAGGGCCGGGGATAATGGCGTTGGCCCGGCGGCGGGTCACGATCTCAGCTCCGCGCTTGGTCAGCCAGGTTGCCAGTTCCTTGGCCAGTCGGTTCATGCCACCCTCGATCCGGTATCGAGGGTAGCCGTCGACTTCGCTGAAACCCTGACACCACTCCTGGGCCAACCCATCGCTCAGCCAGCCGTCGACAGCAGCTCGGAACTCTTCGGTTCGCACGGTGAAGAACTGGGCGCCGTGGTCGAGGGTGGCGTTGCCGATGCGGCGAGTGGCCAACCGGCCGCCAACACTACGGCCCTTGTCGACGATCACTACCTCGATCGGCTGCTCGTCGGTTGCCGCTGCCTGCAGGGTTGTGGCGGCGATCAGGCCAGACAGCCCCGCCCCGATGATCACAACCCGATGCGGCTGGGCCTTATGTGAAGCGGAACCGTCTGAGACGGGGCTATTCGAAGATTCTGTTTCGGGAGAGCCAGTCATAAAACGCACCTCGGCTAGGTCGACGGACGTCAACCTAGCCGAGTCAAAAGCTGTTCGGAATATCCAGCCTGGCGCTTAGCCCTCGAAAGGAATCCAAGTAACGCTGTCGAGACCATCGAACTGATTCACGGCAACGCCGGCATCGGAGATGGTGTAGATGTTCTCGCCGATGATTACCGAACGTCGGATGTCGGGCTGGTAGCTGAAGCAGTACTGCTCCGGCTCACCCGGCTCTGGGTTCGGAACCCGGATCAACTCGTCCTCTTCGGCCGGAGGTGCTTCCTCGGGTCGGGTGAAGCTAGCTTCAGCATCCTCCCCGGCGGAGACGCCCTCTTCGACGACCTCTACCTCGGGAGCTGGTGCCTCTTCAGGGAACGCCTCTTCCTCCATAGTGAAGCCGCCTTCGCATTCGGAGGTCTTTGGGTGGCCGATCTCGCCGATCTTGGTCAGGGTGCCATCTTCGGCGTTGACCTTGACCAGTACCGCCGAGTTGCCGTTGTTCTCCTGGAACGAGTTAGGGCTCTCGTTGTATGACCACCAACCGACCGGCACGATGACGGTGTCGCCCCAGATGTTGAACGCTCGGGCATCGCCAGCGACCGGGCTGTAGCTATCGACCCACTCGGTGTCGGACTGAGACTGCGGTCCGAGCCGCAGCTTCGTGGTCATGGTTGGGTTTTCCATGTCGCTGACATCGAACAGCGACAGAACCACGCCGCCTTCCAGGCCCTCGTCGGTGCCGTCACGGCCGACGGCGACCAGATGGTCTTCGTCGTAGCTGTGCAGGTAATCGGAGACGCCGGGGATCTTCAGTTCGCCGGTGACCACCGGGTTGGCCGGGTTGCTCAGGTCGATGGTGTAGAGCGGGTCGACCTGGCGGAACGTGACCACGTAACCGATGTCTCCGAGGAAACGCACGGCGAAGATCTGTTCGCCTTCGCCGAGACCGCCAACCTGGCCGATCTGGCTCAGTTCGTTGCCGTTCTCTTCAAACACGGTCACGAAGCTCTCGCTGTTGTCGCCGCCCCACCATGGTGAACCGTCGGTGGTGGCGACCCGGAGGTAGCCGTTGTGCTCGGACATGCTGTACTGGTTGAGCAAGTAGCCCCGCACCGAACCCGAAGCGGCGTAGCTGGTCTTAACCGGGTCGGAAATGTCGAAGCTGTGAATGGCGCTGCGGTAACCGTCTTCGCCAATCGGTTCGCCGTTGTTGTCGAATTCGGGCCAGCGAGGCGTCGAGACCGCCAGGCGGTCCTGGGAGGCGTAGATGGTTTGACCGTCGGTGAAGACTGACAGGGCGTCGTTGATGTTGAGGCCGTCGTTGATATCGGCAGTCAGCACCACAAGCGATCCGAAGCCGGCGAACTCGGTCGGCAGGTGGACCCGGTCGCAGTCGACGATTGGGCCTTCGCTGATCGTTTCGCCGTCTTCACTGATGCGGAAGGTGGGGATCCACATATCGATGGTCGAGTTCTCGATCAGATCACGGTTGGCCTTCTCAGCCTGTTCGGTGGCTCCCTCGTTCGATGGGAACAGGAAGTTGAAGCGATTCTCCGCAGCCGACATCACGATGCGGATCGAGCCGTCGATCTCCCTGGCCGAGAGATAGCTTCCCTCGAACTCCAAGGTCCGTTCGATGGTGCCCCGATCGAGGTTGATCTCCATGATCCGCCCGGTGGGGGAGCCCGGATACCAACCGGTGTCCATGGTGCGGCTCATGAACGGAGCATTGGTCCAGCCGCTGGTCATCAGCAGGGCGGTGTCGCCATTGAGGAATAGTTCACCGCCGTAGAAATCGTCCGGCAACTTCACGGTGTTTGTCAGCTCCGGGGTGTTGCCGGTGACGTCGATGACCCGCAGACGGTTGCCGGTGATGGTCACCAGCTTGGAGCCGTCGGTCTTGACCAGGTCGGCTTCGTCGACGCCTTCTTCCTGGTTGTTGGTCTCGGAGAAGGTGCCGTCCGCCGCTCCCTCGCTCGACTGAGCCGAGGTTTCGGTCGACGCTGGCGAGGCAGCGAGTCTGCCGCCTGCATCGGAATCGGACGAGTCCATGGCCGCTTCTTCCATCGCCATGTCATCTTCCATGGCGAAGTCGACCAAGGGGCCGTAGAAGCCCCCGCCGAAGCCGTATGGCCCGACTCGTTCGGAACCTTCACTCCGGAGACGGTCGAGCAGTGCATCGCAGCTGTCGACCGTTTCCAAACTGGAAGTGAGAAGGATCTCGCTACCTGAAAGGTCGGTGGTGGGGGTTTGCGCTTGGTCATCATCGGGACCAATGCAGGCCGCAGCCCCCAATGAGAAGGCCAGCAGAGCGGCCGTAAAGCGAAGAGATGACATGATCGGAATCCTTGTCGTCATACGTTGGTTTCTATCGGTATCTAAGACGGTCTCGACAGAGGTCCTGGTTCCCGACCAAGCTCTGTTTCTTCATTACGTTTTCGAGACTGAATCCACACGCGGCGGGGCACGTGGTGCACCGTGTATTCCGAAGTCCGGCTGAGGGGCCATTTTCACCGTGACAATCCAAGCAGTCGCCATCGTTGCCGCCATCGTCTTTTTCTACGGATTGGCGTCTCGTTCGCTTACCAATCGGTCGATTTCAGGGCCCCTGGTCTTCACCATCGTCGGGGCCCTTGTCGGTCCCTGGGCCTTCGACGTGGTCGGCGGTGAGTTCGGCGAGGGCGGCGTCGAGGTTCTCGCTGAAGCCACGCTGGTTCTGATCCTGTTCGCCGACGCCACCCGCATCGACCTGCGAGTGTTACGAAACCAGACAACTCTGCCGGTCAGGATGCTGGGGATCGGGCTACCGCTGACGGTGGTATTCGGCACCCTTGCCGCCATGTTGCTGTTCTCCGACCTCGGCCTCTGGGAGGCAGCGCTGGTTGCCGCCATCCTGGCGCCCACCGATGCCGCACTTGGCCAAGCGGTGGTCAGCAACCCCCGAGTGCCGGTTCGAGTTCGTCAGGCCCTCAACGTCGAGAGCGGGCTGAACGATGGACTGATGCTGCCGGCGATCACCATTCTGCTGGCGGTGGCCGCAGCCGAAGCGGGCATCGAGTCATCGACAAACTGGGTGGTGTTCGTGGCGCAGCAGGTGGGCCTGGGGCTGCTGGTCGGTCTGGTGGTCGGCTGTGTCGGCGGCTGGGCCCTGGACTACTGCTCGCAGCGAAACTGGGTTGAGGGCGTGATGCGGCAGCTGGCCACGTTGTCGGTGGCGGTTGGAGCGTTCGCCTTGGCCAACGCCGTCGGCGGCAACGGATTTGTGGCCGCTTTCATCGCCGGTATGGCGTTCGGGTTTGTGGCCACCGAAAGCTGCGAGTCGGCCGCCGACTTCACCGAGGATGAGGGGCAGCTGTTAGCGCTGCTGACCTTCCTATTCTTCGGAGCGCTACTACTCGGGCCCCGGCTGGCCGACCTGTCGCCGAGCATCGCCATCTACGCTCTGGTCAGCCTCACAGTTGTTCGTATGGTGCCGTTGGCCCTCAGCGTGATCGGCGTCGGACTCGAACTGCCAACCATCGGCTACCTCGGCTGGTTCGGGCCGCGAGGGCTGGCTTCGATCCTGTTCGGACTGTTCGTGGTCGAGGAAGTCGAGCTGGCCGGTTCGGAAACCATGCTCGACATCGTCACCTGGACGGTGTTTGCCAGCATCGTGCTGCACGGCTTGACCGCCGGGCCATTCGCCAACCGTTACGGCAACTGGTTCGAAGCGATGATGAATCCCAGCGACGCCGACGGCACGCCCATCGAGATGGACCCGATGGTCGAGGCCGAACCGGTTGCGGAAATGCGGCAGCGACTAACGCCGCCCGGCGACTAGCTGGCGGCGGGCATCCACTGCGGCCGAGCCGATTCGAACGAGTCGATCGCCGACTCGTGCTTGAGGCTCAGCCCGATGTCGTCGAGGCCCTTGAGGAATCGTTCCTTTGTGGCATCGTCGAGGGGGAACGGCTCCGAAATTCCCAGTGCCGGGACCTCCAGCAGCGCTCGCTCCACATCGATGGTGATTTCAAGGGAAGGGTTTGCCTCGACCTCGGCCAGCAGTCGCTGACCCAGTTCGGCCGAAACCACCACAGGAACCAGACCGTTCTTGGTCGAGTTGTTGCGGAAGATATCGCCGAAACGAGGTGAGATCACCGCATCGAAGCCGCCCTGCTGAATGGCCCAAACGGCGTGCTCTCGGGATGAGCCCACGCCGAAGTTGTGCCCGCCGATGATGATGTTGGCTCCTGAGAACCGCTCATCGTTCATCACGAAGTTGGGATCATCTCGCCACTCGGAGAACAGGCCCTTCTCGAAGCCGGTGCGTTCGACCTGCTTAAGCCAGTCGGAGGGGATGATCTGATCGGTGTCGACGTCGGAGCG
>JBOEHD010000328.1:0-1898 GCA_050633745.1 Acidimicrobiales bacterium
GCCATGGTCGACGGTGCGGCTTCGCTCATGAACATGTTCTGGGCCATGAAGGCTTCAGGCATGTGGAATCCCGAGCGCGGCACCAACATGCTCGACACCGGCTCCCCGTTCTACGACGTCTACGAATGCAGCGACGGCAACTACATCTCGATCGGCTCGATCGAACCGCAGTTCTACGCCGAGCTGATGGAGCTATCAGGTCTGGGGCAACTCGATGATTTCCCCCGTCAGATGGAGCGAGCGGCATGGCCAGCCATGAAAGAGAAAGTCGCCGAGGTGTTCAAGGCCAAGAGTCGGGCCGAATGGTGCGAGATTATGGAACACTCCGATGTCTGCTTCGCACCGGTACTGACGATGGAGGAAGCAACCGAACATCCTCACAACGTTGAGCGGGGCACCTTCGTCGAGTACGGCGGCATGACCCAGGCTGCACCGGCTCCGAGGTTCAGCCGGACCTCACCCGAGCTAACCCGACCGGCCCCTCACGTCGGGCAGCACACAGACGAGATCCTGGCCGGGTTCGGCTTCGACGCTGAAGACATCGCCAAGCTGCACCAGACAGACGCAGTTTCCTAAGCGCCGTTTCACGGCGTTATTTCATAGCGCTGTTAGAGGTTCGCTGTTCCGCACAGTTCCTGGACGAACTGTTCTTCAGCTTCGCTGGACCGTGAACTCCAGAACCTGAAGTGCTCAAGGCCACATTCAGAAAAGAGCGGGTCGACACCGAATAGTTCGGTGAAAAAGTCGATCGCCTGGCGAAACGCGTCGCCGACCGGGGCGACCTGCCATAGGAACAAAATGGCCACCAGCGGCCCATAGCGAGCCACCGGACGCATCAGCTCCTGGGTCGACGGTGACAGCGTCGGCTCGATGACCGCATAGCCGTCGAACCCGGGGATCGGGATCATGTTCAGCACAAACACGGCGATCTGCAGGAACCCGAAGAAGGCGATGGCCGCCGTGAGGTAGGGCTGGGTGGCAAAATCGACTACTTCGAAACCGAGTACCGCCAGAGAGATGCAGCCGAAGGCCAGGTTTGTCAGCGGTCCGGCCAGGGCCACGATCGAGGCGCGGGGACCGCTGAGCACGCTGCGGTTGAGTAGCACTGCGCCGCCGGGCAGGCCGATGCCACCCATGATGATGAAGAACAGCGGGATGCCGAACGACATCACCGGATGGGTGTACTTGCGAGGGTCGAGGGTGAGGTAGCCCCGCTGAGGAACCGACCGGTCGCCGCCCCGCCACGCCAGGAAGGCGTGGGCGAACTCGTGGAACACGATCGATAGCGTCCAGGCACCGGCAATGAATACGAACACCGCTATCCCCGCAGCACCGCTGCGAACGGTGGTACCCCACGCGGCTAGGGCGGTGACTGCGACGATGGCAAAGAAGAGTGGACTGGGTCGAACGCCCGGCTCCGAACCCCGCCCGTACTGCTGCTGAGAAAGCACGACGTCCATCCTACTGACTGCATGTTTTTCTCCTTGGTCTGTATTTCTCGTTGGGTCTGGGGCTGGCGCTCTGGCGAGAGCAATATGCTGAACCGATGTCGACCCTGGTTTGTTTCCATGCCCATCCCGACGACGAAGCCCTCAGCACTGGAGGGTTGATGGCTAAGGCTGCGGCAGCCGGCCATCGGGTTGTTCTGGTGATGGCTACCAAGGGCGAGCAGGGTGAACCTCAGCCTGGCGTGCTCGACCCGGGGGAGAAGCTGTGGCAGCGTCGCATGATCGAGTTGGCCGAGTCGGCGGAACTCCTGGGTGCTGAGCCGCCCCGCTATCTCGAATACGAAGACTCGGGCATGATGGGCGAGCTGACGAACAAGAACGAGGCCTGCTTTTGGCAGGCCGATGTTGAAGAGGCGGCGCAGCGACTGGCGGCGATCCTCACCGAGGTCG
>JBOEHD010000329.1:0-6397 GCA_050633745.1 Acidimicrobiales bacterium
CACCGGCCAGGGCGAACAGCGCCACCAGGAACGTCCCGACGAGTATCTCCGGCACCCGACCCTTCGGTTTGCCGGTCTGGGCCGCTCCGAGGTCAAACGGCGTACCACCAACAAGATTCTCCTGCGTGCCGTTCCGAACAGTCGCCGCCATGAGTCGTCCACTCCACCTCTAGGATCCGTCGCTGCGGAGCCACCACCCTGACCACCCTGGAAGCCGCCAAACCCACCACGGTTAGCAGCTGTAAATCAACCCACCTCATCCGCACTACAACGAGCGCATACATTACAGCGTCGTGAAGTGCAGCATCATTGTAGATGCATGTTGCGCCTTTTACGAGAGTCCGAACAGCATAATTTACGCGAAATCAAGCGGCGGCTATTTGCACAAACCCTGCAATATTCGACAATGCCTCAGCCCCACTCCGGGCTTAACCCAGCCTCGCAGCCCAACCTTACGAAGCAAGGCGGCGAGTTCGTCCGCCGATTAGCCAGACGCGGGAGCCGACAGGGGCGTCTCACCGTCGTCCGTGCCAGACGACCGATCGAGCAGCAGGCGGCCAACCTGCAGACCTGCCACCACCATCAACACCGCACCCACGGCGAAGGCGGCCTGCAAACTGACGAGCTCAGCCAGCAGTCCAAGGGCCAGCCCTCCAACGATTTCTCCAAAGGCCATCGATTGGCTTCGAAAGGAGATCACGGTGGCGCGAACTTCGGAATGGGCCTGGCGGTTGACCCAGGCCTCGCCGACAGGGTCGACGACCTCACGAATCACATCCCGGATAACCCAGCCAAAAATGGCCAGCGCAAAGATCGAGCCCGACATCATCCCGATGCCGATCCCCCCGAGTATCAGCAGGCTGCCCATCAGAATGGCTGAGTAACGGTCGGATGAATTCCCGTCGATGCGTCTGCTGGCAACGATCATGGCTGGCAGCGCAAGAACGGTCATCAGAATCCAGATGGCGCCGAAGATGACCGCCGATTGTTCGGCTTCAAGATCGGGAAAGCCCAGCTCTCGCATCCGGGGAAAGTCGAGTCGATCGACGGTTTCATCGACCATGGCCATGATGAACGTGGCCACAATCACGATCCGCAGCACTGAGCTGCGCTTCACAACCGAGAAACCATCGCGCCATGTATCGGCAAAGGCCCGAGAGGCAGTGCGCTTGGTGCGATCAACGGGAGTGAAGTTCCGCTCGGTCATCACTACCGCCAGGACCGCGGCCAGCACCAGCGAGATGACACCGGACAGCGCCATCGTGCCTCGGATCGACCACTGTGTGAGAGCCATCGCCGCGCCGACACCGACTGCGATTCCCAGCATCATGGCAATGGCCTTGTTCATTACAAGGGAGTCGTCTTCAACACCGATCTCGTCTGTAACCCAGGCGGTGTCGGCCCCGCTCTGAAAGGTGTACCCAAACCCAAACAGAGCCTGCCAAATCAACAGGATCGGCAGCGCCTCGGACACCGGGGCAAACAGCTGAGCGAAACCCATGAGCACCCAGGCCACAACGATCGACCACTTACGGCTGAATACGTCGGCCATCGCCCCGGTTGGCGACTCCGACACCAAAACCATCAGCTCCATCACCGTGCCCAGCAACACCAGCCGGAACGGGGAAAGACCAAGATCGACCACCCACCAGGCAACCGCCCCAAGTGAGAACACGCCGAGCGACACGCCCTGCATGAAGCCAAGGCCCAGATAGATCCGCCGAGGACCCATCACGGATCGCATGCGATTGACAGGAGCGGCAGTCACCTTGGATTGTCTAGCAAAGATCGAGGCCTAGCTAAGGCGATTTTCCGCTGCATCGACCGTGTTGCGCAGCAGCATCGCCACCGTGGTCGGCCCGACCCCGCCCAAACGGGGAGTAATCCACGACGCCACCTCGCCAACGGACTCGGCCACGTCGGGAAGCAACTTCTTGCCCTCCCAGGTGATGCCACCGCTGACGACCACCGCTCCGGGCTTCACCATGTCGGGCTGGATGAAGTTGGGTATGCCAACCGCCCCGATCAGAATGTCGGCCGCCCGGGTGTAGTCGGCCAGGTTCTCGACCCGGGAATGAACCACGGTCACCGCAGCGTCGGCGCCCACACCTCGGTTGGACAGCAGCAAAGCCATCGGCCGCCCGAGCGTCGGGCCGCGGCCAACGACGACCGCGTTCCTACCCCGGGTTTCGATGCCGTAGTGCTCGAGCATGGCCTGAATACCGGCAGGGGTGCACGGCACCGGCCCCGGTTCCTGAAGGACCAGTCTGCCCAGGTTGGTGGGATGCAGACCGTCGGTGTCCTTCGCCGGGTCCATCTTTGACAGGGCGGCGTTGAAGTCGAAACCGTCTGGCACCGGATGCTGGATCAGGTAGCCGTCGACGAGCGGATTGTTGTTGAACGAATCGACAGCATCCAGAAGTGCGGCCTGGCCAGCATCGGCCGGAATCTCGATATTGAACGACTTGATACCAACCAGCTCACACGTCTCGTGTTTGCGGGCCACATACCCAGCCGATGGGCCGTCATCGCCGACCAGGATGGTGCCGAGACCCGGCACAACACCGGATGCGGCCATAGCCGCCACCCGCTTGGTCACATCGGCCAACACCGCCTCAGCCACAGGAGCGCCGGGCATCATTTCAGCTGTCATAGGCCGTGCCTTTCCATATGAGCCAAGCCAAGCCGGGCCATCAAAGCCTTGCAGGCCACCTACCGAGCATCGCTTAGTGGCGGAACTGTCGTTCGCCGGTGAAGATCATAGCCAGGCCATGGCGGTTGGCTGCATCGACGACGGCATCGTCGTTGACCGAACCGCCGGGCTGGATGATGACCGCAACGCCCGCTTGAGCGGCGGTATCGATGCCGTCGGGGAACGGAAAGAAAGCATCGGAGGCGCAGGCGCCACCCTTTGCTCGACCATCGGCCTTCTGGGCCGCTAGTTCGCTCGATTCGACCCGGTTCTGTTGGCCTGCGCCAATCCCCCAGGTCACGCCTTCCTTGGCCATCACGATGGCATTGGATGTGACGTGCCCGCAGACCCGCCAAGCAACCTCGGCGTCTGTGAGCTCCTGGGCCGTCGGCTGGCGGTCGGTAACGACCTGCCACTGATCCGGGCCGCTATCGAAGCTGTAGTCGTCCTGTACCAGGTAGCCGTCGCTCAACTGGCGAACCATCAGTCCACCGGAAGGATCGGGCATCGGCGCGGTGAGCACCCGGGTGTTCTTACGCTTGGCCTTAAGCCGATCGATCACACCATGCTCATAACCGGGGGCGATGATCAGGTCGGCTTGCGCGGCCTGCTCCATCGCCTCGACCGTCGCCGCATCGACGATCCGATTGCAGGCCACGATGCCGCCGAACGCCGAACGTTCATCGCAGGCGAAAGCGTTCTTATATGCCGTTGCCAGATCGTTGGCGACCGCAGCACCGCACGGATTGGCGTGCTTGATGATGGCGCAGGCGGCTACGGAGTCGCCACCGCTGAGATTGCCGAGGTCATGGGCTAGGGCCCAAGCGGCGTCGGCATCGAAGATATTGAGGTAGCTGAGGCCCAGTCCGCTGTGCTGGACAACTGAATCCCACCAACTAGACGTACCGCTGCGACGGTAGCGAGCACCGGCCTGGTGCGGGTTCTCGCCGTAGCGAAGGTCTTCAGCCTTCTCCATCGACAGGTGTAACGATTCGGGCATGCCATCGGCTGGCAAGCTGTCGCTGAACCAGGAGGTGATGGCCGCGTCGTAGGCCGCGGTGTGAGCGAAGGCCTTGCGGGCTAGCCGATGCCGCAAGCCCGGGGTGGTTCCCGCTCCTCTGGCTAGCTCATCGAGCACCGCGTCATAATCAGCGGGGTCGACGAGCACCGTGACGTACTCGTGATTCTTGGCCGCAGCCCGCAGAAGTGTGGGGCCGCCAATGTCGATCAGGTCGATCGACGGTTCGGTCGAGAAGGGGTAGAGATTCCCAACCACGATGTCGATCAAGTCGAGATTGTGGGTTTCGAGATCGCGGAGATGAGAGGTATCACGACGGTCGGCGAGGATGCCCCCGTGGATCCGTGGATGCAGCGTGACCACCCGGTGGCCGAGCATGGCCGGGAAACCGGTGATATCGGCTACGTCGGTAACCGGTATCCCCGCTTCGGCAATGGCCTTTGCCGTTCCACCTGAGGAGACCAAATCCACGTCCAGGGCATGAAGCCGCTGAGCAAGATCCACTACACCCGTTTTGTCATATACCGAAAGCAAGGCTCGCACTGGGCTGAACCTAGCGGCCGCGGCCATCGGTTTGTCGTATCTTTACGAACTCTCTATCGAAGGCAGGTGGTTGGCGGCTTAATCCAAAGGCGGATCAACGCAGCCGGTCGACCCACCGGTCGCGCCGGACGGATTAAAGCGTCTTGGTGTGTCGACGAAGCCGGTGCCAGGGTCTTCGGTATTGAGGAAGCGCTCGATGCCGTCGGCCAGTGCCTTTGCGCCAACATCGAGATAGTCGTCTGTGGCGAGCAGGGCCGCTTCGAACTCGTTTCCTAGATACGCCATCTCAACCAGGGCCGAGGTCGATAGTGGATAGCGGGCGATGCCGTAGGCGTCTTCGTCCTCATCGTTGAGCACGACCAAGACACCGGCATCGTCGCGCGACGTCCACTGCACATCGAACTGCCGGAGAGCGTTAAAAACTTCCTCGTACAGCAAGCCACCAAGGCGTTTCGACTCGGGTGAAGCGCTTTGCACAAAGACCTCGGTTCCCGGCTCCGGCGATGGCCGTGATGCCGGGGTGTTGTGATGAATCGACACAAAGGCCCGCGGAGCGATCCGGTCGGCCAGTTCGGCCCGAGCTCTAATCGGGATGCGGTAGTCGGCGTTGCGGGTCAGAACCACCGAGATCGAACGCGCTCGCAACTCAGCCGCCGTGGCCCTGGCCAGCAGAAGGTTGAGGCTGGCTTCAGTCAGCTCCGGAACGTCTTCAGCTCCCTGTTCGTCGCCCCCGTGCCCCGGGTCTAAGACAACGTCGACCCCGCCGATCGTCTGGCCAGCCTCGACCAGGGTCTGCACACCGCACGGGGTTTCTACAACGAATCCCGAGGGTGTTTGGCCGGTCACCTGGACCAGCACACCAGTCGGCGATAGCAGGGCCCGCACCCCTGGGTCCGGAGGGGAGATCTCCTCGGTGATTACCGGCGCGGTGGATGCGGTCGACGCCGTTGTCGGAGCCGCGGTAGTTGACGGGATTGACGATCCGGACCCGCCAGCCGATTCAGCATCGGCAGATGGTTCGCCTGCGGTGTCATCATCGTTTGTGTCATCGTCGTTTGTGTTCCCGGCGGTCAGCTCGGCACGGCTCGCTGCGGCGGCGGCAGCGTCGACGGTTTGAACGCCGTCTGCGGCGTTCTCGCCTGCCCCGTCATCACCGGAGCAGGCGGCCAGGGCGGCAGAAAGGCAGAGGGCCCCGATCATCACCAGATGATGGCGATGTCGGGGCCCTGTCATGAAAGTAATGCTACTGGCGCGTCCCGCCGAGGCAGCCTCACCGTCACCCGCTTATGGGTACGGCTGAGCAGCTTGGATCGGGAAGCGCAGCGTTAGAGTGCGGCCACGATTTCGGCCATCAGCTCGCCTGCCTCGGTTGGGTTGTTGCCAACCCGCACCCCGGCATCGGCCAGTGCTTCCATCTTGGCTGCGGCGGTGCCCTTGCCTCCGGAGACGATGGCNNCCAGCGTGGCCCATCTTCTTTCCTGGAGGGGCGGTTACACCGGCGATATAGCTGGAAACCGGCTTGGTCATCTTGTTCTTGATGAACTCCGCTGCTTCCTCTTCGGCCGAGCCGCCGATTTCGCCGATCATCATCACCGCTTTGGTGTCGGGATCGGCTTCGAAGGCTTCGAGACAGTCGATGAAGCTGGTGCCTGGCACCGGATCGCCACCGATACCGACGCAGGTGGTCACGCCGATGTCTTTCTGCTTCAGCTCATACAGCGCCTGATAGGTGAGGGTGCCGGAACGGCTCACGATGCCAACCGGGCCGCCAGCTTTGGCGATGTGGCCGGCGGTGATGCCGATGTTGGTCTTTCCGGGGCTGATAATGCCGGGGCAGTTGGGCCCGAGCAGGCGGGTATTTGGGTACTCGCTCTTCAGCTTGTTGTAGAAGTACGCCTCATCGTGGGCCGGTACGCCCTCGGTGATGGCAACGATGAACTCGATGCCCGCCTCGGCGGCCTCGAGCACTGCGCCCTGCACGCCCGGTGCTGGAATGAAGATGCAGGTGGCGTTGGCGCCGGTGGCTTCTCGCGCCTCGACGACCGAAGCGTAGACCGGCACACCGTCAACATCGGTGCCTGCCTTCTTTGGATGGGTACCGGCGACGACCTGGGTGCCATATTCGGCGTTCAGCTTGCCGTAGT
>JBOEHD010000330.1:0-2724 GCA_050633745.1 Acidimicrobiales bacterium
ACCCAGTGGCCGAGCATGTGGGTCTGCAGCGAGGAGTCCATGATCTGGCTGACGTGGGCGCCGGAGTCGCTGAAGGTCGGGATGGAGTACGGCTGGCGCATGAGTTCCAGCACGATGTCTTGATCCTGGTTGGCCACCGCCTGGATGAAGAACAGGTTCAAGTCGGACTCGATGGCCACATCGAGGAAGACCTCCATGGGCGAAACGTTCTGCTCTGCGGCCATCTCGGCGATCGAACGATAGGGCGGCAGGCCAGAGGTCAGCGGATAGATCCACTGCCATTCCGGCTTGCGGGCCTCGGCGCCGATGGCTCGGCCGTAGTCGCCGTTTTCTGCTTCGTTGACCAGCTTCTCCCGGGTCGAAGGATCGGCCAGGGCCCGACGCTGCTCCTCAAGCGGCTGCGATCGAACCTCTGACCACAAAGGCAGAGCGTCGAACGGCAGGCGAGTCTGGAATGAAAGCAGGGCCCCAAAGTGGCGGGAGTGGACCTGGGCCCACGAACGACCACCGGAAGCGTTGATGCGATCGAGCAGCTCGATGACCGGTCGCCACAGGTGGTCTTCAGAGCCGAAGGCCAGCATGCCATAGGTGATCGGAACCTTGGTGGCGGCGGCCAGCTCCACCAGCCAGCTGATGTAGCTCTCACGTTTTTCCGGGTCGCTCGATCGCAGGTGTGGGTGGTGAGCCAGCTCAAAGATGCCGCCACCCATCTCCCCCATGGCCCCGACGAGGGCGTTGATCTCGGACCGAGTCGACAGCCGGCTGGCCACCGGGCGATCGTCGGAGGTTTCGTGGTTCAACGAGATCGAGGTGGTGAAACCGACAGCCCCAGCCCGCATCGAGTCTTTGACCTGGCCGACCATCTTGGCCAGATCGGCCTCGTTTGCGTCTTCGGTGAACGCCCGCTCTCCCATGGCCCAGGTTCGCAGCGCCGAGTGGCCGACGTAGCCGGCGTAGTTGATGCCCTTTGGGGTCCGCTCAACAAAGTCGAGATACTCCGGGTAGGTCTCCCAGCTCCAGTCGATACCGGCGGCCATCGCTTCGGCAGCGATATCTTCTGCCCGCTCCAGGTTGCGCACGACGAGCTCCCGGGCATCGGAGTTAACCGGGGCCAGGGTGAAGCCACAGTTGCCCATGACCGCGGTGGTGACACCGTGGTAGCAGGAACACTCGCCCAGTGGGTCCCAGGCGATCTGGGCGTCCATGTGGGTGTGCACGTCGACAAAGCCGGGGCTGACGATATGACCCTCGGCGTCGATCGTTCGGGTGGCCTGATCGCTGTCCAGGTCACCCACTGCGGTGACGACTCCGTCAGAAACGGCGACGTCGGCCACGCGGCCTTCGGCTCCTGAGCCGTCAACAACCGTCCCGTTCTTGATTACGAGATCGTGCATGGTCAGCACCTCCAAAGTGAGCAGCTAGTTAGAAGCTGTTTCCTTCGACGCTACGACATTGCAGCGGCCAGGAACAGTTGAGAGCGCTCAGGCCGCGGCAGAAAGCGGCACACCGCTCACCGTTATGCGGTGCATGAGGCGACGGTGACCGTCATAGTCATTCAACGCCCAGTGCCAGGTTGAACGGTTGTCCCACATGGCGATCGAGCCGGGCTCCCACTTGAACTGGATGGTGAACTCGGGGCTTGTGATGTGTTCATACAGGAACCCGAGCAGTGCTTTGGACTCCCGCTCGGTCCAGCCGACGAAGTGGGTGGTGAAACCCGGGTTCACGTAGAGCAGTTTCTCACCGGTATCGGGATGTGAAATCACTACCGGGTGGATCGCTCCGCCAACCGCCTCTGGGTTTCCAAGCCGGTCACCGAAGTCCCGATCCTTCAGCGCCTTTTCGCCGAAAATATGTTCGTTCGAATGGTGAGCCTGCAGCGTGGAAAGCGTTTCTTTCAACCCATCGGAGAGGGCTTCGTATGCTGCGGCCACGCTAAGAAAACGGGTGTCGCCACCGGTGGGCGGCACCTCATGCGCTAACAGGATCGAGCCTCTCGCTGGCACCTCATCGTAGGAGTGGTCGGTGTGCCAGCCGCCGCCGATGTTCTTGGTCTGGTCAGGCTCTTTGAGCACCATGGCGACCTTCGGGTGGCCGTCGACCGCCTGGAAGAACTGGTTGACGTCTATCGAGGCGAAGCGTTCGGCGAAGGCCACGTGTTCCTCGGGCGAGAGGTGCTGATCCCGGAGAAAGACCACGCCGTGGCGGGCCCAGGCCGCCGCGATCTCGGCCGCACCAGCATCATCGAGCTCTCGAACATCGACGTCGACGATTTCCGCTCCGATAGTTGAGGTGACGGGTTTGATCTCCATAACAAGAGACTAGGACTACCCCGGCGGTCACTCCAGCTCCGGCCGCTGCCCCTACATCTAGCGCTACAGCAAGTTACGATTCCTCGCCGTAGAACAGTGCAGCCTGGCGGAGCCGGTGGCCTACCTGGCGACGCAGTTCGGGCGGATCGAGCACCTCTATGTGAGGCCCTAGCGAAAGCACATCAACGATCGCCCCCTCCATCGACTGCAACCGGAACGTGGCTTCCAACCAGCCGTCGGCGTCGGCTGGCACCGCTCGACGAACCCGCAACGGCTGCAGGCGGCCCAGGACCGCAGCCAACCGGCGGCCCTCAGGCGACACCCTGACCGCAGCTCGTCTCGGCCTGCCAGGTCGACGATCCGACGGCGGCTGCCACGATGCAGGCAGGGTCAGATCGGTGGCGTAGCCCTC
>JBOEHD010000331.1:0-1722 GCA_050633745.1 Acidimicrobiales bacterium
TTCCGCCGGGCCATGAAGCGGGCAATGCAGAACGCCATGAAGGCCGGAGCCAAGGGCATCCGGATTCAGTCCTCAGGTCGTCTCGGCGGCGCTGAGATGGGTCGCACCGAGTGGTACCGCGAAGGTCGGGTCCCGCTGCACACGCTACGAGCCGACATCGACTACGGACTACGTGAAGCTCACACCACCTACGGCCGCATTGGCGTGAAGGTGTGGCTCTACAAGGGAGACATCCTTCCCTACAAGGCCACCGTCGATAAGGCAGCCAAGGAAGCAGCGATGGCAGTCGGCGAAGCCGCCGGCGCCGCCGATGCACCTCGCACCGTCGTTTCATCTTCTCGCCGGCCGAAGGCCGCCCCGACCGATGAGGTCGAGGTCGAAGAAGAGCCAGCACCGCTGGTTAAAGAAGCTGATCCTGAGTTCGAACGTCTCCTGGCCGAAGAAGAGGCCATCGAGGAGTCACTCAAGAGCAAGCCTGGTGGAGGCGAAGACCTCCACTTCCGTCCCGAGGATGGTGACTGATCATGTTCGAGTACGAAGTACGAGCCTGTTCGGAGCACGGAGTGCGACCATGTTAATGCCGAAGAAAGTAAAGCATCGCAAGCAGCATCGCGGTCGCACCGGTGGAAAGGCCAAGGGCGCCAACAAGGTCGCTTACGGCGACTACGGCATCCAGGTTCTGGAGCCGGGTTGGATCACCGCTCGCCAGATCGAAGCGGCTCGTGTCGCTATGACTCGCCACGTTCGTCGTGGCGGCAAAGTCTGGATCAACGTGTTCCCGGACAAGCCTGTCACCCAGAAGCCGGCCGAGACCCGCATGGGTTCGGGCAAGGGTAACCCAGAGCATTGGGTCGCCGTTGTGAAGCCCGGTCGTGTTGTATTTGAACTGACCTATCCAGAAGAGCAAGTCGCCCGCGAGGCCATGAACCGAGCTATCCAAAAGCTGCCGGTCAAGGCCCGAGTAATCACACGGGAGCATGGTTTCGATGGCTGATGCCGCAATCACTGACATTTCAGACGCTGAGTTGCTGAAGATGCACGATGACTCCAAGAAAGAGTTGTTCAATCTTCGCTTCCAGCTGGCTACCGGCCAGCTCGAAAACTCGGCCCGGATCTCGCTGGTCCGCAAAGAAGTTGCCCGGACCAAGACCGAAATGCGCAGCCGGGAAATCGCCGCCGCTGAGGCCCTCGCCGGCACGGCACAAGGAGACGCATGATGAGCGAAGAGACCGTAGAAGCTGAAGCCGGAACCACGGTTGAAGCTGAAGCCGCCGATCGTTCGCAAACCCGCAAGGTTCGCGAAGGCATCGTGGTGTCGAACAAGATGGACAAGACCGCAGTGGTCGAAGTCGTCCGACGTTCACGGCACCCGCAGTACCGAAAGACTGTTCAGCAGTCGAAGAAGTACTACACCCACGACGAAGAGAACGATCTCAATGAAGGAGATCGGGTTCGCATCGTCGAGACTCGACCGTTGTCAGCCAAGAAGCGCTGGCGGCTACTAGAGGTTCTGGAGCGTGCACGATGATTCAACAGGAATCCAGGCTTCGCATCGCCGACAACTCCGGCGCCCGCGAGGTCCTCTGCATCAAGGTGCTCGGCGGCTCGCGTAGCCGTTATGCAGGCATCGGCGACATCTTCGTCGCCACCGTCAAAGACGCCATCCCCGGCGCGGCGGTCAAGAAGGGCGAGGTCGTTCGGTGCGTCGTCGTCCGGACCGCC
>JBOEHD010000332.1:0-8449 GCA_050633745.1 Acidimicrobiales bacterium
GCCAAGCGGCTGCTGGAAATCGCAGGCGAGGCCGACGACTTCTCCCTACCGGTCACTCAGGAAGAGTTGGCCGGGATGGTTGGGGCCAGCCGCGAGCGAGTCAACAAAGCGATTGCATCGTTCGTGAAGCTCGGTTGGATCGAACAGCGGGACCGCCGGTACCACATCGTCAATCGCCCTCAGCTGGAGCTGCGTTCCCGCTAGCGGTGGTTTGACTGGCCGATTGGCCAGCCGGCGTTACACGTTCAGATGGGCGTGGAGCCGTGACCAAGCATTGGCGGCGTCAGCGGGCCGATGGGCTGGCCGGCTCGGGTCGTGCACAAAACCGTGCTCAGCCCCCTCGTACTGCACAACCTCGACGCCGGCATCGATCAGGTCTTTTACATCGGCGGGCGGGGTGTAGTGATCCTCGGTACCGACGATGGCCAAGATGTCAGCTGGATTGGCCGCGTGCCGTAGCAGCTGCAGCGGTTCTCGCTGTCCCGGCCCATACCAGCGCTCCGGCAGACGAATCATGCCGTAGAAGCTGACCAGCCGGTCGAAGCGATGCGACGCAGACGCTTTGTAGACGTACATGCCTCCCATACAAAACCCGATCAGGGCCACCGGCTCCACTTCGAGCCGATCGGCGGCGTCGACCAGGTCGCCGACGACGTCGTCATCATCGAGTTCACCGACGACAGCGTGACGTTCGTCTGTGGTGTCGGTTTCGAACTTGCGACCGCGAAACGGCTCGACCACAACGACGTTCCAGCCCTGTGCGACCGCCAGCCTGGACGCCATGTCGTCGTAGAGCTTGCGTCTGCCCATCAGATCGGGGGCAATGACCAAGCCACGCTTTGCCCCAACCGTTGCATGCAGATCGGCCGGTGTTCCAGACGAAAGTTCAATCTCCACAATCAGTCTCCACAATCAATCTCCGCCAGGCACCTCTCGTCGCGCGACAGCAGCCGGGCAACGTCAGTATTGATCGATAATCGAATCTCCGGCTAGCCGAACAGTCCCGTCCTTGAGCGCTTTCGCTCGACCGGGACCAATTCCTTCTACCGCCTCTAGTTCAGCCGCCGAAGCTCGGAGTATCTTACGCAGACTTCCGAAGTGTTGAACTACCTGCATCACATGAGTTTCATTGACTCGAGGCAACTTTGACAGCAACCGGAAGCCCTTCGCTTCCCTTTGCTCGTCCAGGTCGCCGTTTCTGTCGAGCAGCTGCAGCGTTTTTGCCATCAGCTCGTCATCGAACAGGGCATCGTCGTCTAGCTCCGCCAGAGCTTCCATCGCCCCGTTGGCATCGATCTGAGCGTCGTCTCGCATGTAGTCGATAATCAACAACCGACGATCGTCCTCGACGCCAACCATCAGCTCCTCAAGCTGCAGCCGAACCAGGCGACCATCGGAGCCGAGCTCGATCAGGTTGTTCTCGATCTCGGTGGAGATCCGCACAACCATTTCAGCACGCTGCAGCACTTCGACCACATGTCGCAGCGTGACAAGGTCCTCGACTTCGAGGGCGGAAAGCTTGCGCGACATCAGGTTGAGCCTGGCCCGATACCGCTCAAGCGTCTGGATGGCCTGGTTTGAGCCCTCCAACAACCGGCTCGCCGACATCAGCTGGTGGCTCTGGTCGCCGAAGTAGACCTGAATCTCTTTGCGGGATTCCGAGACCGTGATGACCGGCGCGTTAAGCGAGCGGGCGGCCCGCTCTGCGGTGCGGTGACGGGTGCCGGTTTCCGAGGTTGGCACGTTGGGGTTTGGCACCAGGTGCACGTTGGCTCGGGCGATCCGGCTGACATCACCAGCCAGGATGATCGCGCCGTCCATTTTGGCCAGTTCGGAGAGCCGCTGGGGCGAAAAAGCGGCGTCGAGCAGGAAGCCACCGGAACAAATATTCAGCACTTCGGGCCCATCCCCGATGATGATCAGGCCGCCGCGACCGGACTGCAAGACCCGGTGCAGGCCATCGCGCAATGGCGTTCCGGGAGCGACCAGCGACAGCACCCGGTAAAGCGCGGTATCGGATCGAGGCTCCATGTGCCCATGGTAGACCAGCCCACGGCCCGAAACGGCGGTGGAGGGCCCCGGATAGCTACTAGGCCGGTAGCGATTGGGGGACCGCGGCAAGTGCAGCACCCAGAGTTTCCTGGCGCAAGATCCGTAAACCGGTGGGACCGGCCGGGGTGGATGGCGGGGCGACTGCGGTTCGGAAACCCATGCGATAGGACTCCTGCAGACGCTGTTCTAACAGTGGGATTGATCGCAGCTCGCCACCGAGCCCGATCTCGCCACATACGACCACATCGGGAGAGACCGGCTGACCATCGATCGCCGAGGCGATGGCCAACGCCATTCCAAGGTCTGCCGCTGGTTCGTCGACCGTGGCCCCACCGGCGGCGGAGAGAAACAGATCGAAGCCCTGCACGCGGTAGCCCGCTCTGCTGGCAAGCACCGCAGACACCAGCGCGGCCCGGCGACCGTCGACTCCCTGGACCCTGATCTGACCCGGCCGATCGCCGGAGTCAACCGCTAGAGCCTGAAGTTCAACCAGCACCGGGCGCCGGCCCGACAGGGTTGGCACGATTACCGAGCCGGCCAGGTTGACCTGGCGGTCTTGCAGGTACCGGGTGGAAGGGTCGGGAACCGGCAACAGCCCCTCCGACTTCATGTCGAAAATGCCGACCTCGTTTGTGGCCCCGAAGCGGTGTTTGATCGTTCGCAGGAAACGCAATTCGTTGTGGCGCTCACCGTCGAACGAAAGCACGGTGTCGACCATGTGTTCCAGCACTCGAGGGCCAGCGATCGAACCCTCCTTAGTCACGTGCCCGACCAGCAGCACCGAAACACCGGAGCGCTTGGCCTCGGCGACCAACCGACCAGCGACCGCTTTCACCTGCGACACCGAACCAGGCGACGAATCGACCTCGGGATCGGACAGTGTTTGCACCGAGTCGATCACCACCAGCTGCGGCGACTGGCTTCGCATCGAGGCGATAACAGCGTCGGTTGTGAGATCATCGACGACCATCAGAGTCGGTGGGATGGTGCCAAGCCGGGCGGCCCGTGCCGCCACCTGGGTTGGGGCTTCCTCCCCCGCCACCAAAAGAACCGACGACCCCGCAACTGCGATCGACATCGCCATCTGAAGGGTCAGCGTTGATTTGCCGACCCCGGGCTCACCTGCCAGCAACGTGACCGACCCCGGGGTGAGACCTCCCCCCAAGACCCGATCGATCTCGTCGATCCCTACCGGGAACGGCAGCGCCAGATCCATCTCGACGGTGGCCAGCGATTGCACCTCGCCCGGTTGAGCTGCAGCAACCGCACCCGAGCCGTTCGCCGAAACCTGGGCCACCTCTCCCACCGAGGCCCAGGCCTGACACTCCTGGCAGCGGCCGGTCCACGATGGGTACTCGGCTCCACATTCTCGACATACGTATACGCGCCGGGGTTTGGCCATGGCCGACAACGTAATCAGGGGGTGTGACAGTTAATGAAACACTCGATGAGCGCCCGGTTGAGTCCCGCGACGCGGGGAGCACTTTGGCCGTGGGCCATTCGCTGCCGGTAGGGTCGCAAAGTGAGCGAACCACGGCTGGACGATCAGCAGCATCGGGAGAGCTACGGGATACTGCTTCCGATCCTGGTCGTGACCATGACCGCTTCGTCGTACCAAATCTTCGCCCTCTCGGTGCTGGCCGTCGACATCATCGACGACATCGGCGTCAGCAGAACCGGGCTGGGGTTGCTTGGCTCGCTGAACACCATGGTCGGAGCGCTCAGCGCGCCGATGATGGGACGGCTCACCGACCGCATCGGGGCGAAAGAGGCGACCGTGGCCATCTTGGCCATTAGCGGACTCGGCATGGGCATGATGGCGCTGTCTGGCAGCTGGCTGCTAATGGGGCTCTCGGCGATCATCAGCGGCATTCCCCAGGGCTGGGGCAACCCGGCAACAAACGCGCTGATCGCCGAACGGATCGACGGTTCGCGCCGCGGCACGGTCACCGGCATCAAGCAGTCTGGCGTACAGCTCGGTATCTTCCTGGCCGGGCTGACCCTGCCAGGACTGGCCCTGCTCATTGGCTGGCGAGGCGCCCTGATGGGCTATGCGATCTTCTATGCCGTCGGTGCGGTGGTGGTTGCCAAATCCCTCGGCCAGCCCACACAGGCGGCGCTAAACGCCCGCTCAGCCAACAATCAACGCACCGACTCCCCCGCCCTGCCCTCATTTATCTGGCTGCTGAGCATCTACGCCTTCCTCTTCGGCGCCGCGGGCGGAGCAATCGGGCGCTTCTTCCCCCTCTGGGCCAACGAGGAGGTCGGGCTGAGCACGGTGGTGGCTGGCATTCTGGTCGCCCTCGGTGGGCTACTCGGCATAGGCGCCCGAATCGGAGCCGGGCAGCTGGCGCAAAGCCGGATCGCTCCACGGCGCATGCTGATGATCCAGGCGCTCATCGGCGTGGTCTATTGCGTGCTGTTGATCTTGACCCTTCAGGTCGGCGCCTGGATCCTGTGGCCGGCAACGATCCTTTACGCCCTGGGGATCGGCTCGTGGAACGCCGTCGCCATGCTTGCGGTCATCGTCTCGGTGCCCCAGGCGGTGGCCGGAAGGGCCTCGGGCATCGTGATGCTCGGTTTCCTCGGAGGGCTGGCCATCAGCTCACCGCTGGCCGGGGCGGCAGTCGATCGGTGGGACACATACCAACCGGTGTGGATCGTGGCCACGGTGCTCTCGCTAGCCAGCGCCGCCCTGATCACCATCAGCCTTGATCGCCACGTCGAGCGAACCGCTCCGGCAGGCTTGACGTAGACAAGAGCTTGCGAGTCAGGGCCTTCGGATTCGGGGGTCAGCGGCGAACATCAGCGCGTCGACCACCGCGCTGAGCAGCACGTAGATCACCACCATGTACACCGTCAGTCCCAGTACTAGGTAGAGGTCACGTGCCAGGGTCGCTTCCAGGAGAACCTGACCGAGGCCGCCGATTCCGAAGATGATCTCGATGACCACCGCCCCCGATAGCAAGGCCCCGATGTTCAAACCGATCACGTTCAGCAGCCCGAGCGAGGCGGGCCGAAACGCGTGCCTGGCGATGACCGTGCTGGTCGGTAGGCCTTTTCCTCTGGCCGCGGCGATGTAATCCTGCTGTAGGACCACGAGCACGTCGGCTCGTACAACCCTGGCCACGATCCCAATCTCGGCAAACGCCAAGGCGGCAACCGGCATCAGCAGGCCCCGCAGGTTGCCCCATAGCGAATCGCTGATTCTCACCCAACCGGCGGCCGGCAGCCACTGCAGCCGCACGGCAAAGATTGCAACCAGGAAGATGGGCGTCAGGTAGACGGGGACCGACTGCGCCAGTCCCAGGAAGGCGTTCAGTATCCGGCCCGCTCCTCGTTCGGAACGCACCGCGGCCAACAGCCCAAGCGGAATACCGATCACTACGGTCAGCAACATCGCAGCCAGCATGAGTTCCAGCGAGATCGAGAGCCGATGGGTCAGCACCTCGAGCACCGGGGTGCCGGCCCTAGTGGATCGACCGAAGTCGCCACTGAAGACATCGGCGACCCAATGGCCGTAACGAACGAAGAGATTGGAATCGAGATGGAACGCCTCGACGATGGCCACATCTCGAGGCGAGGAACGATTAACCCCGTTCGGTAACAAGACGGCGCCGAAACCACCGGGGATGGAAATCTCGACCGCCAAGAAGACCGCGAAGGTTGCTACTGCGATGGTGCCAACCAGGCGCCTAACAAGGCGGAACACAGCTAGCAGCGGCCTGCTCGCCGACCTCGATACCAACCGCTTCGGCCCCTTCATAGCCGGTCACCTTAACTGCTCGGTTGGACCCTTGACCTAGAGATACGCCGCCGGGAGAACTGAAACCGGCGCCGAGGTGGATTCGGCGCCGGTCTGATTTGGGGGGGATTTGTTGGGAGACTTGGCCCGGGTCGAGCAGGCAGGGGGAGAGGAACCAGCCGACCCGGGGCGATTTAGTTTTGCCTGTACCTATCTAACCCAGCTCACCGAGTGCGTCTTCCACTCCTTTGTGAAAAGTTGGGTATGCGTAGATCATTGACTTCAGCGTGGCCACCGGAATCTTGGCGTGGACCGCCAAGGACAGCAGCCCAAGGACTTCACCACCGACCGGTCCGACCGATGTTGCGCCGACCAGCAGGTCACTATCGGCGTCGGCTACCAGCTTGATGAAGCCCTCGTTGCCGGTGGAATGCAGCCAACCTCGAGCGGTGTGGCCAACCGGCTTGAAGGCGATGGCAACGTTGAGACCCTGCTCCCGAGCCTCGGCTTCGGTGAGACCAACCGCTCCAACCTCAGGGTCGGAGAAGGTCACCGCCGAGAGTGCATCGAGGTTGAGCGGTTCGACGTCCTGGCCGAGAATGTCGGCTGCTGCGACTGCACCCTGACGGGTCGCTAGGTGGGTGAACTGGCCCTGGCCAGCGATGTCGCCCACGGCCCAAACGTTCTCGGTGACCCGCATACGCTCGTCGACCGACAGGAACGGAGCTTCAACGTCGACTCCAAGTTTTGCCGCGCCGAGCTCTTTGAGGAAGGTCCGTCGTCCGGCGGCGACCAGCAGCTTCTCACCGGTGATCTCGGTGCCGTCTGGCATGACAACCACGAACTGTCCGTCGTCGTATCGAACTTCGGATGCGAACTGGCCGGTGTGAACCGCGATGCCCTCGGCTTCGAAGACCTCAGCCAGGACCTGCCCAGCCTCCGGTTCGTTCCTGATGAGCAGCCGCTCTGCGCCCTCGACTATCGAAACGTTGACTCCAAAGCGAGCCATGACCTGGGCCATTTCCGACCCGATCGGCCCACCGCCCAGGACTACCAACGACTCGGGAAGCTCCTTTGCTTCCATGATGTCGTGGTTGGTCCAGAACGGCGTGTCGGCCAGACCGGGAATTGGGGGAACGGCGGCCAGGGTGCCGGTTGCGATAACAACACCGCGGGCGGCCCGGTAGGTCTTACCGGCGACCTCGACGAGGTCAGGGCCGACGATCTCGGCGTAACCCCGGACGAACGTGCCGCCCTTGTTTACGAATCGGTCGACGGCGACGGTGTCATCCCAGTTGTCTGTGGCCTGGTCTCGGATTCGTTTGGCGACCGGAGCCCAGTCGGGGGTGACGGTCGATGATCCGGCGAGGTCGGGAACCCGACGAGTCTCGGCCAGCAAATTGGCGGCCCGAATCATCATCTTGCTCGGCACGCAACCCCAGTAGGGGCATTCGCCGCCGACAAGAGCACCTTCGATGCCGACGACGCTCAGCCCGGCTTCGGCGAGATTTCCGCCGACGGTTTCGCCTGCCGGTCCCATACCGATCACGATGACGTCGACATCTTCGATGCTCGACTCTTTGGGGCTGGTGTTCTGGTTCTTTGTGGTCTGTGCCTCACTCATACATAACGAAACTGACCGACCTCGCGGAACAGTTCCCAATTGTCACAACGGTGACAATCATCGGTATGAGGCCTTCCAACGCTCCGAACAGCGCGGTGCAATCAGTCCAATTCGCAGAGCGCTATGCAGTCAGCGCTTCTAGGCCGCCTCGGTTGACGATGCGGATCTCCCGGTACTGCTTCTCGATCAAACCCTGTTTCTCAAGGTTGGCCAAACTGCGAGCAACGCTTGGCCGGGCCGCACCGAGTAGCTGTGCCAGCGTCTCCTGGCTGAGCCTGACCTTCTGATCATCTTGGTCAGCGGTATGGAGCAGCAACGTTGCGAGCTGGTAGTCGAGCGGCCCGGCCAGCAGCTCCTCTAAGCGATCCTGGGCGTCGGCCAGACGCCCCGCTATCGAGACCATCCAGCGCAGCGCTATACGAGGACGCGTCGACACAAGCCACAGCAGGCTGTCCCCTTCGATGGTGAGGAACTGAGCGTCTTCCAAAACCACCGCATCAACCGGCGCCCGTTTACCGAGCAAGACCGGAAGGTCACCAAAGACGTCGCCGGGATGCAGAATTTGCAGTAACGGTGCTCGATCGAGGCCGGGCCTGGTCAGCGCCACTTTGCCGGTCTCAAGGACAAAGACGTTGTCGATCGGGTCGTTCCGACTGAAGAGCACATCACCGGCGATCGCCTGGCTGATTGTGGCAGCGTCTATCAGATCATCCAGGTCTTCCTGGCCTAGCGGGGAGTGCGCTGAGTTCCCGAGGCATTGGGCTAACCAACCGGCCCGGGTCGCATCGTCCATGGGTTGAACCTACTTGCTGTGGCTGACGAAGGGAACAGATTGTCGGCCTGCCCAGTTCTGCTGCCCGGTCGTTTGAAACCTGCGTTTGAAACCTGGGTTTGAGCCCTTGACCTAAACATATGTTTAGATTTTACACTCTCCTTCATGGCAGAAAATCAACACACGAATCAAGACACGGCTCAAGACGGAGACAGCACCACCGAGTCGGTTGGCGAGGCCGAGCAGTGGTCGGTCG
>JBOEHD010000333.1:0-3439 GCA_050633745.1 Acidimicrobiales bacterium
GACCAACTCGATACCTGCATCGGGTGCGGATGCCTCTCACTGCCCCGATGCCAACTCGCCAACATCGGCGACCGCCTCGCCCCCCACGGCCCCGGAGCAGTCGCCTGGAAAAGACAAACCCCCTCAAATCCGGCCAGCCCAGGGCGATCAACAGACAAAGTCGAGGTTGACGTAGTGCGCTAGTGCGGCACGACGGGCCCGCCCAACGATGTTCAGCTATTGACCCGGTGCCCACCTTCGCTCCGGGTCACTCGATCACCGGTCAATCGATCGTGTCCACCTGGTCTCCGGCACCGATCTCCTCGACGGCTTGATGCGTCGACTCTTCAGAACCTCCATTCAACGCAACCCGCGCCCCAGAGTTCAGAAATACCTCAACGATGCCCCGGCCGATACCACGGGTACCACCCGTGACTAGTACTCGCTTGCCATCAAAGTCGAGATTCATGAATCATTGACGATACCGAGAGCCTGACCAAGCGCCCGCCGAAAAGTGTTCGGGTAGTCGGCCTCGAGGTCGACAGTTTTCGTTACCGGGCACCGCAGTGGGGCCGTGGGCTAGAGGGCGCCAACCAAGTGAACATCGTCGGGTTCCAACTTGAACAGCTCTGGGACGATCTCGTCCGGCCCGGCGAGCTGGCATCCCTGCTTGAGATAGAACTGCACGGCCGATCCCGTTGGCGTAGCCGATACGTACATCGCGCTGGCGCCAGAGTCCCGAGCGACAGATGTTGCCACGTTCCACAGCGCCTGACCGACGCCACCACGTCGCCGACCATTCGACACGTGCAGAAGCGCGAGCCATCCGAGACCGGGCCGTAGCGACGGCTCCACGAGCGCCATCCCGACGATCGCATCTCCGTCGAAGGCCCCGAGGAGCTGCGCGCCCCGATCCAGGTGTGGGCTGCAGAACGCGATGAGGTGGCTCACACTATGGTCGCCTGAGCCCGACCGGTCCCATGGAGGCACGTACATCTCGGTCTTGGAGGAGACCAGCCTCCCGCTCTCGACCGCATATTCGACCTCGAGCTGCTCGCGACGATCGATCTCCCCTAGCAACCCGATATCGCCAGGTCTCAGGAACCTGACATCGATCGTCTCCATGGAGCCGATGGTAGTTCTCGGGGATTGAGCCGTCGTGCGATCTCAGGAGGTCCCACTCCGATCGCCTCGGTTCTTCAGCACCGTCGAGGAAGTTGGGCGTTCGACTTCGGAACGGGTCGAACGTTAACCTCCTACCGACTATTGTTCGATAGATGTCGAATAATCAAACAGTCGATCTGGAGCGTTCGGCCGCTATGTTCGCTGCGCTTTCGAATCCGAACCGATTGAGGTTGTTCCTTCGAGTCATCGACCATTGCGGGACCACTCCGGTGTGCGCCACGGACGAGACGGTCGGGGCTTGTGTGGGTGATCTGGCCGAGGGGCTTGGCATCGCGGCATCGACGGTGTCGCATCACCTCAAGGAGCTTCGCCTCGCTGGGCTGATCTCGATGACACGCAATGGCCGCAGCATCGAATGCGCAGTCAACTCCGCAGCTACCGAAGAGCTGTCAGCGCTGCTGAACCACTCCGAAACCGGTTCGACAGCATGACCGCTGCGTACCCCAACCGTCTACAAGAACAGCGAGGCAATTCATAGTGTCAGAAAACAGTGACCTTCCAGTTGTCGTAGTTGGCGCCGGCCCTATTGGCCTTGCCGCGGCTGCTCATCTGATCGACAGAGGCATGACTCCCATCGTGCTCGAGGCAGGCGAATCGATCGCAGCCAACATCCGACAGTGGGCACATGTCCAGTTGTTCTCACCCTGGCGGCACCTGGTCGACCCGATGGCTGCGCGAATGCTTGCTCCGACCGGTTGGCGGCGCCCGGACGACGATCGCCACCCTACTGGAGGCGAACTGATCGAGCTGTTCCTCCAACCGTTGGCTGAGCTGCCCGATATCGCCAAGACCCTCCGGTTCGACCACCGGGTCATCCATGTCGCCCGCCACGGCATCGATAAAGTCAAGACCGACGAGCGGGCCAGCTACCCGTTCGTGGTGGTCGCTGACGGGCCGAGCGGAGAGGTTCGGATCAAGGCTCAGGCCGTTGTCGATGCGTCGGGCACCTGGACCCAGCCGAACCCCCTCGGGGCCGCAGGAATACCAGCCATCGGCGAGAAGGAAGCCGCAGCCGCGGGGATCGTGCGTTACGGCATCCCTGACATCCTCGGTGCAGAACGAGCCCGATATGCGAATAGGCGGGTCGCTGTTGTTGGATCAGGCCACTCCGCCCAGAACGTGATCCGCTTCTTGGCGGCGCTTGCCATCGAAGAACCTGAGACGACAACAACGTGGCTCGTGCGCAGGCCGAGCCCGGGACAGATGTTCGGAGGTGATGACAACGACCAGCTAGCGGCCCGTGGCGAACTTGGGGCCAGCGCCGAGAAGCTCGTGTCCGACGGGGCAGTCGACCTCGTGACCGGGTTCCGACTCGAACAGGTCATCGATGGCTCCGGTCAGGTCTACCTGCTCTCCACCGATGGCGTGAAGATCGGACCGTTCGATCATGTGATCGCCAGCACGGGGGCTCGTCCTGACTTCCACATCGCCCGGGAACTCCGATTGCACATCGACCCAGGCGTGGAATCCACCGCAGCCCTAGCTCCCCTGATCGACCCAAACATTCACTCCTGTGGCAGCGTCCCGCCCCACGGGGTCGACGAGCTCGCCCACCCCGATGCGGGCTACTACCCGATCGGGATGAAGTCCTACGGCAGAGCCCCGACGTTCCTGCTAGCGACAGGCTACGAACAGGCCCGCTCGGTCGTCGCCGAGATCGCCGGCGACCATGACGCCGCCCGGCGCATCGAGCTCGAACTCCCTGAAACCGGCCTATGCACGAGCGCCACCGCGCCAACCACAACAACCGACCGCACGTCGGATTGCCTCCCGAACTAGGCCGCCGGACGCTGCCTAGCGATCCGACATTGCACAGTGCAGACATCTCCCCCGGCCCGCCCCAACTCGGCGAAGACCACCGATCGAGGTTGGTTCGGCGTCGTCGCCCTCGGCGTGGTGACCATCACTACCTACGGCTCATGGTTCTACGGGTTCGGGGTCCTGATAAGCCCCATATCAGAGGACACCGGGTGGAGCACTGCTGCCCTGGGCAACGTCTACGGCGCCGCACAGGTCATCACCGGACTCGGCGCCTTCATCGGCGGTCGGCTTCTCGACCGCTACGGCGGCATAGGCCCCTTCGGCCTCCAGGCCCTGCTCGGCGGCGGGGCGATGATGGCCTCGACGTGGGCCACCGACGTTTGGACCTTCGCCGCCCTCTACGCCATCGGCGCCGGCGTCACCGGAGCCACCGGCTTCTACCATGTGACCACCGCCGCCGCCTCCCGACTACGGGCCGATCAACCAGACCGGGCCATCGCCCTCCTCACCCTCA
>JBOEHD010000334.1:0-1655 GCA_050633745.1 Acidimicrobiales bacterium
TTGCAGTTGACCATGATGGTCTCGTAGCCGGCGTCGCGCAGCGCAAAGCTGGCATGAACACAGCAATAGTCGAATTCGATGCCCTGGCCGATGCGGTTGGGGCCGGAGCCGAGGATCATTACTTTGTCCCGGTCGCTGGCCACCACCTCGCTCTCCTCCTCGTAGGTCGAGTAGTGATACGGCGTTAGAGCTTCGAACTCCGCAGCGCAGGTGTCGACCGTCTTGAATGTGACGTTGACTCCGTGACCGATTCGCGCCTTGCGAACCGCGTCTTCGTCGGAATTCATGAGGTAGGCCAATTGGTCGTCGCTGAAGCCAAGCTGCTTGGCCCGACGCCAGTCGGCCTTTGTCAGCTCGTCGATCGAGCGACCCTCCAGGCTCTGGCGCTCTTCCACGATGACCGACATCTGATCGAGGAACCAGCGATCGATTTTGCTCAGCTCGAACAGCTCGTCAACCGAGAAACCGGCTCGCAGCGCGGCCTCAACTTCGAAGAGACGATCGGGGGTACCGATCGGTACCCGCCGGGCCAGTTCGTCGCGGTCGAGTTCGTTGAACCGCTGTTCGGCGCTGTTCCCGTTGAGGCCGGTTTGGCCCAACTCCAGCGAACGGCAGGCCTTTTGTAGCGACTCGGGGAAGGTCCGGCCGATGGCCATCACCTCGCCAACCGACTGCATCGATGTGCCGAGAACGCCGGAGGTGCCGGGAAACTTCTCAAAGGCCCAGCGAGGGATCTTGGTCACCACGTAGTCGATCACCGGCTCGAACGACGCCGGTGTTTTTTTTGTGATGTCGTTCGGAATCTCGTCGAGGGTGTAACCAACGGCCAGCTTGGCCGCGATCTTGGCGATGGGGAATCCGGTGGCCTTCGAAGCCAGGGCCGAAGAACGGCTGACTCGGGGGTTCATTTCGATAACCACCATGCGACCGTCTTCGGGGTCGATGGCGAACTGCACGTTCGAGCCGCCGGTCTCAACCCCGACACGACGCAGGCAGGCGAACGCAGCGTCGCGCATCACCTGGTATTCAACGTCGCTCAGGGTCTGGATCGGTGCGACAGTGATCGAGTCGCCGGTGTGTACGCCCATCGGATCGAAGTTCTCGATCGAACAGACGATGACCTGGTTGTCCATGCGGTCCCGCATGACTTCAACCTCGAACTCTTTCCAACCGGCGATCGATTCCTCGATGAGGATCTCGCTGATCGGGCTGGCGGCCAAACCGTTGGCTGCCACCGCGGCGAATGCTTCTGCGGTGTGAGCGATGCCGGTGCCGCGACCACCGAGGATGTATGCCGGCCGGATCACCACCGGCAGACCGATGTCCTTGATGATCTCGAGCGACTCTTCCATGGTGTGGGCCACGCCGCTGCGAGGCACCTCGAGCCCAATTTCGATCATCGCCTCTTTGAACTTCGAGCGGTCTTCGGCGGTCGAGATGGCCTCGGCGTCAGCGCCGATCAACTCAACGCCGTACTCGTCGAGAACGCCCGACTCGACCATCTCCATCGCCAGGTTCAGCGCGGTCTGGCCACCGAGGGTGGCAAGCACCGCGTCTGGCTTCTCCACCTCGATGATACGGGTGAGCACTTCGAGGGTCAGCGGTTCGATGTATGTGGCGTCTGCGAAATCCGGGTCGGTCATGATGGTGGCCGG
>JBOEHD010000335.1:0-2198 GCA_050633745.1 Acidimicrobiales bacterium
GCCGATGTGGGGGTAGGTGAAGTTGATGATCTGCCCTGCGTATGACGGGTCGGTGATCACTTCCTGATAACCGGTGAGCGCGGTGTTGAACACCACTTCTCCCGAGGCGATCCCCGAGGTCGGTATCGCTCCGAAGTGCTCGCCCTCGAAGGTTGAGCCGTCTGCCAGAACCAAAGCCGCGGCGGCTGGGCGCTCACCGGGAGCGTTGGCTGATTGTTTACTCGGCGCATTATCACTCAAGGCCTTGTCGCTCATCGAACAGCCTTTCCATCGAGCACGACCGGCTCGCCGTTGAACACGGTGTGTCGTACCTTGCCGACGACATCACGGCCGTGGAAAGGCGTGTTCGTACTCAGGCTGGCCAGATCATCGCGTTCGACGGTCCAGGCGTGTTTCGGGTCGACGATGGCCAGGTTGGCCGGACGGCCGACCTCGATCGGGCCGCCGTGCCGGTCTGCTAAGCCACCGATTCTGGCTGGCTGAGTCGACAAGACGTTGATCAGCTGCTGAGTCGAGAGTTCCAACTCGGTGTTCGCCAGCGCATAGGCCGTCTCCAGACCGAGCATTCCGGGTGGAGCCTGATCGAAAGGCTGTTCCTTGGAGTCCGGGGTGTGCGGAGCGTGATCGGTAGCCACCGCGTCGATGGTGCCGTCGACCAGACCCTGGCGGATCGCCTCGACGTCGCTCTGGGTCCGCAGCGGCGGGTGAACCTTGAATACCGGATCATACGAGGCGCACTCGGCGTCGGTCAGCGTGAAGTGATGAGGCGTAGCTTCGGCGGTAACCGGATGCCCCTCAGCCTTGGCCGCCCGAACCAGAGCGACGCTGCCCGCGGTTGAAAGATGCTGCATGTGGACCGGCACTCCGGTGAGCCTCGACAGGGCGATGTCTCGCATGACCATCAGCTCTTCGGCTTCCGACGGCTGACCGCCAAGACCGAGACGGGAGGACCAGGCCCCCTCGTGCATAACCCCTCCCTGCGAAAGGGCGGTGACTTCGCAATGCTGCGAAAGCACGATCGATGTACCGTCGTCGACCACAAGCGAACCGGCGTACTCAAGCGCCCGTCGCATCATCTGATCGTCTTGCACCCCGGTGCCATCGTCGGTGAACATGCGCACGCCGAGCTCGATCAACTCCCCCATGGGAGCGAGCGCTTCGCCGTCGCGGCCGATGGTGATGGCCGCTGATGGTTTGACCTCACACAGAGCGCTCTTCGCATGGTCGATCACTTCGCTGACCACTGCGGCCGAGTCCATACAGGGTGTGGTGTTTGGCATCGCAACCACTGCGGTGAAGCCACCGAGCGCTGCGGCTCGGCTGGCGGTTTCGATGGTCTCCGCTGCCTCGTTGCCCGGTTGACGGAGGTGAGCATGGAGATCGACAAAGCCGGGGAGAATAAGGCAACCCTCGGCGTCGATCGAGATATCGGCTTCGGCTCCGTCACCGATTGCGCTGACGAGGCCGGTTTGATCGTCGACAACAACGTCGACGGCCCGCTCACCCGACTGATCTACTACTGTTCCGCCCCTGAATGCGGTGGTGGTCATTGAGCTCCTGTTCTCGAATCTTGATTGAGTCTTGCGTTATTTCGAACTGCCGAAATCCGACTGCCTAAACCGACTTGCCTAAACCGAACTGCCCATGTCGAACTGGCCTGGTCCCAGTAGTTGGAACAGCACGGCCATACGGACCGGTACGCCTGCTGCGACCTGATCTAACACCACACACCGCTGGTCATTGGCCACCTCGGGGTCGATCTCGACCCCTCGGTTCATCGGTCCGGGGTGCATGATCAACGCCTCGGGGTGCAGCCTGGCGGCTCGGGCTCTGGTCAGACCGTACTGCTCGCGGTACTCCCGAACGCTGGGGAACAGCCCCTCGTCCGAGCGTTCCTGCTGGATACGCAGGAAGTAGGCAACGTCAAGGTCTGGAAGAACGGCGTCGAGGTCGGGTTCGACCTTGACCGGCCAGCCATCGAGGCACGGAGGCAACATCGTTCGAGGCCCGATCAGCACAACCTCGGCGCCGAGCTTGGTGAACGCTTCCACGTTCGACCTGGCAACCCGAGAGTGCTGAATATCGCCGCATATGGCGATCTTACGGCCATCGAGTGGACCACGCTTTTGATAAATCGTGAAGCAGTCGAGCAGAGCCTGAGTCGGATGCTGGTGCCAGCCGTCGCCTGCGTTGACCAC
>JBOEHD010000336.1:0-12120 GCA_050633745.1 Acidimicrobiales bacterium
CCTGCAGCGCCCGCATCTTGTCATAGCGGGTGCTGAAGTTCTCGGTGATACTCAGTGCGTTGTCGAGAACCTGAGAGCTTAGATCGCTCGGCAGAGTCAGGTAACGCCGAGCGATGTCGGGGGGAATCGTTTCGTCGCTCGACTGCAGCTGGGCGACGCTGAAGGCCGGCACATTGGAAAGCAGCGAGTACTGGACGCCATCGGAATTCTCGACGTTGTTGGCAACGGTCAGCGAGCTGTTCTCGGCGTTCCACGTCACATCGGCGGTTGCCTGAACGATCTCCGAAGGGGCGAACGCCGCCGGCAGCCAGATCGCCGCCAGAGCACTGATTGAATAGTCCTGCGAGACGATGCTTACGTCGCCGTCGTACTCCCGCTGGCCGGGCAGTCGGCCATCTTCGGGTGAGAAGTCGCCAGCCACCTTCCAGATGTCGTCTTCGTAGGTGTCGAGGCCAGCAATCCGCCAATAGGTCGGCTTGTCGGCAACGACGGTGAACAACTCCTGTGAGGTCTGGCTGACCAGCCGGGAGCGGATGTTCACGAACGGGCTGACGACGACGCGGGTCGGGTCGCCCTGCTCATCAAGGGTGATGATCGGCTCGGCGCCTGCGCCTGGAAGACGTGGTCCGACGATGGCGCCAGCTAGGACCGCGATCGAGGCTACGACGGCTCCGGCGGCACCGATGCTGGCCGGGCCACGCCGATGATCGTTTGCCAACCACACGCCGCGCTGCAGCAGGTTGGCCGCCCGCTGACTGACCGCCCACGCTGCGATGGCGGCGCCGAACACCACGGTGGACAGAATGACGTTTCCGCCGGCGCTAACCGGGGGAATCGAGGTAAATATGAAGAGCAGCCCGCTCGGGAGTACCGGCTCGAAAGCCAGTCGCAGTCGCATGGCTCCCCAGTCGGTGAGGAAGGCCATGATCCAAGCGCCGATCATCGAGGCGGCGACGAACGGTTGCAGTGCAGGCACCGGGGTTTTCAGCTCTTGGAAATTCAAGATCAGTTCGTCGAAGAGCAGTCGTAGCTGGTCGTACGTCTCTCTGGTCGGCAAGATGCCGAGCCGGGCGGTGCCCGGGGCGTAGCGGTTGGCGATCAGTGCGGTTAGCAGCGCAAGCGAGATGAGCGTCGAGATGACCAGTGGCACCCTGAGCCGACGGGCCAGAACCGCCGCGGCGGAAGACAGCAGCGCGGCGCCGATGATCGGCATCACCGTCGAGGTTTCGATGAACACTCGGCTAAAGCCGACACAGGCGGCCGGGACCAGCAGTGCGGCGGAGATCTCAAGCCAGATTGGAGGCTGGTGTTCGTTCGTCATGTCCGTCGGTCCCGCACCGTTAGGTCCCCTTGCTTGAGGTAACGACTAGCTGCCACTCAGCCGCTAGGTCGTTCGACTCATCATAGGTGATGGCCCATGGCCATGGACCGTCAGCAGAGCGCATACACGTAATAACGATCACCAGGCCGAACGTTCTGCGAGAGCGGGCGATCACCTGCTCGATCGGTCCCTGCAGCTGGCCGGTCACCACGACCAAGGTTCCACCTCGAGTTGCGCGGTTCAGCTCTTCAAGGGTCCTGACCAGCGAGGCGCTTTCCGTGGTCTCGATGAGGGCCAGTTGCTCGTCGACAGCATCGAGCTCGGAACGGGTTCTGATGTCGCTGACGGCCGGCCCAGCCGAGGTGAGGAACCGTAGGGCATCGCCGCCACGGAACCCGCTGTGGAGGGCGCTGAGGGCCGCCGAAACCGCCCGCTCGAATCCATCTTCGTCGTAGACCTCGGCCCGGCGATCGAGTACGACGGTGACTCGGCCGGTCTTTGGTCGCTCCTCTTGGCGGACAACCAGGTCATCGAGGCGAGCCGATGCTCGCCAATTGACCCGCTTCAACTCATCACCGAAGACATAGGGCCGGAGGGCAAAGAACTCGTCGCCGGAGTTGGCGATTGCTCGAATCGGCTGCTGATCGGCGGTTGGGTCGTGGCCGGCGATAGCCACCAGTGGAATCAGCTCGATCAGGCGAGGGTGGACCATCAGGTTGGTGACCTCGGCGGCCCGGATTCTACTTCTGGTGAGACCGAGCGGGTCTCCCAGGGAAAGGTCGAGCGGGCCGATCTGTAGCCGGCCACGTCTGTGGGTCGGAAGCCGGTAGGCGATCTTGGCTTCCTTACCGCCAGCGAGGGGAGCGAGCAGAACCGCGGCCCCCCGGCCACCCTGGACCTGGTCGTGAGCCGAAAGCACCGGCGTGCTCCGCCCGGCCCGGTTGCGCATCGTTAGGTCGATTCGAGCTGGACTGCCAGCCCGCAACCTCGACGGCGTAGCCAGCCGGTTGATCGACAGGTCAAGCCTGGTACTGGCGGTATAGATCGCGGCCATGACCGAGGCGATGATGGCCATCGCCGCCAGTAGATAGAGCTCAAGGATGCCGAGCAGCCGACCAGCGATTACCAGCGCAATGCCGATCAACAGCAGACCGAGCCCAGCTCGGGTTGGGCGCATCAGACCCGGTCGTGAGGCACGGGGACGGCCCGCAGGACGTCGGCTACAACCGCTTCGGTCGTCGTTCCCTGGAGTACCGCTTCGGGCCGCATGATCATGCGGTGAGCCATGACCTGTGGAGCCACCGCCTTGATGTCGTCATCGCTGACGTAGACCCGGCCCTGCGATGCTGCCCGGGCTCGGGCCACTCGCTGGAGGCTCAATGTGCCACGCGGGGAAATTCCAAGACCGACGGCCGGGTGACGACGGGTGGCGTCGGCCAGCTCGATGAGGTACATACGCAGCTCAGGGGCAATGTGGACTGCGGTGACCATCTGAGTCATGGCGACGATGTCTTGCAGGTTGGCAACCGGTTGCAACCGGTCGACCTGGCCGTCGGTCTCGTGGGTCTGCAGAATGAGCAGCTCGTCGGCACGATCGGGATAGCCGACAGAGATCTTCATCAGGAACCGGTCGAGCTGGGCCTCGGGAAGCGGATACGTTCCCTCCTGCTCGATGGGGTTCTGGGTGGCCAGCACCATAAAGGGGTGGGGCAACGCGTGGGTTACACCATCGACGGTGACCTGCGACTCGGCCATCGACTCGAGCAGCGCCGACTGGGTCTTTGGTGAAGCCCGATTGATCTCGTCGGCCAGCACCAATTCGGTGAACACAGGGCCCGGTCGAAACTCGAATTGCGAGGTATTGCGGTTCCAGACGCTGACGCCGGTTACGTCGGCTGGGAGCAGGTCGGGAGTGAACTGGATTCGACCGATCTTGGCTCCGATCGACCCGCCGAGCGCCTTAGCTAGGAGGGTTTTACCGACTCCAGGTACGTCTTCAACGAGCAGGTGCCCGCCGGCCAGAAGGCAGAGCAGCGACATCTCGACGACGTGCTGTTTACCACGCACCACTTGTTGCATATTGTCTCGAATTGCATTGAACGCAGCTGCGAACTGATACGCCCGCGTCTCGTCAAGACTCGGTGCTTGTGTGGTGCTCACTTACCAGGTACCTCCGTACAACGGCTCTCTTGGCGAAGGTTATCGGTGATAGAGGCGTTCAGGGAGTCGGGAGGGCTACTGTCTCCGGTCATGGACTATGCCCTGGCAATCGATATTGGTGCCACAAAGCTGGCAGTCGGCGTGGTCGATAGCGATGGACTACTTCATGAGCGAGCCAGTTCACCAACCCAGAGTAGCCCCGACGGTGCCCACGGTTCCTCTCGAACCCGTCAAACCGGCGATGAAGTGTTCGATCGCCTGGCTCAGTTACTGGGTGGCTTCGCCCCGTTTGATCGTTTTGCCTGCTGCGGGGTTGGCTGTTCCGGACCGATGAGCGCCGACGGCGAGCTGGTCTCACCGCTCAACATCGAGGCGTTTCGTTCGTTTCCGCTGGCCGCCAAGCTGCGTGAACTGACCGGCCTCAACTGCAAAGTCGAAAATGACGCCCAGGCATTGGCCCTAGCCGAAGGCTGGGTCGGCGGCGCAGTAGGCGTCGAAAACTACATGGCGATCGTGGTCTCGACCGGGATCGGAGGCGGCATTGTGCTCAACCGCAGACTGCTGCAAGGCGGTACAGGCAACGCTGGCCACATCGGACAGTTGGTCGTCGCCACACCCGGTCGATCGATTCCCGGTCATGTGGCTGGAACACTGGAGGCCGAAGCATCGGGGGCCGCTATCGCCATCCACAGCGGCCATGTGGCGAACGAGGCGCCGACCGCGGTCGTAGCCGAGGCTGGCACGCTCGTCGGGCGAGCCGCCGGTTCGGTCGCCAACTTGCTCGATTTACAGCTGGTGCTGGTCGCAGGCTCAGTGGCGATGGGTTTCGGTGAGCCGTTCTTCGCCGCAGCTCAAGCAGAGATGCATCGAATCTGCCGACTCGAGTTCGCAAAAGGCGCCCGTATCGAACCCGCAGGTTGCGGCGACGAGGGGCCGCTCATCGGGGCTGGAGCCGTGGGCTTGCGAGACAACGGAAACTCGATCGGCATTTCCTGAGCAGAGCCGACCGACAGCCGAGAACTCAGCCCGGCCAGGACTTACGCCACTCCAACCAGGTGATCAGGTCGTCGGCCTCGAAAGCCGAATCACGGCTCAGGCGACCATCGCCGCCGTAGGCCGTCGACATACGAAACCGCAACCACTCGGAGTCGGGCAGCGGTAGATAGGGCGCCCGGCGCCACCAGCCGCTTGGCGCCAGCGACAAGCCAGCGCGCAACGAGGTTGACCAAAGGTCGGGCCGACGAATCAGCGCCAGCCCAACCTTGAATACGCGAAGCAATACGTGAGGTACTACTCGAAGTAATACTGAAGGTCCGCTCGAAGCCCGCCGGGCTGAGAGCATCTCAGGCATTATTTAGGGATGTCTTTCCAGGGACCGCCGTCCGAACGTGGTTCCTTCGGCAGACCGAGCACCATCTCGCCGATGATGTTGCGTTGGACCTGGCTGGTTCCGGCATAGATCGTCCCGGCTCGAGCGTTCAAGAAGGTACCGATCCAGGTTCCGGACTGGTTTGGCGCGCCGGGTGCGTCGGTGCCGAAGGCGCTGGACGGGAACTTGCCGTCGACGTTCATGGCGTCGGCGCCCATGATGTTCAGCGACAGCTCGGTGATGGTCTTGTGGTATTCCGACCAGTAGAGCTTGAAGATCGAGGCGTCTGGCCCCGGGCTCTCGCCGGAGAGGAACTTGGTGAGGGTTCGCATGCCGAGGTAACGCATGATCTCAACCTTCGAATGGCACCAGGCCAGCTGCTGGCGGACGACCGGGTCGTCGGTACGTCCATAGGCCTTTGCCAGCGCGGTCAAACGGTCGAGTTCACCACGGAACGAAACCGGTGTGGTCGCCGCAGCTTCGCCCCGTTCGAAGCCGAGCAGCGTCATGGCTACGGCCCAACCGCCGTTAACCTCGCCGATCACATTCTCCTTGGCCGTCTTCGCCTCGGTGAAGAACACCTCGTTGAAGTCGGACTCGCCGCTGATCATCTCGATCGGGCGAACTTCGACCCCTTCCTGATCCATCGGGCACAACAGGAAGGTGATGCCTCGGTGCTTGGCTACATCGGCCTCGGTGCGGGTCAGCACGAATATCCAGTTGGCCATGTGGCCTGCTGAAGTCCAGATCTTCTGGCCGTTGATCGACCACTCGTCACCATCGAGGGTCGCTCGGCAACCGAGATTTCCTAGGTCGGAGCCAGCGTTTGGCTCCGAATAGCCCTGACACCAGATGTCTTCACCGGAAATAATCCGAGGCAGGAAGTGTTTCTTCTGCTCTTCGGTGCCCCAGTGGATGATGGTGTTGCCGACCATCTGGATGCTGAACGCATCGTTGGTGCCACCGGTGGGCACGCCAGCCTTCTGGAACTCCTCGGCCATGATCACAGACTCGAGGGCGCTGAGGCCTGCCCCGCCGTATTCGGTCGGCCAGGTGGCGGCCAGGAGCTGGTTATCTCGCAAGATGTCACGCCACTCACGGGTAAAGGTGAGCGAGGCTTCATTGTCGAGGGCGCCGATGCCCTTCCAATTGCTTGGCAAGTGTTCTGCCAGGAAAGCTTGGATCTTCTCCCGGAAGACGTCGGCTTCGGCGGTGTAAGTCGGTTGCACGGCTGGTCCTTATTCGGGGGGTTGAAATTCAGGGGGGATAGCGATCAACTTCGATGGTACGGGGGAGATTCACTCGCCGTGGACTCGCGTTCGAACGCCGCAGTTACTGATAGGTAACCGTATGCCATTGAGGGGCGGCAAATCAACCAGGAGATGGCGAGCGCTTAGGCAGCGGGCTATCGAGCCGCTAGGCGGCTTTCTGTTCGAGGTAGGGAGCCCATGAGTCGGGAACCGTGCCTGCGGCGACTTTGACCCATACATACTGAGCGGGCGCCGCTGGTTTTGTCCGGAGCTTGAGCGAGCAGTCTTTCAGCAGCCGATCGCTCTTGTAGGTGTTGCAAGGCCGGCAGCAGGCCACGACGTTGTCCCAGGCGTGATCGCCACCTCGAGAGCGAGGAATCACGTGATCGATGCTCTCGGCAGCTTTGCTGCAGTACTGGCACTTGCCCTGGTCCCTGGCGAATACCGCCCGCCTGCTCAATGGAGCAGTGCGCTTGTATGGCACTTTGACGTAGTAACGAAGGCGCACCACAGACGGGACCGCAACCTCGGTTCTGGCGGACGCGAACTTGTTGCCGGTTTCAGCCAACACGTCGACTTTGTTAGCCAGCGCGAGGATGACGGCTCGTCGACCGGACACCACGCCGATCGGCTCATAGGTGGCATTCAACACGAGAGCCCGTGACATTGGCCTAATGTAGTCCAAGCAGCACCACCGATGGGAAGTGGTTTAACGGTCACCCATCGCGATCGCTGGTCATAACGGTTGTAGCCGCCGCTCACGATCAGCGGTCTTGGTTGGAGAACTGCTGTTGGATGGCGCTGGTAAACCGAGCGGTCGTGTCGGCCGGGCTCGGCGCTGCAACTTCGGCTGGGAATCCAGCGGCAAGGTGGCCGGGTCGAAGAAGCTCGGCATTCCCGAACCGTTCGGGGTGATTCTCCACCAGGTAGTCGAGGTCGACGTAGGGGAGTAGTCGGTCTCCCGGCCAGGCGCCCAGCAGGAGGCCTTGGAGGCGCAGCCATGTTCTGGTTCGGCGCTGTGAGAGGCCAAGGACCTTCGAGCCTTGCAACGAGACCTCGCCGTGACCAAGATCGGCGAAGCACCACACTCGACCCACGGCAGTGGCGGCCGAGGCACGATGAACGACCGGCGATGGGGCATGGTTGTTTGCAGCTGCGTCTGCTATCAACTCGCTGATCACGGTGGCCCACAGCTCGCCGAGCCAATGGAAAGCCCGCGCCACGTCGTCGTCCCATAGGGGAGAGGAGTGGGGCACGATCACATCGACCCAGCAGTCGGTTTCCGGGTTGATGAAAACCAGCCCGCCGCCGGAGCGGCGCCTGCAGACCTCGATGCCGTCGGCTTCGGCTCGCTCCCGCCGAACCAGTTCGTCTGGCTGAGTGCTTCCCAGCACAAGCGCCGGACCCTGAAGGCGATGTGTCCAGACCTGATGACCGGTGTCGGACTCCGGGTCGCGGTCGTGGAACGCCGCAGCGGTTCCCTCGGTGGTCGAGATCTCCCAGTTCATAGGTGGTTCGTGGCTCCCGGGGCTGGCGATGGAATGGGCGATGCGGCACAGCGATTCTCCTCCGGTCTAGCGGACTCGGCAGGAGAATTCGCCAATGGGACGGTCTCCCACCAGATCTGCGTCCCTTCTCCACTCCATCGCCACTCGGCGCCCCACTTCGCCCCACTAGCTGTTTCTTGCGCATTCGAGTTATTCGATCCGGACCGTTCGAGAGCTGAAACACGCTAAATCAGTGCGGTTTTGCTACTGAAGCGCGATTGCTACATGGCTGTAATTTCGAACGCTCGTACGCGCGAAGCGCGCGTGAAAAACCGCAGATTGTCACTAAATGTGTTGCCAAGGGGGGCGTAGTGGGTTAATTTGGCACGTAGTGGGGCTCGCACCCACTAGATTCACGAAAACAACACGAATGCAGCGTTCAGGCGCAGCTTTCAAATACAGCAAGCAGTTATTCAGCACGAGAAGGAGAAATGAGGTGAAACGGTGTTTGTCGGTCAATACGAACATGCTCTTGACGACAAAGGCCGGGTCGTACTCCCTTCACCGTTTCGTGCCTTCGTGGCCGAACGTGGCTACGTCACCCAGCTCGATGGGTGTCTTGGACTTTGGAGCGAAAGCGAGTTTCGACTCGTTGCAGAAAAGTGGAAGGCGGAGTCAGCAGCATCACGTATCTCGATGAGGGTCTTTCGCAAGCTGATGAACAGCGTGCGAGAGGTGAAGCTCGATTCGGCAGGAAGGGTCACGCTCCCACGTGAACTTCTCGACGAGTTGGGATTCCAATCTCAGGTGGTGGTCAGTGGTTTATTCGACCGGGTTGAAATCTGGCCCGCCGAAACATATGCGGACGACCTCGGCACCGATGAAGCCGCCGAGGAACTAGCCGAAGCGGTTTCCCGCCTCGGCCTCTAGAACCACCGAACACCAGTCACCGGTCAGCTATCGAAAGCCGGTTACCGAGACACAGCTACTGGCCAACCGAAGCCAATTACCGAATTTCCCACCTAGAACCTGAAAGGAGAGTGGGCGAAACCGAATCTGACAAATCGTTCATCGATTACCCCCCGGGATGTGGAGAGGGGTGCTTCTGCCCCACGACTCCGCCCGCTACTCCTCTTAGTGCCAACCGGGAGATACAACCTGGCGCACGTTGCAGTCCGGGGGGTTATCGATGGCCGATTCGTAGCTTGGAAGCCCGTCGAGCGATGGTTGATTCAACGCCCGGCTCGGGACCCGAACCGAGTGCTGTTCACTCGACCCCATCGGGAGCTGCGCCGCCATTTCAGCATCGGCCGGTCATGGTCGACGAAGTAGTTGCTCTCATTGAGCCACTTCCAGCAGGTACGTTTCTCGATGCCACCCTCGGAGGTGGCGGACACGCCGAAGCGATACTGACGGCCAACAGCCGTCTGCATCTGCTCGGCATCGATCGCGATCCGGCCGCTCTAGCCGCCGCAGGCGAACGATTGGAACGCTTCGGCGAGCGTGTCACGTTGCAGCGCAACCGTTTCGATCAGATCGAAAGCTCGACAAAACCGCTGGAACTCAGCGGTTTCCTTTTTGATTTGGGCGTCAGCTCCCCGCAACTCGATTGGGCTGAGCGGGGATTCAGCTTTCGTCAGGACGGCCCTCTCGACATGCGCATGGATACAGACGCAGCGTTGAGCGCCGACGACGTGGTCAACAGCTACGACCAACGCGATTTGGCGGGCCTGATCCGCCGCAACTCCGACGAACGGTTTGCGTCACGGATAGCGGCAGCCATTGTGGCCGCCCGGCCGCTGGCAACCACCAATCAGCTGGCCGAGATTATTGTGGCGGCCATTCCGGCCCCAGCTCGGCGCCGTGGCGGGCATCCGGCCAAGCGTACGTTCCAAGCGATCCGCATCGAAGTGAACGACGAGTTGCGGATCCTGGCCCCTGCGCTGGAGTTCGTCGTCGATGCCCTCGTCCCCGGTGGTCGGGGCATCGTCATCACCTACCACTCCGGTGAAGACAGGATCGCCAAGGACGTATTCCGCAACAGAACCGCGGTCGAGCACCCTCCTGGACTACCTGTCGAGGGGCCAAAGCCCGATTTCGAGATTGTGCGGCCGATGGCACGACGACCGTCGGAAGCCGAACTGGCCGACAACCCCAGAGCAACGAGCGCCCGTATGCGGACCATAGAGCGAGTTGCGGCATGAACTATCAGCTGATCGACCACAGTAAGAGGAGCGATCGATGACCGCTCACCACCGGTCCGCAGCCACGGCTCGGGTCCTCACCGGCCCAGCGCAAAAGCGGCGGACGTCTACCAGTACCGGTACTAGTACGCGGCCCAAGCTGAAGGTCCTCAACCAGGAGGCCATCAGGCAGCGAGCCCGGCGACGCAACGCCCTCTTCGTGCTGTTCAACATCGTTCTCGTCGGCTTCTTCGCCGTGGCTTTTGTTCACGCAAACCTGGTCGCAGGTCAACAAGACCTCGATGGCGTACGGACGCGCATCGCCGAAGCTGAGGCCCACCGGGCCAAGGTGGCCAGAGCGGTCGAGGAAGCATCGGCGCCAGCGATCATCGTCTCTAGAGCTGAAGCGCTCGGCATGGTCCGGGCCCACCAGCCGGTCTATCTCCAGGCGGTGTCGCCGGTTCGAGAGCTGCCGACGGTGGCCACATTTGTTCCAAGCGGCCCGCCAGCACATCTTGACGTTGCAGCCGGCGTTTCTAAGGCGGCGTCGAACATTTCGGCCGGAGTTTCGGCTGACACCAGCGTTGCGCTGACGGTAAGTACCAGCGAGTCCGAGGTCGTAGCCATCGCTCCTGCACAGACCGCAGCGACGCCGGCCCCAGAAGAAACCCCAGTACAAACCCAGGCGCCAACTACCGCTGCGCCTCGGGTCACGATCGAACCACCGGCCGAGACCGGAATTATCACCTCGACCGGTGGTGCCTTTGGTGGCGTCGCCGTTTCCACCTCCGACAGCAGCGCAGCAGCGTCTGCTCGGAGTGGGGTCACCGCGACCGCCAACCAACCGCCGCCGCAGGTTAGTGCGGCCTCCACACAAGCCACATCCCAAACTGCGCAGGCGCCGGGCGCTGGGGTGTCTGGCACGAGTATTCAACAGACCCAATCGAGCTTCGCGGGAAGCAGGGCGGTGTCAGGGGGGCAAGGTAGCGGATGACACAGCGGCGCGCCTCTTCGAGAGACGCAAGGCGTCGGGCGGTTCGACGATCAGTATTTCGGCGAACAACCAAACCTCGCGATCCTCGGAACAGGCTCGTCCTAGTGCTCATCGTGTTTGCCATGGTCGGAGCGGGCTTCGTCGCGCTGCTGGTCGACCTGCAGGCCGTTCGACCCGAGGAACTGCGTTCCTACGGTGAAGATCAGCGGGCCGGTACACGCCAGCTGGCCGGCTATCGAGGCCGAATTCTTGACCGTGACGGCTTCGTTCTGGCCGCATCGACACCGAGTCACCGCATCGAGGCCGATCCCACCATGGTGGTCGACCCCTCGGCAACCGCTTCGCTTCTGGCCCCACATCTGGGGATCGAGGCGGCTGAGTTGGCCATCGAACTGAAAGGCGAGTCCGACCGAGACCGCTACGCCCTGCTGGCCAGAACCGTGCCAGAGGACGCCATCGTCGGGATCCAGGAGCTACGCAGCTCCAAGGACACCAAGGACAACATGGTCGGGATCTTCGTCCGACCAGAGGAAGCGCGTATCTACCCGGCCGAAGAGCTGGCAAACCCCATCGTCGGCCGGGTCGACCCAGACGAGCGGGGTATCTACGGCGTCGAGCAGCAGTACGACGACATCATGACCGGCAGTCCGGGCGAAGAAGCGTACGAACGCAGCCGCTTTGGCAGCATCAGCGTCAGCGACTGGACGGTCGACCCGGCGACCGCGGGCTACGACGTTGTGCTCTCCATCGATCACCGGTTGCAGTACGTGACCGAGGCCGCCCTAAAGAAGCAGTGCACCGAGACCGGCGCCAGTGGCGCTACCGCGGTGCTGACCGACCCTCAGAGCGGCGAAGTCCTCGTAATGGCGGGCGTGGTCCGCGACGACGAGACCGGGCAGTGCGTGGTGCCGAAGTACAACGCCGCTTTGGTCTCGACGTTTGAGCCTGGCTCGGTGCTGAAGACCATCACGATGGCTGCGGCTATCGAGGAGATGGGCTACACCGGCAACACATTGATCGACGTTCCACCGCGGGTAACCATCGGCGGCCGTGAGTTTGTCGACCACCCGGCCCACGCTGGCGCTCCCTACCCGTTGGCGCAGATCCTGTCTGACTCGATGAACGTCGGCACCGTTCTGGTGGCCCAGAATCTTGGACCGACCCAGGTCCACGCCTACCTCGGCCGTTTCGGATTCGGTCAGGCCACCGGCATTGGTTTCAAGGGCGAGGCGACCGGCAACCTGCGAGCGATCGACGACTGGTACGGCAGCGACGCCGCCTCGATCCCAATCGGTTATGGCATCACGGTCAACACGACCCAGTTGGCCGCGGCATACAACGTGGTGGCCAACGGCG
>JBOEHD010000337.1:0-749 GCA_050633745.1 Acidimicrobiales bacterium
AGTTCGACTGAGTAAGTTCGACAGTTAACTTCGACTCACGAGATCCAACTGAGTAGCTGAGAAGCTCAGCCCACCGGGACGGCGCCAGCTTCGTCGACAGCGAGGTTCAGCACCTTGCCGCTTTCGGACAGCACCGCCGAAACCGGCGCCAAGGACTCTTCGGCGACCACCACTGCCACCGTTGGGCCGGAACCGCTTAGCCAGACGGCGGCGGCGCCAGCTTCGATCGCCTGCCGATAGGCCTTGGCCGACATATCGCAGGCAGCCAATCGGGGCGGCTGGTGCAGACGGTCCTGGGTCGCCGCGGCGAGGAGGTCGATCCGCTGCTCATACATGGCAGCAACCAAAAGGGCGATGCGGCCCAAGTTGAATACCGCATCGGCTCGGGGAACCATGGGCTCTAGACAGGCCCGTGAATCGTCTGTGAGCGTCTCGAAATCGGGTACCCAGAACAGCAGCTGGCCGGGCATCGATGCCTGAACTCGGTGGGCGACGTCTCCAGCGATGATGTACGTTCCACCGAACACGCACGGTGCTGCGTTATCACCGTGGCCCTCGATATCGGCCACCACCTCGTAAGCCAGGAGTTGAGCCTGGGCGACGTCGTGGCCCTGCTGCAGGTAGGCCAGCATGGCCCCGGCGGCTCTAGCGGCGGCTGAAAACCCAAGACCACGTGAGGGTTCAAGCTCGAAATCGAACCATAAGGGCTGTGTGCCGCCAGCCTGCTCGTAGGCGATCCTGGCGATGTG
>JBOEHD010000338.1:0-6364 GCA_050633745.1 Acidimicrobiales bacterium
GACAACACCTTCCTCCAGCGAGGTCTCGACGCCGACCTGTTCCTTCCGTACCAGTCACCGGGACTGGTAACGGTGCCGGCCGAACTGCAGCTCGACGACCAGTACCGGGTGACGCCAATCGACTTCGGTGATGTGTGCGTCAACTACTGGCTCGACGGGCTCGATAATCCGCCGACCAGCCTGGACGATCTCACCGACCCAGCGTTCGCTGGAAACTTCGTCACCTCCGACCCCGAGACATCCTCGCCGGGCTTCGCCTTCCTGTTGGCCACCATCGCTCGTTACGGCGAGGACGGCTGGGAAGAGTACTGGCAACAGTTGGCCGACGGCGGGGTCACGGTTACCCCCGGTTGGACCGAGGCTTACTACGGCGAATTCATCGCCGGTGGGGGAGACAAGCAGATCGTCACCTCGTACGCATCGAGCCCGGTGGCCGCAGTGCTGTTCTCCACCGAGCCGATCGACACCCCACCGACCGGTGTTATGTCAGACGGTTGCTTCCGACAGATCGAGTTCGCTGGAATTCTGGATGGTACCGAAGTAGAAGCGGCAGCTCAGCAGGTGATCGACTTCATGCTCTCTGAGACTTTCCAGGCCGACATCCCGCTCAACATGTTCGTTGCCCCAGCCAACGCCGCTGTGCCGCTACCGGACCTGTATCAGGCCCACGCCGCGGTGGCCGAAAATCCACTGACGCTCAGCCCGGCTGAGATCGAAGCGAACCGCAGCGATTGGACGGCGCGTTGGGCCGAAATCGTGCTCCGCTGATCACTCGCCGTTCGCACAGCTATCGCTCGAAGCCGCGCAGGCGAAGCCTCGCGCTTCGGGCCGGCGTGGCCCTAGTCCCCGCTGCCTTCCTATTGACGATGGTGGCCTGGCCGCTGGTCGCGGTTTTGAATCGCAGCTTCAACGGCGTCGGGCTGGCGGAGATCATCGAGGTGCTGCAGCGGGGCTCGGTCCGACGGGTCCTGCTGTTCACCGTTTGGCAGGCCGCTTTATCAGCCGCCATCACCGTTGTGGTCGGCTTGCCGATCGCCCATGCCGTTGCCCGTTACCACTTCCGAGGTCGCACTGCGCTGCGGGCGTTTGTGATCGTGCCGTTTGTGTTGCCGACCGTGGTGGTCGCGGCGGCGTTCGGCGCGGTATTCGACCGTTTCGGGCTGGCAATCGACCGCACGCTGTGGGCTGTTCTGGCTGCCCACGTCTTTTTCAACGTGGCAGTGGTGGTTCGGGTGGTCGGCGGCCATTGGGCCAGGATCGATCGACGGCAGGTCGAGGTCGCAGCAACGCTTGGCGCTTCGCCGGTGCGGGCCTGGCTGTCCATCACGCTGCGGAGCCTGGCACCGGTACTGGCCGGTTCGTACCTGCTGGTGTTCCTGTTTTCGTTCACCAGCTTTGGTGTAATCCGGGTTCTTGGTGGTCTGCGTCGGGCCACCATCGAGACCGAGATTTACCGCTATGCGGTGTCGCGCCAGGAGTTCGATGTGGCTGCGGTGCTGGCGGTGCTGCAGATTTTGGTGGTGTTGGTGCTAGCCATCGGCTCGGCTCGATTCCAACGAAGCCACGCCATCGTGCACACCGGCTCCGCCCGCTCGGTCCCGGTCAACACCGTCGGTAGGCGAGTCCACCTGTATGCGGTGATCGCCATCGTGGCGCTGGTGCTCGGCGCGCCGATTGTGGTGCTGGTCGAGCAGTCGCTGTGGGTTGGCGGCGTCGCCGACGGGCACTATGGGCTTCAGTACTACCGGCTGCTGTTCGAACGGTCCGACCTTCTTCCGGTCTCCGCCGTCGCCGCGCTCAGCAACTCACTGCTGTTCGCAGCCATTGCCGCCGTCGTGGCAACGGTGGTCGGCCTGATGGCCGCGTTGGCCATCGAGCGAGGTGGCGTCATCGGTCGGTGGTTGGAAACGATCTCCCTGCTGCCCCTCGGGGTATCTGCGGTGACCTTGGGATTCGGCTACCTGGTCGGGTTCGCCATATTCGACATCCGTCGATCACCGTGGCTCGTACCGGTTGCCCACGCGGTTATCGGGCTGCCGTTTGTTCTGGCATCGGTGGTGCCAGCGCTACGGTCGATCAACCCCCGGGTTCGGGAGGCGGCGGCGACGCTCGGCGCGTCGCCCCTGCTGATTCGCCGCACCGTCGATTGGCCGCTGGTACGACGAGCTTTGGCCACCGGGGCTGGGTTCGCCGCCGCGGTGAGTATCGGGGAGTTCGGCGCAACGTCGTTCCTCGCTCGCGGCGAAGATTCGTTCACCGCCCCGATGGCGATATTCCGCCTGCTATCCAATCCGGGGCAGCAGCTCCGAGGCCAAGCGTTGGCCCTCAGCGTCGTCATAGGAATCCTCGTGGCCATGCTGGCCGCGGCGATTGAACTACGCCGGGACGAAGGGGTGTCGCTCCTATGACAGGACCGGGCTCATGACAGGACTGCTGGTCGACCAGGTTTCGATTCGCTATGGCTCAGCCGTGGCCCTCGATCGTTTCTCGCTCGAAACGGCCAAGGGCGAGATCGTGGCGGTGCTCGGGCCGAGCGGCTCTGGCAAGTCGACGTTACTGCGGGCAGTGGCTGGACTGGAGCCGTTGGCCGAGGGGCGGATAGTGCTCCACGGTCGAGACCTGGCCGGTGTGGCCACCCATCGTCGTGGCCTTGGACTGATGTTCCAGGATCACGGACTGTTCACTCACCTCAGCGTCGCCGACAACATCGCCTACGGGCTCAAGACCGCAGGCGTGCCGAAGCCAGAGCGTGAGGCCCGAGTGGCTGAGCTTCTCGACCTTGTCGGCCTAGCCGGGTTCGGGGATCGCCGCACCGGGCAGCTCTCCGGCGGCGAAGCGCAACGGGTGGCCTTAGCCCGGGCGCTGGCCCCTAACCCCGGTCTGCTGATGTTGGACGAGCCGCTTGGTTCGCTCGACCGGGCACTGCGGGAACAGCTCACAGGAGATCTTCGTCGGCTGCTCACCGAGCTTGGCCAGACCGCACTCCACGTCACCCACGACCAATCTGAAGCCTTTGCGGTAGCCGACAGAGTTGTGGTCGTCGACGACGGGAAACCGGTGGCGATCGGAACCCCAGCCCAACTCTGGGACAACCCCGGCAGCCGCTTTGTAGCCGAGTTTCTCGGTCACCCCAATATATGGACCGTCTCGGTAGCCGCCGATGGTGTTGTCAGCTGGGCGGGAAACGTGCTGGGAGCCCTGCACGAGGACCACTCTCTGCGCCAGGTCAGCGCCGATCAGGCCTCTCAGTTGGCGGTGATGCCAGCCTCCGGACTTCAGCTCATCGAAGCAGGTGGCGACCAAGGCCCGGGGCGCATCGAAGCGCAGGCGACCGACATCGTGTTCCGCCAGGGGCTCTTCGATGTGACCGCGGTGGCAGGGGAGAACGACACCCAGTTGCAGTTCACAACCGCCCAGGCGGTTCAGCCCGGGCAGCGGGTAACTCTAGCTGTCGACGCCGAGGCCCTACGGCTGGTGCAGTAGCGACCCCGGCGGTTACGAGCAGGCTGTAACGCCTAGTTGGTCTGGGGATAGTCGGCGTCGTCGAACCAGGAGCCGTGGAATCCGAACGGAACCCGCTGGGGGAGCCGGACCGTGGCCACAGGTTCACCCGAGATGTCTCGGGCGTCGAGCACCACAAACTGGCTGCTCTCGTCGCTCTTGTCGAAGGTGTAGGTCATCAGCCAACCGTGATCTTCGCTCTCGGCGTTCTCAGCCGGCACGAATACCGGCTCGCCTGGCATCACGTTGGGACCGAATTCCTTGACCTGCGCGGTTACGTCGCTGGAGCTGCTGCCCAAGCTGGCTTGAAGGTCGTACTTGGCCAGCGCTGTGCCTTCGGTGCCGCTGGTTCCATAGCCGAAGCGATTGGGTAGTCCGGTTAGATGCTCGGCGATTCGAGGGAACTCGAGAGCACGATCATCGAGCTGAGTCTCCGATACCGAGTTGGTTGCCAAGTCGAATGACCAGCGGTGCAGGAAGGCGTCGTTGCGGAAATCGCTGGCCGACTTATCCCACATGCGGGCGTAACGGGCGGTGTCGACCACTACCTGATCGTCGGCGTCGACGAAGGCGTTCATCGGATGGAACACGTAACACGGGTCGACCTCGAACCACTGGACCGGAGTGTTCTGGGTCACCGGCGTTCCGGTCGCCGTTTCGTCGTCGGTGGCCCGAGCCATCACCCCAACCCTGGCGCCGTAATCCTCATCCCACCCGTACGGAAAGCGACCGGACATCGCCTGTTCGAGATCGAATACCACCGGTAGATCCATGAAGATGATGTGCCGGTCGGTGATGGCAAAGTCGTGGATCATCGTCGGGCCGACAACATCGATCGCTTCGGTTTGCACTAGTTCACCGGCGGCGTTGGCCCGGTGGTAGGTCAGGTACGGCTCGAACTGGTCGTAGCCGAAGAAATGCATCTCCCCGGTCACCGGGCAGATCTTTGGGTGGGCGGTCATGGCGGTCTTCAGCTGCCCTGCGAAATCATGCACGCCAACGGTGTCTAAGTCGGCGCTCAGCTCACAGGGAAAGCTCGACTCGACCAGGCTGAGGATCTTGCCTGCGTGACCCACGATGTGGGTGTTGTTGACCCCGATGGTTCGGTCGACAACACCATCATCGCCACGCATGCTGACATCGGGTTCGAGTAGGGCGCGAGTCTCAACCCAGCGATTTCGATACCAATCTGCTTTGCCATCGCGAAGACGAATGCCATGGATCATGCCGTCGCCAACGAACCAGTGACCCGAAGTGCCAGACTTGGGGTTGGGACCGTTGCGGAAGAACCGTCCCGACAGTTCCCTAGGGAGGTTTCCGATCACCTCCAGCGCTGTCTCCGACACCTCCCTGTCGACCGGTGCATAGTTACCTTTGAGGTGGAACGGAATCTTTTCCGATATTTCTTCTGTATCCATTTCTTGCACTTTCCTCTGCGACAGTTTCGGGCGGGGTTTGTTCAGAATTTTCATCTAAAGGCTCTCAGAGTTTGGCACCGATAGCCGGAGGATGCAGAGTCGTCGACATGTCACCCTGGCTGCCATCATCGTGGCGGTACAGGTGTTTGTGCTAGCGGCAGCCACCGAGATCCTTGGCGCCGACGTGTCCTCGTACGCCAACCGCTCGGCCAACATCGAAGCGGTCGGGCCCGAGTTCGATGATCAACTGGCCGCGGGATTACGCAACGAGTCCGGCGATGGCTGGCGCGCTCTCGATGTGTCCGAGCCCGAAGATGAAGACCTAGCCGCGGGTAGCAACGAAGCCTCGGAGCAGTTGATCGTTGTCGATGGCATTGCCGAGCCTTCCGAGGTCGGAGCCGGGTTGCCTATCGTCGACTCGGTCGGTGAGCTGACGGCGGTCTCGCCAACCAGCACAACCGAGCCCCCAGTGCTCGACAGCATCGCCGATTCGACGGTGCCGCCGGTCTCAACTGTCGCCGCCGAAAGCGCTGCCAGCTCGGCAACCACTTCTACTTCTACTCCCACTTCCACTTCTAGTACGGTCCAGCCGCTGACCGAGCACACGACGAATGCCGCAGCGTTGCTGAACCCGCCGCTGCAGGCCACCAGTTCGACTTCGACGCCGAGCACGACCACTTCAACGACCGCTACGACTTCAACGACCACGACGACTGTTCCGACCTCGACCACCTCCTCGACCACGACCACCGTCCCGGCGTCGAGCACCTCGGCTGCCCCGGTGGGCTCCAGCTCGACAACGACGACGACCACGACTACGACGATTCCGTCGAGCGTGACCTCGGCTACAACGATCACGATCCCATCGAGCATCCAACCGGTGCTGACCACCGACCCGCCGCCGCTGACAACGTGGCTGCCGGTCACCACAAGCACGCCACTCACGACCTGGGTGACAACCACGACCATCGCTGCGACGTCGCTCCCGACCACCACTTCGCTGGCCATTCCCACCACCAGGGAAGCAGCAACCACGACCCAGACAACGATTCCTTCGACGACCCGCCCATCGACCACGATCGCCTCGACCACAACGGCGGCCCCAACCACTGCACCGCCGACCGAGTCCAACAACGGTCTAGCGGCGATGAGCAACACCGATTCTCGGTTCAGCCAGTACGCCTCGGTCCCTTCGAACCAGCTGAGCCTTCAGGCGTTGACCCAGCCGATCTCGGTCCCCGACAACGGCTCGGTCGGTGATGGCCAGTTCCGAGCGGCTTGCCAGTACTCGCACTTCGCCTATGACGACCCGATCATCTACCCCGGACAGGTTGGCCGCTCACACCTGCACATGTTCTTCGGCAACACCAAGACTAACGCCCACAGCACCACCGACTCGATCGTGAACTCCGGTGGCGGTTCGTGCAACGGCTTCGAACTGAACC
>JBOEHD010000339.1:0-3972 GCA_050633745.1 Acidimicrobiales bacterium
ATGACCGCCACCGGGTCGGTAGCCGAGATTAGAGCACCGAACGCGAAGGCCGCAGGCCACGGCAAGCCGAGTGCCCAGTGGATCAGTGCTCCAATGGCCAACGTGCCGATGAGCGTGCCGATGAGGGCGAACATCAAGATTGGCGTCAGGTCGGCTTTGAGTTTGCTCCATGGCAGGTGCAGCGTTGCTTCGAACAGAAGCGGCGGCACCAGCAGGGCCAAGATCAGGTCTGGTGAGATATCAACCGCCACTATGTCGCCGAGCCCGGAGGCTCCCAGTCCAGCGATAACCAGCGCCACCGTGTATGGGAACTGGAACCGCTTGGCGACCACCGCTACCCCGGCCGCAATGGCCAACAGCACAATGGCCGCGATCTCCTGGCTAAGTAACTGACTCTCCTCTGCCGCGAGGACTGCCGCAATCGTTGTCATGTAACGGTTGAAACTAGCGAAGGACCGGCGGCTTACCTACTCGAAGGCTTCGCTGTTACTCGGCGGCTTCGCCGAGTACCTCGGCTAGGGCGGGGTGGACGAACAGTGACTCGACGAGGTCTTGCACCGTCAGGTTGGAGCTGACCGCCAGGGCAAGCACCGAGATCAGTTCCGCTGCGTGGCGGCCGACGATCGACCCGCCCATAACCTCGCCGGTCGCCGGATCGGACACAATCTTCACAAAGCCGCGCGAGTCGTTGTTGATCAGGGCCTTTGCCGAAACCGAGAACGGCACCTTGGTGACCCGGATCTTGCGACCCTCGGCGAATGCATCGGCCTCGGCAACACCGACATCGGCGATCTCCGGATCGGTGAAGATCGCTGAGGCGGCCTTGTCGTAGTCGATGTGGCGGTGGGGGCCAGCGTGCATGCCCATGGCGTGCTCGGCGATCTTGCGGCCCTGCGTCGACGCCACCGAAGAAAGCGGCAGCTTGCCCGAAAGATCGCCTGCAGCGTAGATGTGATCGACGTTCGATCGGCAGTTGTGATCGATTTTGACGTAGCCCCACTCCGACTCGATCCCGGCGTTCTCCAGTCCGAGATTGTCGCTGTTGGGGATCGATCCGATGGCCAGCAGCACATGGCTGCCCTTGGCAACTCGTCCGTCATCACAGTTGACCGCTACTCCCCCGTCGATCCGGTCGATCGATTCGGCTCTGGCTCCCATGAACAGACGGACGCCACGATCGAGGAAGCTCCGCTCCAGAACGGCTGCGACCTCCGGGTCCTTCTCCGGGAGCACCTGCTGGCGGGAGACGATCAGGGTTACGTCGGAGCCGAAAGAGTTGAACATGTGCACGAACTCCACTCCGGTGACACCGGAGCCGACGACGATCAGATGCTCCGGTAACTCGGGCGGTGGATAGGCATCGCGGGTGGTCAGGATTCGCTCGCCGTCGACGTTGGCCCAGTCGGGGATACGGGGGCGGCTACCGGTGCTCAGCACGATGACATCGGCGTGTAGCAGCTCGGTCTGCCCCGACGCCGTCTTGACCTCGACCTCGTGTGGTGAGATCAGGCGCCCCTCACCGTTGATCAGCCTGACACCCTGGCTTCGCAGCAGGTCGGTGACCGAGTTTTCTAGCCGGTCCTCGATGTCTTGGATTCGGCTGCGTAGCGCGTCGAAGTCGAGCACAACGTCGACCTTGGCCAGGCCCATCTCGGCCGCGTCCTTCATCATCGACATAGCACCGCCGGTGGCGATCATGGCCTTTGATGGGATGCAGTCGAGTAGGTGGGCGGCTCCACCAACCAGGTCGCGCTCGACGAGGGTGACCTTGGCCCCCAGACGGGCGGCGTGGGTTGCGCACGTCGTGCCACCGGGACCGCCCCCGATGATCACAAAATGCTTCGGCCTGGCCTGCAGATCAGGTTGGTCGTTCACGGCTCTTTCCTTCTCGAACGGGCAGTCCCACCATCAGGTCGGTGCCGGGCAACGGCACCGCGAGGCAATGGGTCTGTCGGGCTGCAAAACGGAGGATCGACGACGTTGACCCTATCGGCGTTCGAGCCCAGTATCCGGCGGGTGGCCAAGCGGCTTGGAAGCCAGGTTCCCGGCTAGCTGCCCAGCCAGGTGCTCGACCCGTAACGCGGCGCGGCCTTCAGACCAGTTGCAGGCGTCGGTCTAGCAGTTGGTGATAGGTCTTGATCATTTCCTCCGCCGCCTTGTCCCACGAGTAGCCGACCACTTGCCGTCGGCCAGCAGCGGCCAGCTTTGCTCGGAGCTCATCATCTTCCAATACCGAGAGCAGCGCCCCCGCCAGAGCTGAGGGGTCGCGGGGCTCCACCAGCACCGCAGCTCGTCCGGCGATCTCAGGAATCGCCCCGGCTGAGGTCGATACCACCGGTACGCCTGCCCCCATCGCCTCGAGTATCGGCAAGCCGAAGCCCTCATAGATCGACGGGTAGGCCAGCAGCTCGGACCCCATCAGCAGATCGGCTTTCACCGGGTCGCTGACGTAGCCCAGGCGACGAATGTTGCTGCCCACGCCCAGTTCCTCGATGACGTCGTCGAGCTGATCGGAGCCCCAGCCTTCGGCGCCGGCGATGACCAACTTCACCTCGGGGAGGATCGGCCATACCGAGGCCATGGCCCGCACGAGACTCACGTAGTCCTTGCGGGGTTCGACGGTTCCGATTGCCAACACGTACGGGGCGCCGATGAGCGAACGTCCACGAGCGCCGTCGCCGGCGGCGATCGGCGCGTAGCCGTTGCGGATCACGTGGATACGATCCCGGTCGATCCCCAGCTCGGCCTCGATTTCGTCCGCGACGAACGAAGACACCGCGTGCACGTCGGCCCCCTCGGCGACCGCCCGCTTGAGGTGCTGCGGGTAGTGCTGGCTGTGAAGGTCGACCAACTCCGGGAATCGCCAGGCGGTCAGATCATGCACGGTGACCAGACGGGCTGCACCATCGGTCGGTGGCACGATGTAGTTCGGCCCGTGGACCAGGTCGAAGCCTCGCAGGCGTGGTCGGTCGAAGCGGCGCCAGCCGGCATGGGTCACCCGTGCCGGCAGGGGCAGCGGCTTAACGATCCATCCGGGAGGCACGACGTCGCCCAGGCGACCTCGACCCCGCCAGCTGGCAACGAGACCGGTCAGCTCAAGCGACGGGTACCGAGGCAGACGCTCGGTCAGCTGCTTAACCATTTGCCCGACACCGGTCGTCGACCCGAGCAGAGCAGTCACGTCCATGGCGATTCTGGTTGGAGGTCCGTCGTCGGTGAACACATCGGGAGATTACTAAGCCCCAAACCTCGCCTAGCGGATGAAGAAACGTGCTGTTTCAGACGGTTTCTTGTCGTTTCAACAGCATCGATCCACTCCGTATCGCGAGCTGAACGGTGGCTGGCGATAACCGGAGGGCGGCGGAACCTGGCAGAGGACCCTGGTCCCCGTATACCCTGCGGCCATGGCCGACGAAGCGATCAACCAATGGCAGAAGCGAGCTGAGAAGGAGCTTCGAGGTCGGCCGATCGATGAGCTGAACATTGAGACGCCGGAGAAGATAGAGGTCAAGCCGCTCTACACCGAAGCCGACCTCGCTGGCGTGGACCACCTGGGCTCGATGCCGGGCGAAGCGCCATTCGTCCGAGGACCACGGTCGACGATGTACACCAACCGGCCGTGGACCATTCGCCAGTACGCCGGCTTCTCAACCGCTGAGGAATCGAATCGCTTTTACCGGGACAATCTGGCCGCAGGGCAGATGGGACTCTCGGTAGCGTTCGACCTAGCCACCCACCGAGGCTATGACTCCGACCACCCCAGGGTCGTCGGCGACGTCGGCAAGGCGGGCGTTGCCATCGATTCGATCGAGGACATGAAGATCCTGTTCGATGAGATCCCGCTCGACAAGATGACGGTCTCTATGACCATGAACGGTGCGGTGCTGCCGATCCTCGCTTGCTATGTGGTGGCAGGCCAGGAGCAGGGTGTGTCGACCGAAGAACTGGGTGGGACCATCCAGAACGACATCC
>JBOEHD010000340.1:0-2139 GCA_050633745.1 Acidimicrobiales bacterium
TCTACATCTGCTACGACCGCCACTTCCCAGAGGGTTGGCGGGCGCTGGGGCTCAACGGAGCGCAGATCGTGTTCAACCCATCGGCCACCAGCCGAGGTCTCTCCTCCCATCTTTGGCAGCTGGAACAGACCGCGTCGGCTGCGGCCAACATGTATTACGTCGGGGCCATCAACCGAGTGGGTATCGAGCCCCTCGGCGACAACGACTTCTACGGCACCACTTACTTCGCCAATCCCCGTGGCGAGTTCGTCGATGGCACGGCGTCGGACCAGGATGAGGAGCTGATGATTCGGGACCTCGACCTGAACCTGGTCGATGAAACAAGAGCTCAGTGGGCTTTCTACCGCGATCGTCGCCCAGACATGTACGGTCCACTCACCGAAGCTTGATTTAGGGAAGTTTGATGACTACAGATTCCGATCTATACGAGCGGTACAAAGCGGTGCTGCCTTCGTTTGTCAGCCCGCTGTACAGCGAGCCGATGTCGATCGACCGGGGTGAGGGCAGCTATGTCTACACCGTCGACGGCGACCGTTACCTCGACTACTTCGGTGGCGTGCTGACCACGATGATCGGTCACTCCCACCCCAAGGTGGTTTCCGCAGTTCAGGCCCAGGCGGCCAAGACCATGCACACATCATCGCTCTATCTTTCCGAGCCGATGATCGAGCTGGCTGAACTCATCGCCGACCTTTCCGGCATCCCCGACGCTCGGGTGTGTTTCACGACCTCGGGAACCGAAGCAAACGACACCGCGTTGCTGTTGGCCACCTCGTATCGCAAGTCGAACCAGATCCTGGCCATGCGCAACAGCTACCACGGCCGTTCGTTCACCGCCCAGGCCATCACCTCGCACCGTTCGTGGTCTTCGACAAGCATCTCCGGGCTCGACGTCAACTTCGTGCAGGGGGCGTACAAACTACGCAGTCCGTTCCGAGATTTCGACGATGACGCATACACCCGAGCGGCTACCGATGACCTGATCCAGGTTTTGGACATGATGACCTCGGGCGAGGTTGCGGCGCTGATCGCCGAGCCGATCCAGGGTGTCGGCGGTTTCGCCGTGCCGCCGAAGGGTTTCTTCGGTTCGATGCACAAAGTGCTTTCCGAGAGCGACATTCTGTTCATCAGCGATGAGGTTCAGACCGGTTGGGGTCGCACCGGTGAACACTTCTGGGGTTACCAGGCTCACGACATCGTGCCCGACATGCTGACCTTCGCCAAGGGTGTCGGCAACGGCATCACCCTGGCTGGCTGCGTGGCTCGCAAAGAGATCATGGACACCATCGACGTGCTGTCGTTCTCGACCTTTGGTGGAAATCCGCTTTCCGCTGCTGCCGGTAGTGCCACCATCAACGCGGTTGTCGATGAAGACATGCAGCAAAACGCCGACGTTATGGGCCGACGTCTCGTCGACCGCCTCACCCCCGCCGTCGAGGCTTGCGATTGGATCGCTGAGCTACGAGGTAAAGGTCTGATGCAGGCCATCGAGACGGTGCAGCCGGGCTCGATTCAGCCCGACGCAGCGCGCTCAGCCCAGTTGCTCGAGGCCTGCCGTAAGCGTGGGCTGCTGATCGGTAAGGGCGGCCTCTACGGCAACGTGCTGCGTCTGGCCCCGATGCTGAACGTGAGCGAAGCAGAGATCGATGAGGGCGCAGAGGCAATCCTCGGCGCCATCGCCGAGCTGAGCTAATACAGAACTGAGAGAGATCGAGTTGTCTGAAACGGAGCGAACATCATGACCACACTTATCAAGGGCGGAACCGTCGTCAGCGCAACCGGGGCCGACCCGGCGGAGGTTCTTGTCGACGGTGAACAGATCGTGGCGGTGCTTCAGGCCGGTTCGACGATGGCTGTAAGCGCAGAGGCCGGGGCCGAGCGGGTAATCGACGCCACTGGCAAATACGTGATTCCCGGCGGTGTCGACTGCCACACCCACATGGAACTGCCCTTCGGCGGCACCTTCGCCTCCGACGACTTTGAGAACGGCACCAAGGCCGCAGCATGGGGTGGAACGACCACCATCATCGACTTCGCGGTCCAGAGTTACGGGCAGCAGGTGCAGGAAAGCCTTGATGCCTGGTTCGCTAAGGCTGAGGGCAACTGCGCCATCGACTACGGCTTCCACATGATCATCGG
>JBOEHD010000340.1:2190-3540 GCA_050633745.1 Acidimicrobiales bacterium
GCGTCGAACGGCGGCATGATCATGATGCACGCCGAGAACGGCATCGCCATCGACCTGCTGGCCGAGCAGGCATTCGAGCGGGGCGAAACCGACCCGGTCAACCACGGGTATGTGCGCCGGCCCGAGCTGGAAGGCGAGGCCACCCACCGGGCCATCCAGCTGGCGAAGATTGGTGCTGCGCCGCTCTATATCGTGCACCTTTCGGCTTCTGAAGCTCTTGAGCAGGTGGCGATCGCCCGGGGTAAGGGCGCAAACGTCTTCGCCGAGACCTGCCCCCAGTACCTGTACCTGAACCTCGAAGATCACCTGGGAGCTCCGGGTTTCGCCGGCGCCGGGTACGTCTGCTCGACGCCGTTGCGGACAAAGCACGAGCACCATCACGAAGATCTCTGGACCGGTCTGCGAACAAACGATCTCAGCGTTGTGGCCACCGACCACTGCCCGTTCTGCATGAAAGATCAGAAGGAGCTGGGTGTCGACGACTTCCGGGCCATCCCCAACGGTATCGGCGGCGTCGAGCACCGCATGGACCTTATCTACCAGGGTGTTGTGCAGGGGGAGATCACGTTGCCACGGTGGGTTGAGCTCTGTTCGACCACACCGGCTCGCATGTTCGGCATGTATCCCCAAAAAGGCACCATCCAGCCAGGGGCCGATGCCGATATCGTGCTCTACGATCCCAATGCCTCGTGGTCGATCAGCGTTGACAACCACCACATGAACATGGATTATTCGGCCTACGAAGGGTTCGAAGTCCAGGGCCGAGTCGACACCGTTATGTCGAGGGGCAAGGTCATCATCGAAAACCAGAGCTATCTCGGAACTAAGGGCGACGGAAAGTATCAGCGTCGTGGCCTGAGCCAGTACCTGCTCTAAACAGGAGAAACGATTCAGCAATGGACAAGATCCATCATCTCGTCGGCGGCGTCATCGTCGAAGGCACCTCAGGTAACACCTCACCGGTGTTTAATCCGGCGACCGGCCAGCAGAGCGCTGAGCTGTCACTGGCATCGATAGCTGAAGTCGACGCGGCGGTTGCCGACTCGGTCAAGGCTTTCGAAAGCTGGCGCGAGTCCAGCCTGGCTATCCGGACCAGGTTGATGTTCAACTTCCGGGACCTGGTGAACCGCAATGCCGACGAGATCGCTCGGCGCCTCACCGCCGAGCATGGCAAGGTGAAATCCGATGCTCTTGGCGAGCTGGCCCGAGGGCTCGAGAACATCGAGTACGCCTGCGGTATCGCGGAGATGCTTAAGGGCAGCTACAACGAGCAAGCTTCGACCGGTGTCGACGTGTTCACCGTTCGCCAGCCCATCGGGGTCTGCGCAGGCATCACGCCGTTCAACTTCC
>JBOEHD010000341.1:0-1556 GCA_050633745.1 Acidimicrobiales bacterium
TCTTGACGCCGGGGCCCATCGTCGATGAGATGGTGAGCTTCTTGATGTAGCGACCCTTTGACGAGGCGGGCTTCACCCGGTTTAGCTCATCGATCAGGGTTGCGAAGTTCTGCTTGATACCGGCTGGGTCGAAGCTGGCTTTGCCGACCGAGACGTGCACGTTGCCGTAGCGGTCGGTGCGGTACTCGACGGTGCCACCCTTGAATTCGCCGACGGCCTTGGCCGGGTCGGGGGTAACCGTACCGGTCTTCGGGTTCGGCATCAGACCGCGGGGGCCGAGCACTCGACCGAGCTTGCCGACCTGCGGCATCAGCTCCGGGGTGGAGATGGTGAGATCGAAGTCGAGCATGCCGCCTTCAACTTCAGCGACCAGTTCTTCGCCGCCGACAAAGTCAGCGCCGGCTTCTTTGGCTGCGACTGCGGCATCGCCGGTAGCAAACACTGCGACTCGCACGGTCTTGCCGGTTCCGGCTGGCATGGCCACGGTGCCGCGAACGATCTGATCCGCCTTGCGGGGGTCGACGCCGAGCACCAACGAGACATCGATCGACTCGTCGAATTTCTTGTTGGCCAAGCTCTTGACCAGTTCGATCGCTTCGTCGGGACCGTGGAGATGCTCCCGGTCGTACCGCTTGGATGCGTCGCTGTACTTCTTACCTGCTGGCATGATTTTTTTCCTTCGCCTCTCGGCTACCGACGTTTGCGACCCAGAGGCCACTGCACTTACCAGCTCTCACCTAGCGGCGAAACCTGCGCTGAGATGGTTCGGTGTTCCCACCCCAGATTGCACAACTGCAAATCTTGTGGCCCTGTGGCCCGGCCGCAATCTTGCAGCCAATTCCCATCTTCCGCCGCCAGGCGGAAGATGAGCTAGCCTCCGGCTAGCCCCGGACCGAAACTCCCATTTGACGGGCGGTACCGACAACCTGCTTCTTGGCGGCAGCGATGTCGTATGCGTTGAGGTCGGGCATCTTGATCTCTGCGATCTCTGCGACCTGAGCATCGGTGATGGTGCCGACCGGTTCGCGCAGTGGGTCGCCAGCGCCCTTCTTGAGCTTGGCGGCCTTCTTGATCAGCTCCGAGGTAGGAGGGGTCTTCAGGATGAAACTGAAGGTGCGATCCTCGAACACGGTGATCTCAACCGGCACAACCTGGCCACGCTGGGCCTCGGTGCGAGCGTTGTACTCCTTGCAGAAATCCATGATCTGCAGGCCGTACGGGCCGAGGGCAGTACCGACGGGAGGCGCGGGCGATGCTTGCCCGGCGGGGATCTGGATCTTTACGACCGCTAGTACTTGCTTCTTGGCCATCGAGTTCTCTCAGCGACTAGGTGTGTGGTTCTACGAGTAGTTCTGTACTTGTTGCGAGTGGATCTTGACAGCGCGAACGTTCGCACTCAGAAAAGACCAACAAAGAATTGTGCCTGGACATCCGGCGGTCTACAACCTCGGCGCCAGTTGAAGCGCTAGAAGCGCTACTTCGACTGCAGCTCTAGATCTTGCCGACTTCGGCGAACTGCAGTTCGACGGGGGTTTCCCGACCGAAGATGTTGACCA
>JBOEHD010000342.1:0-3504 GCA_050633745.1 Acidimicrobiales bacterium
CCACCGCTTGTGGCGGAGGCATCGCGGCCGAGGCTGGCGAGACGCTGCCAATGTTCGCGGGTGTCTGCGACCTTGCCCGCCATCTTTTCGCTCGGTGCGATGACGAAGGTGTCACCGGCTTCGGCGACCTCATTGAGACCGAGGACCTGAACCGGAGTGGATGGCAGAGCGGTCTTGATGCGCTCACCACGATCGTTGACCAGGGCCCGAACTCGTCCCCAGGCTGCGCCGGCGACCAAGGGATCTCCGACGCTAAGCGTTCCTCGTTCGACCAGCACGGTGGCAACTGGGCCACGGCCGGTGTCGAGGTAGGCCTCGAGGACGGTGCCAGCGGCACGCCCATCGGGCGTTGCCCGCATGTCTTCGACCTCGGCGACAACGTTGAGGTTGTCGATGAGCTCGTCGATGCCGTCGCCAGTCATGGCCGACAGCGGCACCATGATTACGTCGCCACCCCAAGCCTCGGGGACAAGACCACGCTCGGAAAGCTGGGTCATGATCCGGTCGGGGTTAGCGCCTTCACGGTCCATCTTGTTGATGGCCACGATGATCGGGACCTCGGCAGCCTTGGCATGATCCAGGGCCTCGAGGGTCTGTGGCATAACGCCGTCGTCGGCGGCAACCACGAGAATAACGATGTCGGTTACGTCGGCACCGCGGGCACGCATCGAGGTGAAAGCCTCGTGGCCAGGGGTGTCGAGGAAAGTCAGGATCTTGCCGTCGCGTTCGATCTGATAAGCACCGATGTGCTGGGTGATGCCNNCGACGTGACCCATGACCGTGATAACCGGAGGCCGGCTCGGCCAAGAATCGACGATTTCTTCGTCGTCTTCGTCTTCGAAGTCGAGCAGCTTACGAAGTTCAACTTCCTGCTCTTCACCTGGATCGATGAGCTTGATCTCTGCGCCGATTTCCTCGGCGAACATGGTGATCATGTCATCGGTCAACGATTGGGTGGCCGTAACCATCTCACCGTTGGTCAGAAGGAAGCGGACAACGTCGGCCGCGGTGCGGTTTAGACGAGGGCCAAGATCTTGTGCCGTTGAGGCTCGCTCGACGACGATCTCGCCGGTTGGGATTGGAGCGTCATCTGCCGAATAGGTCGGCACGTCCATCGGAGTGAGTTCTTCTCTGCTCCGACGACGCCTGCTCTTGCGACGAGGACGACCACGGTTGGGACCACCACGACCGGGAGGACCACCACGACCGGGGGGACCACCACGACCTGGAGCGGGAGCGCCACCTGGGGCACCGCCACCACCGGGAGCTCCACGACCTGCGCCGGGAGGGCCACCGCTGCCGCGGAAACCGCCGCCACCTGGGCGTGAAGAACTGTCGCTGCGACCGGAACCGGAGTTACCGCCGGTCGGCCGAGGCTTGCCACCGCCGGGAGGCGGAGGAATCGGCTTGCCGCCACGACCGCGGGGCGGGCCAGGAGGTGGTGGAATCGGCTTGGGGGGTGCAGTGCCAGCATCGGCAGCGGCCCCCGTCTTCTCGTTTACTGCAGCGCCACCGGCGGCAGGAGCTTCGGCAGCGGGCGCGGCCGACTCGGCTGCGGGCTGCGGCGCGGCTGGTGCCGGCGCGGCAGGAGCTGCTGGAGCCTCAGCGGCAGCAGGAGCTGGCGCTGGGGCCGCTGGAGCTGGAGCGGCAGGAGCCGGCGTCGCAGCTGGAGCTTCAGCAACCGCTGGCGCCTCGGCGACTGGCTCGGGAGCTTTTGCCGCTGCTGGCGCAGGCGCTGGGGCCGCCGGAGCGGGGGTTGGGGCCGGAGCTGCTGGTGCAGGCGCTGGCGCCGGGGCTGTCTCGACTGCCTTGATGGCAGGAGGGGGTGGCGGTATGGCTCCGGGGCCGGGTGTTGGCTTTGCTGCGCCAGCCGACGAAACGACTTTGGGAGCGGCCTTGGCCGGAGCTGCAGCCTCGCCTTCGTCAGCCTTGGCTGGCTCGGTCGCTGCTGGCTTGGCCGCAGCCTTCTTGGCTCCAGCCTTCTTGGCTGGAGGCGGCTTCTTGGTGGAAACGACGCCCTCGGTAGCGGCGTCGGCCTTGTCGCTCTTTGCCTCGTCGTCGACGATGGGCTCGCGCACGAGCCCCTCGCGTTCGGCCTTGCGGCGCAGGCGGTCGGCCTGTGCTTCTACGACACTCGAGGAATGGCTTTTTACTCCGATGCCAAGGGCATCGCAAAGGTCAAGAATCTCTTTGTTGGAAAGACCCAACTCTCTGGCGAGTTCGTAGACCCGGACTTTTGATGGCACGTTGTAAACATCACCCCTGAAAAAGGTCGCCGCAGAGCAGCGAAGCAAGGCATTATCCTAGCGGCAGGTAACGGTAGACCCATCAAAACCCGCCACTTCAACCTATTACGAACTGAATGCTTATTGCCGGTCTCCTGTTGACCAGGCAACAACAAGCGCTTCTACCGACTCCGGAACGGGCCGTCGCCGGAAAGCTCTGGCCAGTGCCTTCCGCTCTACAGCGAGCGAGAGACAGCTTTCCATATCGTCAGAACAGAGCCAGGCGCCCCGGCCTGCGCCGGTACGCCCAACCTGCACGTGATCGTCTTCGTCGAGATGAAGGCGAAGCAATTCAGCCTGCGATCGGCGTGTTTTACAGCCGACGCAGGTTCTGATCGGTCCTTTAGTCTGCGACGTCGGCCGCAACCGCTTCGGCGTCCTCGTCATCATCGGACGCCTTCACATCATCGGACTCCGTTTCGGCAGCAACCTCGTCAGCTGCCTCAGCAGTGTCATCGGCTGCTTCAGCAGTGTCATCGGCTGAGCCAGCGTCTTCTTCCGTGTCATCGGAGCCAGCAGGTTCATCTGCAACAGCAGTGTCATCTGCCACAGTGCCCTCATCGGCCGCAGGCTCGCCTTCTGCCTCTTCGGTGTCTTCAGCGACGGCTTCACCGTCGGCAGCTTCACCGTCGGCAGCTTCGCCATCATCGTCGGCAGAAGCGTTCCACTCGTCGGCGGAGATCGCCGCGGAGCCGTCAGCGGGCTGCCACATCTGTTCGCCGGTCTCGGCATCGACGATCCACTCGCCCTCGGCCCACTCTTCGCTCTCGTACTGAGCTTCTTCGAGCAGCTGGGTCTCGCTCTTGATGTCGATGCGCCAACCGGTGAGCCGGTGGGCCAGGCGGGCGTTCTGCCCTTCCTTGCCGATGGCCAGGGAAAGCTGGAAGTCGGGAACGATGACTTCGGCGGTGCCGGTATCAAAGTCGATCCGGACCTCTTTGACCTTGGCAGGCGAAAGGGCCTTGGCCACAAAGTCGTAGGGATCTTCGCTGAAGGGGATGATGTCGACCTTTTCCCCGTTCAGTTCGTTGACCACCATGCGGACTCGGGAACCTCGGGCTCCAACGCAGGCGCCGACCGGGTCGACGTTCTGATCGTTCGACCACACCGAGATCTTGGTGCGGTGTCCCGGTTCCCGGGCGCAGGCCTTGATTTCGACGATGCCATCGGCGATTTCAGGCACCTCTAGCTCGAAGAGGCGCTTGATGAGACCGGGGTG
>JBOEHD010000343.1:0-4863 GCA_050633745.1 Acidimicrobiales bacterium
ACTGGGGCTTGCCCTTGAGGCAGGAGCGACAGGAACCGCAAACGGCTCGCCAATTGAGAATCACAAAGTCGCCGGGAGTAACGTCGGTGACGTCGGGGCCGACGCTCTCAACGATGCCAGCCGCCTCGTGGCCAAGGAGGAAAGGGAACTCGTCGTTGATGCCACCCTCGCGGTAATGCAGATCGGTGTGGCACACGCCGCAGGCTTGGATTTCAACCACTGCTTCGCCTGGACCGGGGTCGGGGATGATGATCGTCTCGACCGAAACCGGCTCGCCTTTGGCCTTAGCTATTACTCCCCGAACTTCCTGTGGCATTGTTTCCCTCTTTATCGTCTCGCTGGTGGTGTGGACCGACCCACAACAACCCTATTTATCGGCTTGAGGCTACCTGCCCATGATGTCCGTTCACCTAACATCATCCAAGTGAATGTCAGTGGGCTGGGCCGCATTCGCTCGATCGACAAATTCTTTAGAACCGGTGATTTCACCTGAGCGGCGCAGTAGTTTTTGGCCATGACCTTCCACCGCACGCCTGCTGGTCCCAAGACTTTCCTGGTTGCCATGCTGTTCATGTTGGTGGCGGTCGGCTGTTCTGACGCGGTGGACGATCCGGTGGGGTCCGACGCCGATACCACCGATGGAACGGCCGAGTCGGTCGACAGTTCGGACGGTTCGAGCGACGACGTCTTCGCTGGCCCGCTCACGGTCATAATCCCAAACTCACCTGGCACCATCAGCACCACCGGTGAACAGCGCATCATGACCGCCCTGGTTGGTGATACTGCCAACAGCTTTCTCGGCGACGAAAACAACCCGGTCTCGGTGATCTTCGAACCGGTTGAAGGTGACGGTGGCGGGGAGAGTGATGGCACCTGGCTGACCACAAACGCTGCGGCCCTCGGGCTGTATGTTTCCTACTTCGAATTCCCAACGCCGGGGCTGTGGGAAGTCACCGTGTCGGTTCCCAACGGCGATTCGTTGGGGTCGGCCCTCATCGAGGTGGTCGAGGATTCGTCGGTTCCCAATGTGGGCGATCCGGCGCCGCCGTCGGTCACTCTCACCGGAACCACCGCCGAAGAGATCGGCAACATAAGCACCGATCTCGAACCCGACCCTGAGCTCTATGACCTGTCGATCGCCGACGCCGTCGGGAACGGTCGACCAACGGTGGTGGCGTTTGCCACCCCGGCCTTCTGCCAGACCGCTCTGTGCGGCCCGACTCTGGAAACGGTTAAGGCGGCAGCAGCAGGCCGAGCCGATCTCGACGTGGTCCACGTCGAGCCATTCGATCTTGAGCTGGCGCCGCAGGGCGTTCTTGAGGCGGTCGATGCCATGTTCGACTACGGCTTGGTGACCGAGCCGTGGGTGTTCGTCGTCGATGCCGACGGTTTGGTGGCTGCGACCTTCGAAGGCATCATCGGTCAGCCCGAACTGGAAGCGGCCATCGAACGCCTCGACTCATAACCTCCCAGCGGCATCACCGGTTAGGAACGTCCGGGGCCGACGGCGAGATCTGGCCCGCGAGGTCACCTTCGATGTAGTCGAATAGAGCCTGCGAGTACTCGACGCCGGTTCTCCTGGCCCGACCCTCGCTGCTCGCCGAGGCCATCACCCGGTAGCCATCGCCGCCAGCGGCCAGGAAGCCGGTGGTGGCGACGGTGTAGAACGCCTCCTGGTCGAGTTCGTCCCAGTCACCATCGGTCGACTCGACCAGCAGCCCGGAAACGCGAGCTCCCGCAGGTCCCTGGGGGTCGTAACTCCACCGCAGGCCGGAGGCGTATGGGTAGGCGCTCGACGATTGTTTGTCGCCGACCGCGGCGGCGATCGCCTCTTCCAAGGTGGTTTCGATCTCCGCTCCAGTCATCCGCAAGACATACACCGAGTGGTCGCGGCCTAGGGCCTGATAAGCATCGCCGATGTCAAGCGAGCCAACGACAAGGCCGCTATCGGTAACGCCGGAGTTGACGATCCCGATCTTGGCCCCACGCCGTAGCGCGGTAGCGATCATCAGTTGAACGTCTGCCGGTCGCCGGTGGCTATCACCGATGACGTCGTCGCTGCAGAGAATGCCGACGCTGCGGCTGGGGATCGGGGTGAAACACAGCTCATCGTTCACCGTGCCCAGCGGCTCGTTCGCCAGTTGACCGAGCGCGTCGACATAACCCTCGACCGTTGCCTTGGTGATCGGGTCTTCGGCAATGGTCGACAGCAGAAGGTGGGCTTGGCCGCCGCAATCCGCTAGCCGGCCCTGGCCATCGAAGTTCAACTGCATCTCGCCGACCACCGTCGCGTACTGCCAGGCATGGCCGATACAAACCGGATCGCCGTCGAAGTTCTCAACTTCGAGGGGATAGCGGCCGGCGACCTCCAGTCCAAGGTCGACGAAGTCGCCAAGCAGCGAGTGCGACCCGCCACCGACAATGGCGTCGACACCGCTGAGCTGAGCAGCCAACCGCACATCTGCGACCAGCCCGACATTGCTGACCAGTACGACGTTGTCGACCCCAAGCAACATGAGCTCATCGATCATGGCCTGAGTCTGCGACACCAGGGTCGAATCAGCTGCAGGCTCCTCGGGTCCGGCTAGGTCAACAACCGCAGGCACCGGGACAAAGCCGACCACGCCGCCGGCAAACTGAGCCGCAGAAAGCGGTGGGTCGTTCGAGTCCCAGCCACCGACGATCGCCGAACCGCAGGGCCCGTCGGATAGAAAGTCGAGGAACACTTCCAGTTGCGACCGGCCGTGCAGCAGATCGTCGGGGCCGATGCCCAGTAGGTCGAAGCAAATCGTGTTCAACGCCGCGGCATCGGCTGCGCCGCCGAACACCGTGTAGAAGATTGTCCCCGAAAGTGACCCGCCGGTGTTGATGGCCACCGTCGACTCGGCCCCCAAGGCTGCGGAACGTTCGCTGATCACCGTGGCCACCCTGGCCATGCCCCCAATCTCGATTTCGGTTGGTTCTCCGGCTAACTCAACGGTCACCAGGGTTGGGAGAAGGTGCGAGTGGTGGTCACCGATGTGGAGCACGTTGACGGTGAACGGCTCAACCGGTTGGCCCGCGGTAAGCGCGACGTCAACCGCCAGGTCGGCCTGGCCCGGATCGACGCAGCTGCGGCGCTGAGTTGTCGGGCTGGCCGCTTCGAACGATGTGCCCGGTGGCGCCTCGAAAGTGACTAGGTAACAGTCGGCAGGCAGGTCATCGAATCGGAATCGGCCCGCCTTGTCGGTGAATGCCGGTCTGATGAATCGTTCGGTCTCGCCGTCGATGCCTGCGGTGTGAAGTAGGGCTTTGAGCCCGACGACCGGTTCGCCGCTTACGTCGCCGACCGTGCCACCGATCGAGGCCTCGTCTCCGCTGCTGCGCTCGCCGGTGACCGCACCAGCAGGTCCCGCCAGAAGCAACGCCATCATTATCACAAGGGCGGTCACAACGGCGGTCACAAGAGCGACCCAAAGGGCGGCCGCGAGGCTCCGAGCGAGAGCGCTCGTAGCCGGGAGAAGGCGGGGCCCACCTGGTGGTCTCATCACAAGTTCCTTCGAACGTGGCGAGCAGACGGTTGTCTGGAACCTAGTTTCTCCCACCATGGACCGGCTTGGGAAATCCAGCCCATGTTGCCTCGCCGGACATCGCCTGGTTCAATAGGAGGCGATGAGCGCCATGCAGATCACGAGCCGACTATCCGTCGGCGGAATCGTAGTAGTACTTATGTAGCGCACGCGGCTGCATTATTGTTGCGTGCGCTAAGCCTCCCCACCTGGGAGGCTTTCTTGTTTTTTGCCAACCGTTTCCAGGCGCAAGACTTGAAGAATTCAAACCCGCCAAGCTAGTCCGACCGAAGAACCAGCAGAACCAGGAAGTCCAAGCCAATGTCCGACCCAACGCAGGCCGACCAGCCGATCAGACTCAATGGGGGCCAAGCCCTCATCAAGAGCCTAGAGATGGAAGGGGTGGAGGTGATCTTTGGGTACCCCGGTGGAGCCATCCTCCCGGTATACGACCCGATCATCGACTCCAAGGTCCGGCACGTACTGGTTCGCCATGAGCAGGGCGCAGGCCACATGGCCGAGGGTTATGCCCACGCCACCGGCCGCCCCGGGGTATGTATGGTCACCAGCGGCCCGGCCGCAACCAACATCGTGACCCCACTGGCCGACGCCTATCTCGACTCGGTACCCATGGTTTGCATCACCGGCCAGGTTGCGCTGGCCGCAATCGGGACCGATGCCTTCCAGGAGTGCGACACCACCGGCATTACCCGGTCGATCACCAAGCACAACATTCTGGTCACCAGGGCCGAAGACATCCCGATGGCCATCAAGGAAGCGTTCCACATCGCAACCACCGGCCGCCCCGGCCCGGTCCTGGTCGACATTCCGAAAGACATCGTCGACGCAGGCAACCCCGCGGCCTACTTCGACTTCGTCTACCCAACCTCGGTCGACCTGCCCGGCTACAGCCCAATTGTCACCGCCGATGAGGCAGCGATCGACGAAGCCGTCGCGCTGATGCTGGCCGCTGAGCGGCCGGTGCTCTACGTCGGCGGTGGCGTGCTCAAGTCTCGTGGCGCCGAGGTGCTACGCAAGCTGGCCGAGCTGGGCAACCTTCCGGTCGTCACCACCCTGATGGCCCGAGGGGCCTTCCCCGACAGCCACGAACTGTGCCTCGGTATGCCGGGTATGCACGGCAACTACACCGCGGTCACCGCGATCCAGCAGAGTGACCTGTTGATCGCCATGGGTAGCCGCTTCGACGATCGGGTCACCGGCAAGGTTGGAGCGTTCGCTCCCGACGCAAAGGTCATCCACGTCGACATCGACCCGGCCGAACACGGCAAGGTCCGTATGCCTGACGTTTCGATCG
>JBOEHD010000344.1:0-4049 GCA_050633745.1 Acidimicrobiales bacterium
CCGGTCTCTTCGGCGAAGGTGATGGCCACCTCTTCGGCGGCGTCTCCGATCTGGGGCCGCTGGCAGTACTCGGGGAAGCTGGCTTCGGCGGCGTCGCCCTCTTCGTAGCCCCGGGCGAACATCTGCTTGAGAATGCCGAAGCCGTCATTTCGGACCAGAACTTCGCCGCGCGGGGTTCCGCCATTGGCCTGGAGATGGGCGACAAACTTGTCGAGATCGTGGGTGTCATATGCGACGTGCTGACAGGAGTGGTCGCCGTGACGCTCAACGAACTTCGTGACCTGTGACTTTTTGGCCCGGTCGATGCCCTCGATGAGGGCGATGCCGAACTCGCCGTAGTCGATGCACCAGATCTTCATCGATGAATCGAGGTCGTCTGGGCGAACGTCGTCGATGCGGTTAATCAGCGTTCCGCCCTCGATTTCGATGTGGAACCAGGCCCACTTTTCGATTTGACCCTGGTCGCAGGCGTAGGTGATGTGGTCGACCTTCTTCAGATGTGACATGTCAGGCTCCTGTGTTTACTGGCTGGGGTGTAGCGAGATCTTCTTGCTGGCCGGTTGCCAGATCGGCGAAGTAGCCGCCGGCTGTGTCTTTGAAGTAGCCGCCGGCTGTGTTTTTGAAGTAGCCGCCGGCTGTGTTTTTGAAGTAGCCGCCGGCTACGTCGAGTACGTGGTCGAGTGAGTCGGCTGCGAAGAGCACCGGTTGGTACGTGCTGATGTCGTAGCTCGTGGCGATCATCTCCTGGATGTTCAGCGGTCGGATGCTGGCGTTGTCTTTGAACCAGGCCAGCTCGCCGGGGGAGCTGAGCAGTCCGGTGCCGTAGGCCTTCGGGCCGTGTTGGCCAGCGACTACGCCGAACTCGATCGTGTACCAGAACACCGCCGCTATCTCAGCCAACCGAGCGGGTGCCGCTGCGGCTGCTAAGCCAGCTAGGCGATGCAGTTCTGCCAGCTGCGGCGTAGCTAGGGAGGTGGCGTGGCCCCCTACCTCGTGGATCACGTCTGGCTGAGGGGTGTAGAGCGGATCGCCGGACCAGCGGATGAATTGGGTTGAGGGAAAGGTCTGGCTTGCTAGGGCGGCGAAGAAGTCCGTCGCTGACACCGTGCCTGCGACCGAGGCGTAGCGGAATCCGGTGATCGGCTTCAGCTGGTGTGACACCAGCGTCAGCTGAGGGACCTCGGTGGTTGGCAGGTCGAGGTTGTCGCGGGCGGTGTGTAGCGGCTGAGCGACATGACGATCCCACAGCGGGTGTAGCTGGGCCATCACCGTTTCCCAGGTCTCATGCTCGTGCGGTAGGTAGTCGATATCGACCGGATCCTGGGCAGGCCCGGTGGCCAGGCTGGCGATCGTCGCCCGGCGTGCCTGATACTCCAGCGGCTCTTCGACGGCTGTGTCGCCAGCTGCATTCGGAGTCGAGATCATCACAACCTCATGGTGCCATCCTGGGCCTTAACAGATCGAAGATTCAGAAATTTCGAGATGTTCGATCTGAATACAGGGCCTGGTCGATACTTTTGTATGTATGGAAGCGCTTGATTCGGTTGACCGGCAGATGATCGACTTGCTACGTGACGACGGTCGTCGTACCGCACCACAGTTGGCCGCCGACATCGGGATTGGTCGGGCTACGGCCTACAACCGTCTCGACAGGTTGGTCGACGAGGGGATCATCACCGGATTCACCGCCAGGGTCGACCATCAGGCCGTCGGTCTAGCCGTGGCGGCGCTGGTTTTGGTCAACGTCGACCAGGGGCGGTGGAACGAGCTCAACGCTCGCCTTCGTGAGCTCCCCTCCGTCGACTGGATTGGGCTGACTGCGGGGCAGTACGACTACGCGATGATTGTGCGGGCCGACTCGCTGGAACAACTTCGAGATGTTGCGCTGCAGGAACTGCAGCAGGTGGACGGGGTACGTTCAGCCCAGACGATCGTGCTGCTAGATGAAGCCGATCATCGCCATCGTGCACTTTGGCCTGACGGCTGATGCCTGGCTAGATCGGTTTGACCGGGTTGACGGTTTGGTCCGAGGATGGCCGTATGCCCGTGCATAGTGAGAGACATCAGGCCGGAGCCGGGGGAGACGTGCTGCTAGTCACGATCGACCGACCGGAACGTCGCAACGCCATCGACGGCCCAGCCGCCGCCGAACTGGCCGAGATCTTTCGAGCCTTTGATGGTGACGACACGTTAGCCGTTGCGGTCATCGTCGGCGCTGACGGGGTTTTCTGCGCCGGTGCCGACCTGAAAGCGATATCGGAGAAGCGAGGGAACCGGGTCGAGGCCGACGTGTCGTTGGACGGTCCGCTCGGGGTGTCGCGTATGCAGCTGACAAAGCCGGTGATCGCCGCGGTCGAAGGCTTCGCCGTGGCCGGCGGTCTTGAGTTGGCGGCATGGTGCGACCTGCGGGTTGCGGCCAGCGACGCGGTGTTCGGGGTGTATTGTCGACGCTGGGGTGTGCCCCTCATCGATGGCGGCACTATCCGGTTGCCTCGGTTGATCGGCCATTCGAACGCTATGGACATGATCTTGACCGGACGAGATGTTGCTGGCGAGGACGCGGTTCAGATGGGCCTGGTCAACCGCATGGTCGAGCCGGGTAAGGCGCTGGAGGCCGCGCTCAAACTGGCTCGAGATCTCACCGACCTGCCCCAGCGTTGCCTGCGTTCCGATCGTCAATCGGCCTACGAGCAGTGGGCCCTACCCATGGAACAGGCGCTGGCTCGGGAGACCGAACTGGGCCTGCAAGTCATCCGGTCGGGCGAGACCCGAGAAGGCGCCACCCGCTTCGCCCAAGGAGCAGGCCGCCACGGCACCGCCGCCCCAGTCGACGAAGCAGGCTGACTCCGAACAGAACAGAACAGAACAGATGCGCGCCAGCGCCCTCGCAACCGGGTTGTGGCGAGGGGTTTGGCCTGTGAGTCTTGCCGGGCCCGCGTTCTAGGGCCGGGTGACGGCGATGTGGCCGTCGGGTGCTCGACTCAGTTGCCAGCCTCCCCCGTGGGTCAGGGTGTGGTGGAATCGGCATAGCAGTGTGAGGTTTTCGGCGGTGGTCGGCCCGCCCCGGTTTCTAGGGACGATGTGGTGTAGGTCGCACCAGTGCGAGGGTCGGTCGCAGCCGTGGAAGGTGCATTGTCTGTCGCGTACTCGGATCGCTCGTCTTAGCCCTGGCGGGATTGCGGGAGTGGCTCGGTTATAGGCCAGCACGGTTCGCGGACCGTCGGTGATTAGTGCCCTGAAGGATGCGTCGCACAGTAAACGTTCGAGCCCCGGACCGGTGATTGGCCCGCCATGATCCAGTTCGGCTCGCATACGTTCGACTGAACCGTTAGCTCCGGCCAGGGTCTCGATATCGATCACTACGTCGATAGCGGCCTTGGTCGTCAGTCGAGCGTCGTCTCCTCCCCCCTGGCAGATCTCTACCAACGCATCAGCTCGCCGTTGAGCAGCTGACCGGGCTTCGCCGTAGGGGGTCACCGGATCTGGCTTGGTCTCCAAAGCAGAAGCGACGATTTCGGCCCCGTCAGCGTCCAAGGCCAAGCGTCCGTGGCATGATCCGTCGAAGGCGAACTGCAACCAAACGCCTCGCCGGTTGAAGCGATGCTCAGCATCGCGGGCCGCAGCCTCGGCATCGGCCCGGGCCCGCCATAGCCGACAGATCTGTTCCAACCGCTCGACCTCGTTGGCCTCGGCCGCAGCCACCAACTCCGCCTCATCGTGGGCATAGGCATCGGAGAAGCCACTCGCCGCCTTGGCCAGGATCTCGGCGTGAGCCCAACCGATCCGGCCTGCTATCAGTGCAGCGGCGGTGGCTTCGAATCGGTCGAGATGCTGCGCCACCTTGGTCAACCGGCGAGCCTCACGGTTCCCGCAACCGGTTCGGTGAGCGACCAGTCGTTCCAGCGAGACGTACCCCAACCACCGGGAAAGCCCAGCACCATCAAGACCCCCAAGCAACACAGCCGCGTGAGATCGCAGCTGCTCGGCCTCGGTCAACATTTGTAAAGCTCGGTCTAGATCCGTTGCCACCACTCGGCCATCCAGACGAG
>JBOEHD010000345.1:0-6201 GCA_050633745.1 Acidimicrobiales bacterium
CGACGCCGTGCATCCAGTAGAGCGCGACGAGTTCGCAGCCGAGAACGTCGTTGAAGAATTCGATCTGGGCTTTGACGTCGGCGGTGGCGACGGCAAGGTGATGGATGCCGTTGTTGGTAGTCATGGTCTGTCTCCGTTTCGTGGGTTCTCGATAGCGTTCTGGTTCGCGGCGACCGCATCGTCGAGGTCGAGACCTGCGAGTTCGCAGCCGCGTTTGAAGTCGACGAAGTGTTTGGTCATCCAATCCTGAGCCGTGTCTGCATCGCCCGCTTCGATCGCCTGGAAGATGCGACGGTGAGCTTCGAAGAGTCGGCGCCCCGGCCCGATTCGCCTGATCACCGCGCCATACGCCGGGAACAGGAGAGCCCCCAGCGGTTCACGGGAGAGGAGCAGCGCATGATTGTGGGCTGCCTGGGCCACAAGATCGTGGAACTCGATGTCGGCGGCGGCGAGCGCAATCGGATCATCCAGACAATCGGCTGTCTGGTCCAGGTTGGCGCGAAGTCGGGTTAGGAGATCGTCGGTGATGTTGGCCGCGGCCAGGCGGGCAGCGAGCGGCTCGATCGCCGTTTGCACCTCCCAGAGTTCGCGGTACGAAATGCCGTGGAGGACAATTGCCTCGTGCATAGCGGTGATGACGATGTTCTTGGCCGGAGCGGTGACCGCCATCCGGCGGCGAGCGCCACGCTCGATCAGCCCGGCCGACTCGAGGGACCGCATCGCCTCGCGGACAGTGGGCCGGGTCACCCCGAGTTGTTCGGCGAGGTCGTGTTCAGTTGGGAGCAGAGTGCCAGGGGCAAGGGCCCCGTCGAGGATCTTGCGTCGGATCGTCTGCTCAGCGATGCGGTAGGCGGGAAGTCGCTCGAGGGTTTCGAAAGCAGCATCGCTCATCGGATCATCCCTGCTCTCGGAGAACATTGCGCCGGAGTTTCCCCGTAACCGTCTTTGGGAGTTCGTCGGCGAAGCTGATCACCCGCGGATATTTGTAGGGAGCGGTAGTCGCCTTGGCATGGGCCTGCAGCTCGGCGACCAGTTCGTCGCGACGGTCGGCCTCAACAGGCTGGCCGTCGGCGAGCACCACCCACGCCTTCACGATTTCACCTCGGTCTTCATCGGGTATGCCCACCACCGCGCATTCCTGAACCGCGGGGTGTCGGAGGAGCGCGTTCTCGACCTCCTGTGGACCGATGCGATAGCCGGCCGAGTTGATGATGTCGTCGGCGCGACCGGTGTAGAAGACGTAGCCCTCGTCGTCGATCTCGACGTTGTCGCCGGTTGCGAACCAGTCGGTCCCGTCGATGGTGAGGATGGCCGACGCGGTGCGTTCCGAGTCATTCCAGTAGCCGAGCATCACCTGTGGGTTCGGCAGCCGGATCAGCAGCTCCCCGGCACCGGTCGGAGCTGCGGTCTCGTCGGTGGTGCGTACAGCGATCTCGACACCGGGGAGCGACCGCCCCATCGAGCCTGGCTTGACCGGGCGGCTCGGCCGGTTCGTGACCGTCATCAGGGTCTCGGTCTGGCCGTAACCATCGAGGACCGTGGTGCCGCTGACCTCCCGCCAGCGGTCGATAATCTCCGGGTTCACCGATTCGCCTGCCGAGACGGTGGAGCGGAGCTTCGACAGGTCGAAGCCAGACGCGTCTTCGAGGATGAGGCGGCGCAGCTCTGTGGCAGCGGCGCAGAAGCAGGTGATCTCGAACCGCTCAAGCAACCGGAACCGCTCGGCGGGAACGAACGGACCGTCGTAGAACAGCACCGAGGCGCCCTGGCTCCAGGGGCCGAACAGGATGCTCGTGCCGGCCTTCGACCACCCGGTGTCGGCCGTGCACCAGATTCTCTCGTCTGGTGAAAGCCCGAGCCAGTGAACGGCGGAGTTCGACCACGCCCACAGTGATCTTGCCGGATGGGTGACGCCCTTTGGCGACCCGGTGGAACCCGATGTGTAGTACAGGATCGCCGGGTCTTCGGCGCCAACCGTTGCAGGCTCGAACTCCGACGAACATTCGTCAGCCGCCGCGAAACTGGTCCAGCCGTCGGGAGCGTCGCCAACAGCGACCCGCGCGGTCAGTGCGTCGAGATCGTCGAACTTCGCGCAGTCGTCGGTCGGGCAGATGACTGCGGTGGCGTTGCTGTGCTCCACCCGATAGGCGAGGTCGGAAGCGGTGAGCATCGTGATGCAAGGGATCGGCACGGCCCCCATGCGAGTAGCAGCCACCATGGCGATCTGCCACTCCGCAATCCTGGGCAGCATCACGATGACCCGGTCGCCCTGCCTGACGCCCTGTTCGGCGAGCAGGTTCGCAAGCCTCGACGCCGCCAGGGCGATCTCGGCGTAGGTATACCTTCGCTCAGCACCTGCGTCGTCGACGGTGATCAACGCGAGTCTCGCAGAATCGGCCGCCCAGCGGTCGACCACGTCGGCCGAAAAATTGAACGTGTCGGGCACGTCCCACTCAAAGCCTTCGTCGTTTGTGTCGTCGGGCGTCATTGGGCTCTCGCGTTCGGGGCTCTGACAATTCAGAGCTTGTGTGTTCGGTTACTTGTGTGTTGGGTCACATTGTATGACAATATGGCCGCTGTCAACTGAGCGAACGCCAGCCGACCGACAACAACCTGCTACCGAGGGGTGCCGTGATCGATTTCGAACTCACCGAACAACAGACGGAACTTCGTGATCGCACCGTCGCGTTCGTTCGGGACGAACTCATCCCGCTGGAGGACACCGGCGAGCCGACACGCGTCGACGACACTTTCCGGCGAGAATTGGTTGCGCTTGGAAAGGCTGCAGGTCTCCTCGCCCCGCACGCCCCCGTCGAATGGGGTGGCCTCGGCTTGGATCACGTTTCGATGTCCGAAGTGTTCATCGCCGCCGGCTACTCGTTGCTCGGCCCACTGGCGATGAATTGCTTCGCCCCGGACGAAGGCAACATGAACCTGCTTTCGAAGGTGGCCACACGTGAGCAGAACGAGCGCTGGCTCCGGCCACTGGTCGCCGGCGAGATTCGCTCCTGCTTCGCCATGACCGAGCCCGCGCCCGGCGCCGGAAGCGACCCACGAGCGATGCAGACGACAGTGGCTCGTGACGGCGACGAGTTCGTCGTGAACGGCACCAAGTGGCTGATCACTGGAGCGGACGGCGCAGGCTTTACGATCATCATGGGCCGCGAGGCCGACGACGATTCCGGACGGCGAGCCACCATGTTACTCGCCGATATGAACACGCCAGGGATCAGGATCGAGCGCGAGATCGCCACGCTGGACCGCAGTTTCCCGGGTGGTCATCCCGTCGTGTGTTTCGATGATGTGCGGGTGCCCGCGGAGCATGTCCTCGGTGAGCCCGGACGTGGGTTCGAGTACGCCCAGGTTCGACTCGCCCCCGCTCGGTTGACCCACTGCATGCGTTGGCTCGGTGCGGCAATCCGAGCACACGACATCGCCACGGCGTATGCGGCGGAGCGCCACGCGTTCGGCAAGTCGCTCGTCGAGCACGAAGGCGTCGGCTTCATGCTGGCCGACAACGAGATCGATATCCAGCAGTGTCGCCTCGCTATCTGGCACACCGCCTGGCTCCTCGATCAGGGTCAGGCCGCCGGTCGAGAGTCGAGCATGACCAAGGTGCTGTGCTCCGAAGCGACCGACCGCATCGTCGACCGCTGCCAGCAGATCCTCGGCGGACTGGGCTTCACCCACGAGACCGCTGTCGGTCAGATCGCCACCGAGGTCCGCGCCTTTCGGATCTACGACGGTCCCTCCGAGGTGCACCGTTGGAGCATCGCCCGCCAACTCGGTCGGCGCTGAAGCGAGGCACGCCATGTCGATGACCGCCCGATCCTTCGAGTTCCTCCGCCTCGATCGCACCCATATCGCCACGCCGCTACACGAGGCGGTGCTGAGCGAAGCAGACCAGCGGGGTGCACGCAGGGTCGCAATCGTCGCGTCCGGCACGCTGTCGAGATCCACATCCGTCATCGACGACCTCGAAGCGGCGCTGGGCGACCGCACTGTTGGTCGGTTCGACTCAGTCGTTGCCCACGCCCCACGCTCCAGCGTGTTCGCCGTCGTCGATTTCCTGCGAGCGACAGAGGCCGATCTCGTCGTGACGGTGGGCGGAGGCTCACCGCTCGATGCGGTGAAGACCGCGTTGGTGGCCCTGGCTGAGGGACTCACCGATCCTGACCAGCTCGAGGCATTCGCCATCACGACCGGACCCAGCGGCGAGCGGATTACCCCGGCGGTCGATTCGCCGCCGCTGCGCCAGATCGCCGCCCCAACGACCCTGACCGGCGCCGACTTCAGCGACCTCGCGGGCTGTGTCGACGAGGCGACACAACGCAAACAGCTCTTCAGCGGCGCCGAGATCGGTCCGGCGGCGATAATCCTCGACCCGACGATCACCGTGCACACCCCGATGGACCTCTGGCTGTCGAGCGGGATCCGGGCGCTCGACCATGCGGTTGAGACATTGTGCTCGAGCGCCTCCGAACCGCTCGCCGACGCTGGAGCGCTCCACGCGATCCGGTTGCTCGCCAGGGGGCTACCTGCCACAAAGGCCGACCCCTCCGACCTCGACGCCCGCCTCGAGTGTCAACAGGCCGTCGGCTTGGCATGCGCCGGGCTGAACCGCGTCCCGTACGGCGCGAGCCATGGCCTCGGCCACCAGCTCGGCGCCGTGTTCGGCATGTCGCATGGCCACACCAGCTGCGTGATGATGCCCCACGTGATGGCCCACAACCTGCCAGCAACCCGCGAGGCACAAGGACTGATCGCTGAGGCGATGCGTCGAACCGACGTGCCCGCAAGTGTGGCAGTCGCCGAACTCATCGGCGGGCTCGGCCTGCCGACCCGACTCCGCGATGCTGGCGCCACACGCGAGCTGTTGCCAACAATCGCCGACGGCAGCATCGCCCACCCGTGGATCACCGGCAACGCAATCCCGATCACCTCCACCGACGACTTACTTGGCCTACTTGAGCAGGCCTATTGAGTCGACTAGCACCTCGAGACCAACCACCACCACCACCACCACCATCACCAGCAGCCACAGGGAGTACCCATGCAGATCGAAACCCATCTCCTCAACGAGTTCCACTGCTCTCGCTATCCGTCCGCCGACGCAGCGTACGCACTCATCGTCTCCCACGGCCTCGGTGGCCATGGCGGGATCTACAACACGTTCTGTGAACATCACGTGGCGAAGGGCGCTGAGTTGTGGTGCTACGACGGACCCGGCCACGGCCGCTCCACACCCAACCGCCCGCGAGGGACGTGGACGATGGACGAGTGGGCACAGGCCAGCCGCGATTGGGCGGCGCATGTCCACGAACTCACCGGACTCCCGGCCTTCACCCTCGGTTCGAGCCTCGGCGTGGCGCCCGCGATCTCAGCGATCGACTCCCCAGCAGTGACGGGAGCGATCCTGATGGGCTCCGCCGCCGTACCAGGGCACCCGTTGCTCGAGCCGCGCTCCGCTGCCTGGCGAAGCGACGAGGTAAAGGAGGTGCTCAAACAGGTCGGCCGAGGGGCCCGACTCGACATCCCCACATTCTTTGATTTCGACGTCGACTACGGGTTCCAGGGGGCGACCGAACAGAAGAAGCTCGACCCGTACAACACATGGTCCTATGACCTCGCGTCGTGGGCATCGTTCTTCCAGTACCAGCCTCCGCAGCCGCTGGCCGACAACTCGAAGCCGGTGCTGTACGCAGTGGGGGAGAAGGACCCGAACCTGACCCCGGACGTGGCCCGAATGATCGCTGATGGCATCGGTGGTCCCGTCACCGTCGAGATCATGCCCGACGGCGTCCACCAGCTGATGCTGTTCGAGACGGCGGCGTTCTCGACGCTCGTGCACGATTTCTGCACCGGCGCTATCAATCCCGCCTGAGCATTATCGAATGACCATCCCGAACGACCCGACAGCAACCATCGATCATCCGACAGAACAACGCCCATGAACCATGACGAGTACATCCGGGCTGCTCAGGAGCTGGCGCCTCTAATCAGCGAGCGGGCCCGTGAGGCCGAGATCGCTCGTCGCCCTCTCGACGAGGTCATCGAAGCGGTCCGCGACAGCGGCTTGTTCTCGATGATGGTGCCGAAGCGGTACGGCGGCGACGAACTCGACATCGACACGTTCTTCGAGGTGGTGCTGATCCTCTCAGAGGCCGACGCCGCCATGGGTTGGCTCATCGGCTTCTACAT
>JBOEHD010000346.1:0-781 GCA_050633745.1 Acidimicrobiales bacterium
GGCGACCGCGTCTTCGATGCCGTCGTCGAGAACCAGTTGTACATCGTCGAGCCCGGCAGCGACACCGTCTCCGACGCAATTCAGAGTCGTCTCGACCATGTTTCGGCTCGCAGCAACCCCGTCGTGAGCTTCAACATCGTCTGATCGTCATGCCATCAGGCGACCTGGAATAGAAGATCGCGCCTTCCGGTCTATTGGCTATCAGAGTGGCTACCAGGGCCACTCAGAACCGGATCCCAGCGCTCAACCTGATTTGAATATCCGGCGCCCTGACCAGGACTTTCGTTTGCGGAGGAGGTGGGATTCGAACCCACGGAAGGTTGCCCTTCACACGCTTTCCAAGCGTGCCGATTCGGCCGCTCTCGCACTCCTCCATTGCTCTCTGATTCTCGTTAGGCGAGCCGTTCCAGACCTTTGCGGGACCGGTTCGGATGCCGTCGGTTCATCAGCGAGACTCGATAGGATACCTAACCTCACTGGAACCCGCGTTGGATCAGTGAAGTTCGAAAGCGAAGTTGGAAAAAATCAGCATCTGTTCTGGCAGGTGGCGGTCGGGTCCTGTGCATCCTTTGCCCGTGAACCGAGTCAGGGCCGGAAGGCAGCAGCTCTCAGCGGATACGAAGGAGTGCCGCAGATCGCCTGGCCGCTACTTGCGAGGACAGATGCTGAAATCCAGCTAGCGAAGCGAAAAGAAGTTCTGGGTTGCGTACGAAATCCCGTCAGACTTCGTGACTTCGCCGACACCGAGATAGGTGTAGTTCGGGTCCATCATGTTGCAGAA
>JBOEHD010000347.1:0-1252 GCA_050633745.1 Acidimicrobiales bacterium
CGATCGACGACATCCACACCGATATGGGCGTCGACCGGGACCGTATGCGCCTAGTGCACGTCGGGGTCGACCCCGATCTGTTCAAGCCAATGCCCGAGGTGGAACGTATTCCCGGTCGCATGATCACCACCGCCAGCGCCGACGTGGAGCTGAAGGGCCTTAGCTTCCTGCTCGAGGCCATGGCCAAGCTGCGGGCCGAGCGTGAGGTTTCGCTCACCGTTGTCGGACGGGCAAAAGAGGGCGGCAAGTCAGCCAAGCTGATCGAACAGCTGGGCCTCAAGGATCACATCCAGTTTGTTACCGGCGTTCCAGACGAGCGCATCGTCGAGCTGTACGCCGAATCCGAGATCGCCATCGTGCCTTCGCTGTACGAGGGCTTTTCGTTGCCTGCAGTTGAAGCCATGGCTACCGCCACACCGCTGGTGGCCACCACCGGAGGCGCACTGCCCGAGGTAACCGGCGTCGACGGCGAAACCGTTCTGCGCTGTGAGCCGGGCGATGCCGATTCGTTGGCCACCGCTATCCGCCGGGGCCTCGAAGATCCTGAGCTGCGAGCCAAACTCGGCGAAGCGGGACGGGAACGGGTCAGCCGGCTCTACACCTGGCGCCACACTGCGGTCCGCACCGTCGAGCAGTACCGCGAGGTATTGGAGATGCGTGAAGCCGCTCGGGTTCGAGGAGCATAGAACACCATGCTTACCGTAGATTACGCACGACTCGACGTTCGCCGCGGCATGCGAGTGCTCGACCTCGGCGCCGGATTTGGTCGTCACGCCTTCGCTACCGCCCGCCTCGGGGCCGACGTTGTTGCCGCCGACCTGGCGTTCGACGAGATGTCGTCAACCAAGGACACCTTCGCCGCCATGTATCTCGAGAAGGAGATCCCCGGCGACAGCAGCACCACCTGCGTGCAGGCCAACGGCCTCACCTTGCCGTTCGCCGATGGCAGCTTCGACCGCATCATCGCCTCCGAGGTTCTGGAGCACGTTCCCGACGATCTCGGCGTGATGACCGAACTGTTCCGGGTGCTGGCCCCCGGTGGCCGTATGGCCGCAACCGTGCCCGCTGCACTGCCGGAGCAAATCTGCTGGTGGCTAAACGACAGCTACCACGCACCAAAGAGCGTTGGTGGCCACGTTCGTATCTATGGCGAGCCGGAGCTGCGAACCAAGCTGGCTTCGATCGGCTTCGTTCCGGCCGAAAGCCACCGAGCCCACGCGCTGCACAGCCCATACTGGTGGCTGAAGTGCGC
>JBOEHD010000348.1:0-291 GCA_050633745.1 Acidimicrobiales bacterium
GGATGTCGTCGATCGAATTCTCAGACACCACCACGATCCGAGGCATACGTTGGGCCACTCGGCCCTGCATCTTGACGAATGAGTACCACCGGCTGACACCGAGGCGCTTGCGGAAGTTAGGGGCCGCTTCGACCTCGAGACGGCGGTCGACGGTGATCGGGTGGTGGAGGGTGATCAGCGTCGGCAGGATCTTGTCGATGGCCAACATGCCATATCCGAGGCACTGGTTGTCGTGCACGATGTCGAACTCGGAGACCCGGTCTTTGAGTTCCCGGTAGGCCCGGTAGCTGA
>JBOEHD010000348.1:306-4236 GCA_050633745.1 Acidimicrobiales bacterium
CCGGGAATCGGCCCGGGTACTGATCGTTGAAAATATCGAGGCTGGGCAGCTTGGTAAGGGCTATCCGCTCATCGAGCACCGGGTAGGGCTGACCGGATATGACCTCGATCGAGTGACCGAGATCGGCAAGAGCTTTTGTCAGATGACGGGTGTAGATCCCCTGGCCACCGACGGTCGGTTTCGACCGGTATGAGAGGTAGGCCAGCCTGAGCGGGCGGTCTTCTGAGGACATGTGATTTCCAATCGGGCCGGCAGCCTAGATTTGCTTGTTTGTTCAGTCGACATCCGGGTATTTTCCTCTGATTTCGAGCAATTTTCCGGAGCCAACGGGGCTGGAGGCCACTTGCTGCAACGGTGTAAGGGTACGGTCTATTCCGGTCAAAACGCGATCGGCACATCACGCCCAGTGGCAGTAGGCATCGGAGAAAGACGTCATGCGAGCAGTTGTACAGCGGGTTTCACGAGCTTCGGTCACCGTTGCCGATGAACTGGTCGGCGAAATCGGGGCTGGGCTCTGTGTGCTGGTCGGAATCACCCACAGCGACACCCAGGAGCTAGCAATTAAGCTGGCCGAACGACTATGGAAGCTGCGGATTTTCTCAGACCAAGACGACAAGATGAATCTCTCGGTTGCCGACATCGGGGGAGCGGTGCTGATCATCAGCCAGTTCACGCTCTACGCCGATGCCAAGAAGGGCAACCGTCCGTCATATGTTGATGCCGCTCGCCCCGATCACGCTGAACCACTGATCGAGCTGATCGTGGAACACCTTCGATCTTTTGGCGCCGAGGTGGCCACCGGACGATTCGGCGCCGACATGAAAGTCGACCTGCTAAACGATGGCCCGGTTACGATCCCGCTGGAGCTTGGGTAGCGGGTGCAGCTCGGCGGCGGCGCTCACCGAGGCGGGCGGCGGCGATCGCTCCCAGGCCATAGAGCACGATCGGCCACCAGCCGACGATGCTGGCCAGGGTTCGGCCCTGTCGCATTTCGACGGTGGCGATCAGGGTCTTGCGTTCACCGACGCCGGTCCGCTGCAGCACATTGCCCTGCGGATCGATAACCGCAGACAGGCCGGTTGGGGCCACCTGGGCTACCCAGCGGTCGTTTTCAACCGCTCGAAGCTGATTCGACGCCACCTGCTGGGTTTGCACCTGGGTTAACCAGAACGACGAGCCGTTTGTCGGATTGGTCAGCAACTCGGCCCCCTCGCGGACCGAGTGGCGAGCCCGGTGCTCGAAGAAGCCCTCCCAGGAGATCGAAACGCCGACCTTGCCGACCGCGGTGTCGAGCACCGGTTCGGCGGTGCCTGGTAGAACATCACGGCGGGGTAGCGGCAGGTCGGAAGCGATCGATGTGATGAAGTCGCGCAGCGGTACGTATTCGCCGAACGGGACTAGACGTACTTTGTCGTAGCGGTCGGTCTCGGAGCCGTCGGGGTTGATCACCGAGTGGTAGTTGGCGGTGTTGGCCTCGTCGATTGGCAGGAACCAACCGGCCAATACGGGAGCATCGAATCGGGCCGCGGTGGCGGTGACCAGGTCGAGGGCGTCATCCTGTCGAAGGAACCGGCCCGGGTTGACCACGTTCTCCGGCCAGATCACGAGGTCGACCGGGCGATCGATGGCATTCGATGCCTCGATATGTCGAGCCAGTACTACCGGCTCCTGGTCCGATGAGGCTCTGGTGCGTTGCGCCCCGCCTCCCTGCACGAGGGCGACATCGATTTCGTTGACCACGGTGGAGCGAGGATGGGCCAGGCTGGCCAGCACCAGCACGACCACTACCGCCAACCCGGTGAGACCGGCTCGCCGATCTCGGTCGAACGCCGCCGACAGCGCCTGGCCGAGCACCACGACGGCCACAACCACCAGCAGGGGGCCAGCGAGTCTGGCCACGTCGAGTAGCGGGGTATTGACCTGGCTGAGGCCCAAATGGGCCAGCGGGACGCCGCCGAACGGCCAGCTCCAGCGGCTGAATTCAGCGAGGGCGAAGGCGCCGGGGAACACCAGCCGCCGAGCGGGGCCCGGTGGAGTTAGCGCCGCCGCCAGCCCGAAGTACAGGGCGTAGAACGAACCGGCGACCACGTTGGCGCCCGGGGCCAGGTCCCACATCCACAGCATCGCCGGGTACAACCAGGCCGCGGCAACAAGCCAGGTGCGACGGAAGCGGTTTTTGGCGGGCTGGTCGGCGATCAGCCGGTCGAGCAGGGCGATACCGACGAAGGCCAGCGGCCACCAGCCCCACGGTGGCACCGACCCGGCAAGACAGAGCCCGGCCAGGACACAGCGGGCGAACACCGACAGGCGATCTAACCGCTGCTGCTCACTTGGATCGATAACCGGTCGATCGGTGGTTGTGGATGGCGTCGGGGTTGGGGCCTGGGTCACGAGTCGATCCAGTTGCGAGCCGCGGTTCGTCCGGCGGCGATGCAGGCCGGGACACCGATGCCATCGTAGGGCGCGCCGACCAGCGCGATCCGAGGGTCGGCCGTGCCGAGAGTGCTGCGCAGTTCGCTCAGGCGATCCTTGTGGCCCGGGGTGTACTGGGGGAACGCTCGATTCCAGCGCACCACCCTGGTGGCGACCGGCGGTCGTTCGAAGCCGATGACCGATCCCAACTCTGCGAGCAGAACACCGGTCAGTTCTCCATCGTCGAGGGCGGCGTGGCGGGTATCGCCGAACCGGCCGGTGCTCATGCGAATCAGTACCGACTCGTCGCGCCGGTAATGCTGCCACTTGGTGCTCAGCCAGGTGCAGGCGGTCATCATCATGCCGCTCACCCGGGGGAACAGGATTCCCGAAGCGTCGAGCACCCGATCCAGACCCTCGACCGGAAGTTCAACCACTACCTGGGCCACATCGGCGTAGTCGATCTCGCTCAGCAGCTCGGCGGACCGGTGGTGCGCTTCGCTCGGTGCACCCGACAGCAGCTTGCCCGCTACGAATGCCGGCACGGCCAGTATCACCGCGTCGGCGTCGGCTCTGGTGAAACGGTCGAGGTCGTCGACTGGGCTGTTGAGTCGAAGGTCGGCAGGGTTAGAAGCGGCGCCGGCTAATTCCTCAACTAGGCCGTCGATGATCCTGGCCACACCACCGGGCAATCCGTAGAACACCGGCTTTGCTTTGTCGCGTGACCCGAGAGCGGCCGCTCCGGCTTGGCGCAAAGCGGCCATGCCGGTGATGAGCGAGCCGTGGGAGCGTAGTGCCGCTGCCAGTTGCGGCGCGGCGGCGTTGATGCTGAGGCGGTCGATGTCTGAGGCGTTGATGGCCCCGATCAGCGGATCGATCAGCCGATCGGTGAGCTCGTCACCCAGTCGCTGCCTACAAACCTCGCCGACGGAAGGGTCGGGATCGAGACTTGTTGGGCTCAGCGTTAGATCGTCGGTTGCTCGCTCGATGCCCGCGGGGGAGACCAGTGTCGACCGTTTGAGCAGATCGAGATCGGTGGGCACGCCGAGCATGGTCGCTTCTGGCAGCTCGTGGAGTTTGCCGTTCAGGTGCACGTATGCCGGAACCGGAGCGACCGGGCTGGTCAGCTCACCATCGAGCCCAAGCTCGCGGCACAGGTCGTAGCCGTGGTCGACCCGGGCCAGGAAGGCATCGGGGCCAGCGTCGACCGGTCGATCGCCGACCGGGCTGGTGTGAATCTTGCCGCCCCACCGGTCGCCCGCTTCATGAACGGTCACCGCCCACCCGGCGCGCTGGAACTCGAAAGCGGCCGCAAGCCCGGCGATGCCACCACCGACGACCACGGCGCTTCGGGTCACGTACCGCTTCCGCCGTCGGTGGCGCCGTCGGCGGCGCCGTCGGCGCGGCCGATTTCGTGAACTAGCTTCACAACCTGGGCCAGGATGTCGGGATCGGTTTCGGGCAGCACACCGTGCCCGAGGTTAAAGATGTGGCCCGGATGCCCGTCGTTGTCGGCCA
>JBOEHD010000349.1:0-3115 GCA_050633745.1 Acidimicrobiales bacterium
GGGTGCGGGTCCTGCAGCACCCATGCTTTTTGGGGTGCGGGGAAGCGAGTTACAGCTGGCCTTGGATGATCCGGATCACGACGATGACGATCAACGGCGAGAGATCGAAGCCACCCATCGCTGGCAGAACGGAACGGATCGGAGCAAGGACCGGCTCAGTCACTCGGTAGATGAAGTCGGACACCGGGCGGAACGGCGACTCTGGACTGAGGCGCACCCAGCTCATGATCGCCCGCGCCACTAACAGGAGCACAAAGACGTTTAAAAGCAGACTGATCACGTTCAACATGGATCAATACTGCCCCAGGTTGAGCCGATTCGTGGGCTCAGGCACCCCTAACGGCACATAATTGACGCCTACGGCTCTCCATACCTGCTCGCCTACGGCTCGACTATCGTTGTTCCGATGGTTTCGCCTGCGAGGAGGTCCACGAAGGCCTCAGGCGCCGATTCCAGGCCCTCATAGACCGTTGCCCGGGGTGTTAGAAGTCCGGCCTCGATCCAGCCAGTGATCGCTTCACGGGCCTCGGCGTAGCGCTGTTCGTAGTCGAAGACTAGGAAACCCTGCATCCGTACCCGGTTGTTAACCAGCAGTCCTGGCACGCCTCTAGGGCCACCGCTTGGCGACGATGTGTCGTACTGGCTGGCCACTCCACAGCAGACGATCCGGCCACCAACGGCCATGCGGAACAGTGCGCTTTCCAGAATTGGACCACCGGTGTTGTCGAAGTAGATGTCGATCCTCCGGGGCGTTTCGGCCTTGAACCGATCTCGAAAGTCATCGGCTCGGCGGTTGATGGCGGCATCGAAGCCAAGCTCGTTCACCAACATCTCGCACTTGGCATCGGAACCAGCCACGCCGACCACCCTGGCCCCTTTTGCCTTTGCCATCTGTCCAACCATGTGACCGACCGAGCCTGCGGCGGCTGACACCACAACGGTCTGTCCGGCCTCGACCCCACCGACATCGACCAAACCGAAATAGGCGGTCAGGCCATTCGTCCCCAGCGGACCGAGCAAGGTGGCGGCGTCAGGAACCGACGCAGCGTCGGCCCCGGCATCGACGATGGCCACATGTGCAGCATCGTGAATCGAATGTGTCTGCCAGCCGGTCGTCGCTCGAACCGTGGCTCCGACTGGAATATCGGCGACGTTCGATGCCACCACCTGGGCGATCCCCGATCCACCCATGACGTCGCCAACCTTGGGGGCACCGGCATAGGACGCGCTCCCCTGCAAGCCCGCTCGCTGCCCTGCTCCAATCGTGATGGCCGTGGTCTGGCACAACACCTGACCCAGGCCCGGTTCGGCTATCGCAACCGACTCAGAGGCGAAGTCATCCGGCCGAAGCGGGCCGTCCGGCAACGACGCAATAACCATCCGCTGATTCTGATCTTTGGCTTCCGACATACCCGAGTATCGCCGACCAGCGGCGCAACCTGCCAGACCGGTCAAACCCTGGGCATACCAAAAGCGATGAACCGCAGCGCTAGGGATCAGGGTTCGGTGACGATGCGGTAACTCTCTTCGCCTGGATAGACCAGGTCGAAGTCGCGCCGCGCTCGCTGCTCGATCTCGGCATCGGTTCCAAGTTGCAGAAGTTCGCGTTCCAACTCGGCCGACTCGGCTTCGATTTGGGCGACCTTGTCCTCGGCCTCCTGCATCTTTTCCTTCTGGGAGAACCAGGTCTGAGCGGGCAGCACGGCAAGGCCGGCCAAAACGGAGACGGCCAGGCACATGACAAAGATGATTGGCATCAATGCCCTAACTCGTGATGGCTTTCCCGCTCGTTTCGACCGTCCGCCCAATTCGCTCAGCCTCTCCGCAACGCTGCAGCACCGGGGTACCGGGCTGCTCCTCCGAGATCATCTTCGATCCGCAACAGCTGGTTGTACTTGGCGACCCGATCGCTGCGAGCCGGTGCACCGGTCTTAATCTGACCGCAGTTGGTAGCCACCGCCAAATCGGCGATCGTGGTGTCTTCGGTTTCGCCGGATCGGTGCGACATCACCGCGGTGTAGCTGGCTGAGTTGGCCATCTGCACGGTCTCTAGGGTTTCCGACAGCGAGCCGATCTGATTCACCTTGACGAGAATCGAGTTGGCGATGCCACCGTCGATACCCCGCTTCAGTCGTTCGGTGTTGGTGACGAACAGATCGTCGCCGACCAGCTGGCAGCTGGCGCCGATCGCTTTGGTCAGATCCGACCAGCCGGTCCAGTCTTCTTCGTCCATACCGTCTTCGATGGAAACAATCGGATAACGATCGGCCATGTCGGCCAGCAACTCGACCATGCCCTGCGGCGGCAGCTCGCGACCCTCGCCTGCCAGCTTGTACATACCGTCGGAGTAGAACTCGGTGGACGCCACGTCCATCGTGAGAGCGATCTCATCGCCCGGAGTGCGCCCGGCCTTCTCGATGGCCTCCATGAGTAGTTCCAGTGCTGCTTCATTCGAGGCGAGGTTCGGAGCGAAGCCGCCCTCGTCGCCGATGGCCGTCGAAAGACCTCGCTCGGTGAGGACTGCTTTCAGCGCGTGGTAGGTCTCGACACCCCAGCGGAGCCCCTCGGAGAATGAGGCAGCCCCGACGGGCATGATCATGAACTCCTGGAAGTCGATGTTGTTGTCGGCGTGCTCGCCACCGTTCAACACATTCATCATCGGCACCGGCAGTCGATGTGCGTTGGCTCCACCGACATACCTATAAAGGGGCATCTCAAGATCGTCGGCCGCGGCCCTGGCCACGGCCAGGCTGACACCCAAGATGGCGTTTGCGCCGAGTTTTGCCTTGTTTGCAGTGCCGTCGAGATCGATGAGAATCTGGTCAATCTCGCGCTGTGCGTAGGCATCGGCGCCGCTTAGCGCTTCCTGGATGACGGTGTTGACATGGCCAACTGCCGTCTGAACGCCCTTACCGAGGTATCGATCGCCACCATCTCGCAGCTCAACGGCCTCGAATTGCCCGGTTGACGCGCCGGAAGGGACCAATGCCCGACCCATCGCACCAGAAGCGAGTAGGACCTCGACTTCGACCGTTGGATTACCTCTGGAATCTAGGACTTCACGTCCAAAGACATGCTGAACAATACTCACGCTTTGTGTTCCTCCTACCGCCCG
>JBOEHD010000350.1:0-449 GCA_050633745.1 Acidimicrobiales bacterium
GCCAGAGGTAGCTCTCGGTCTGCGACAGCAACGGTGCAAGGGCGCTCATATGCCTCGGATACGGCGTGCGTCCTTGGGTGATCCATCGCTCGACGGTCTTGGGTGACACCTCGAGTTGAGCGGCGACATCCATGGGGCGGAGTCCGGCTTTGTTCATGGCATCCCGCAGGCGTTCGTTCATGTTCGTGCCCTTTCGGCGGTGGGACGTTTAGGGACGTCTTCACTATGACGGAGACGTCTCCAGATGTCCAGCCACGTCCTATTGGCGTCCTGTCGATTCAACGAGATTTATCGACATGAACTCTTACCTGGCCGCCTTCGCCATGGGCACCGCCAGCGGGATCGGCCTCAGCGCCTGGACCTGCAACCGACTCAACCGCCTTCGCAGCCCTCGCTACTACCGTCGCCGGGCTCGTCGTGTCGCTCGGGGGTACGCCCGATGAGCTACA
>JBOEHD010000351.1:0-1269 GCA_050633745.1 Acidimicrobiales bacterium
GTCGATCAGGAGTGATCGATAAACAGCCTGCTGGTTGGGTTCTTCCCGTAGATGGCGTCGGCGGCCAGGATGACTGCGGCTGCGGTGTAGCTGCTCCGCTCGTCCTCGGGGAAGTGCACCAGATCGGGGAAGACCATGCCGGTGAAGTAGCTGCCGTCGTCGGCTCGCAACTTCTGGGCCCAATCAAACAGGGTTAGGGCGCTGTCGATGTCGTCGACAGCTAGAAGCGCCATCACACATTCACAGGTTTCAGCCGCGGTGACCCACGGTTCGTCCGAGACGCAGCGCACGCCCTTGTCCTCCATAACGAAGGTGTCCCAGCCGTCGGCCATACGCTTCTTGGCTTCGTCGCCCATCACCGCTCCGGTGAGGACCGGGTAGTACCAGTCCATCGCCCAACGATCCTTCGGCTCGAAAGCTTCGGGTTTGTTAGCGATGACGTCGACCAGGCGGTTACGGGCTTCGGTCCAGTGGGCCCGGTCGTGGTTCAGCGCCGCGGCGACCTTGGCTGCGCAGTACAGGCTGTGGCCGATCGACGACGACCCGGTCAGCAGGGCATAGTCCCAGGGCGACTCGTCGAGTTGTTTGGCCCAGGTGACCTCACCGCTCGCGGTCTGCATGGAAAGCACAAACTCGACGGCCCGATCTGTGGCTGGCCACATTCGATGCAGAAAGTCGATGTCGCCGGTGGCGAGATAGTGATGCCACACACCGGCGGCAAAGTAGGCCACGCAGTTGCTGTCGAGCTTGGCGTCTTCGATGCCGTCGGCGGTGTAGTAGTTGTGCCAGGCGCCATTCGGTAGCTGGATGTCGACGAGCCACTGGTAGGCCCGTTCCGCCTCTTCGACGAAGCCAACGGTGGACAGGGCCATGGCGGTTTCAACATGGTTCCACGGATCGGCGTGCCCGCCGGGAAACCATTGGATCATGCCGGACGGGAGTTGCAGATCGACAATCGACTGCGCGGTCTGTCGCAGATCGTCGGCGCTGAGCCGGTCCGCTAGCACCGGCAGCTGCATTCTCTGCTGCGCCGGGGCCTTTACGGCTGGGGTCGAACGCTGGGTCACGCTGCGTTCTCAGCTTTGCTGGCGAGCGCAGTGGCCACTCTCGGGCGGTCAGCGTAAACAACAAGACTTTTGCCAAGGATGGGATTCAACATTTTGTCGGCGCGCCTCGTGAGCTTCGGAGCTTTGACGATATCCCAGGTCAGAAACTTGAGGTACGCCTTGACCGCCGGGTTGTCTTCATTGTCGATGCCGACCGCGCACT
>JBOEHD010000352.1:0-2114 GCA_050633745.1 Acidimicrobiales bacterium
GCTCCTTGTAGACGATGTGGTCAGGATTGAACCCCGGCGTTTCGCTCGAACCGCGGACTCCGGCGACAACCACGGTCCCGCCGGGCCGTGCCAGCTGCACCGCCTGACCGAGAGCGGCCGGAGCCTTGGCCGTCACATCCACCACAACATCGGCCTTGCGCCCGATGGCTTGTCGTAACGCCTGACTCGGATCGGTTTCAGCCACGTCGACAGCCAGATCGACCCCAAACGCCGGAGCCAGAGCCAAACGCTGCTCATCACGAGGCCCGAGGCCTGTGATCATCACAAACCCAGCTCCGGCCTCCTTTGCCGCGGCCGCTGCACAGAGGCCACGAACCCCAGGACCAAGAATGGCCACAACGTCGCCTGGCTGGGTCTCTGGCACCTCAACAGCCCATCGAATCCCGGCTCCGAGCGGGTTGAACAAGGTGGCGGTCACCGGGTCGAGTTCGTCCGGCACGGGCAACAACATCGAGTCCGGCCCGAGGTGAAGATGGGTGGCATAGCCGCCGCCGAGTCCTGGTGGAGTGTCGGCGTCGGTGAATCCGATCATGGTCGCCAAGCCATTACGTTCGCACCGGCGATACAGCCCGGCTCGACACGAGTCACAGTCGCGGCACGATTGGAAGACCTCGACCGCCACTCGCTGGCCTGCCGCTACGCCCCATCGGTCGGCCGCCTCATCGCCGAGTGACTCGATGACCCCGACTACCTCATGACCGGGAATGAAGGCGTGACGATTGGGGACGTGACCGGTGTACTGCTCGTGGTCGGTCCCGCACAACCCGCAGGCTTCAACTCGCAACACTCCATCGTCAGCACCGACGTCCGGCAGGTCGAATTGCCGCCGATCAAATGTGCGTGGCGAGGTAAGTACCAGGCCGGTCGCTGTTCCTGCTTTGGCCGACCTGGCGGTCATCGTCGGGCCGCCAGCAAGGCCTCGGTGGTTCTGTCGATCGGCATCGGTCTCATCTCGTTCTTCATTTCGTTCTTCATGGCGTTCGCAGTCAGGTTGACGGCTCCATCCTCCTTGAGCGGTGTGACCCAGGTCCAGTTGAAACGCTGTGGGCCGAGCGGTGGAACTATGGCTGTGGATCGGCCCGGTGCCCTGCACGGCGGCCGTAGCCGTGACCGTTTGAGGCTTCGATTCACTCTATTGACAAATTAAATTGTCAATAGCATGATGATGCCATGCTCGATCTTGAGGTGCCCGATCTTGAGGTAATCGATGAACCGGCCACCGCCCTCGCCGTTCTCGATCCCGTCCGGGCCAGGGTGCTAGCGAACCTGGTCGAGCCAGGCTCAGCGACGACGGTGGCCAATGCCATCGATGAACCGAGACAGAAGGTCAACTATCACCTGCGAACGCTCGAAGGTCTTGGCCTGCTCCGGTTGGTAGAGGAGCGCCCTCGTCGCGGGTTAACCGAGCGGATCCTGGTTGCCTCAGCCCGCAGCTACGTGCTCTCACCTTCGGTACTGGGGGAGAGCGCGGCCGATCCAGCTCGCACCGACCGGCTCTCAACCCGGTATCTGGTAGCGCTTGGCGCTCGCATGGTCCGAGAGGTCGCGGAACTTGCACGCGGTGCCGAACAGGCCAACAAACCGCTGGCCACCTTGGCCATCGACACCGAGATACGGTTTGCGTCCGCCGAGGATCGGGCCCGGTTCACCGAGGAACTAACCAACGCCATCACCTCGATCGCCGGTCGCTATCACAATGAGTCGGCCAGCGGAGGGCGATGGCACCGACTGGTCGTCGCCGCCCATCAGCGGCCAATAACAAAATCAACTAGACCAGTGGAGGTCTGAACGTGTCAGAGGAATCCCGCTCGATTGAGCTCGAAGTCGAAGTGTCAGGGTCCGTGGAAGAAGTGTGGCGGGCAATTGCCACCGGTCCCGGAATCTCATCATGGTACGTACCGCATATCGTCGAAGAGGCCGAAGGGGGAGAGATGACAGCCTCGTTCGGCCCCGGCCCCGAGATGCAGATCAAGGGTCGAGTCGCGGCATGGGAACCGCCCCGCCGGGTCGTCTTTGATGGCGGCGAAGATGTCGGCGGGTTTGCCTTCGAGTGGTTGGTCGAGGCCCGCGATGGCGGCACCTGCATCGTTCGG
>JBOEHD010000353.1:0-1004 GCA_050633745.1 Acidimicrobiales bacterium
ACGGTGGCGTCGCCACCGAGCCTGCATTCGATGATGACGAGCTGGTTTGGCCGTCGCTTGCCGATTTCCCCACGCTGGAGGAGATCTTCGGGACCGACGAATACAACAGGAATGACGGCACCGGCGATATCACCGGCGGCGAAATTCCCGCCGAGCTGTGGCACGACTTCATGATGGCGGCCACCGCTGACGGCCCACCGTGCGAAGAGCTCCCAACCGAGGGCCCATCAGACGACCAGTTGATCATCGGCCAGCAGTTGCTGACCACGCTGTTGCACTGCGCCGAGCCCGACCCGGCCCTGGTCGCCGCCGCTGAGGCCGAGGCCGCCGGCCAAACCACCACCACGATCTCCGAGCAGCCAACGCCGACGCAGCAGGGCGAAACGACAACGACGACGGCTCCGACTACCCAGCCAACAACTGCGACAACGCAGCCACCGACAACGCAAACGACCGCCGCCAACGGCAACGGCAACGGCAACGGCAACGGTAATGGCGGCGGCAATGGTGGCGATGATCAGGAAGCGCTCGGTGCCAGTGGCGTCGCATCGATACAGCCAGTGCTGTACCGCCCAGCCTCGGCCCAGAACAACCAGGAACAGCAGCCAGCCCCGACAACGACGGCAGCGCCAACGACCCTGCCGCCGCCGACAACCGAACCGTGTCTGCCGATCGATCTCGACGGAAAGCTGATCGAGTCGACCACGCTGCTTCCCGGTCAGACGCTGCCCCAGGCTCCGAACCCCGCCCCGTCAAACGACGGCTAAAGCGGCGTACCTACTAGCACGGCAACGAGAACAGCACGGGCCTCGTCCGAGGTTACGTCGCTGCCTCCTGGCCATAGATCACTGCCTCTTGATCGGTTGGGACATAGAAGTACGAGCCGGGTCGGAAGCCATGGCCGAGGTCACCCAACAAACGACGTTGACGCGGCGTGCACTGGCCGATGACCTCGGGGGTCCGCTCGTGATCGTATGACCGTACGAACATCTGGCAGTAGTTGT
>JBOEHD010000354.1:0-1072 GCA_050633745.1 Acidimicrobiales bacterium
TGCAGGAGCTGCTCACCATCAAGTCCGACGATGTGCTCGGCCGAGTAAAGGTCTACGAAGCCATCGTTAAGGGCGAGAACATTCCTGAACCAGGCATCCCCGAGAGCTTCAAGGTTCTCATCAAGGAGATGCAGGCTCTGTGCCTCAATGTTGAGGTCCTAGCCGAAGACGGCAACGAAATTGAGATGCGGGAGCTCGACGATGAGCTGTTCCGCACCGCAGAAGAGTTGGGGATCGACCTCAGTCGACCCGAACGAGGATCAGATGAAGACGATGCTGCTCGTGCCGCCGGCACGCGGAACTAAGGAGACTAGATGCTTGACGTAAACGATTTCGATCAGCTGAAAATCTCCCTGGCCACCGCAGGCTCGATCCGTATGTGGTCGAACGGCGAGGTCAAAAAGCCGGAGACCATCAACTACCGAACCCTCAAGCCTGAAAAAGACGGACTCTTCTGTGAGAAGATCTTCGGTCCGACCAAGGACTGGGAGTGCGCCTGTGGCAAGTACAAGCGTGTTCGATTTAAGGGCATCATCTGCGAACGCTGTGGCGTTGAGGTAACTCGCTCAAAGGTCCGGCGCGAGCGTATGGGCCACATCGAGCTGGCCGCCCCTTGCGTACACATCTGGTACCTCCGCGGTACCCGTTCATGGCTGGCCTACCTGCTGATGGGCACCGAGCCTCGTGAAGAGCTCAAAGCCAAGCAGCTGGAGAAGGTCATCTACTTCGCCGCCAACCTCGTGACCTGGGTCGACGAGGAAAAGCGCGACGCTGACATCCCGAACCTCGAAGCGGAGGTACTGGCCGAGAAGGAGACCATCAATAAAGAGATGGAACTCCGCCTCGCCGAGCAGCACGAGGATCTCGAGGCCGAACTCAAGCAGATGGAAGCCGACGGCGCCAAGGACACAGAGGTCCGGGCCCGCCAGCGTGCATTCGAAAAAGAGCTCGGCATGACCCGCGAGCAGTACGAGATGGAAATCGACGTACTCGACCGGGCGTGGGACGAGTTCCGCGACCTGTTCCCCCGCAAGATCCTCGAAGACGAGCTTCTGTGGCGTGAAATGGCCGA
>JBOEHD010000354.1:1158-1344 GCA_050633745.1 Acidimicrobiales bacterium
TCGTCACCGCCTTCAACCGGCGTGACGAAAACGGCAACCGCATGAACGATCCGCGGGCCATGATCCTCGACGTCGTTCCGGTGATTCCGCCGGAGCTTCGCCCGATGGTCCAGCTCGACGGTGGCCGTTTCGCCACTTCCGACCTGAACGATCTCTATCGTCGAGTCATCAACCGGAACAACCGCC
>JBOEHD010000355.1:0-1076 GCA_050633745.1 Acidimicrobiales bacterium
TCCTCGAGCGCCCGCTCCGAGAGGTTGCTGTAGGAGTAGAGCATCGACGCGACCATTTTGACTTCGGCATCGGGATCGAAGTCGACCAGGTCGACGCGCTCTTCGTCGTCGTAGACGTCGGCTGCACCGAGCAACTCGGCAGCGCGCTCTTCCATGGCCAAACGATTGGCCTCTAGGTAGTCGCTGCTCACCTGTCCCCTGTCGGGCAGGTCGACTCGTTTTACGAAAGAAGGGATGACTTTGCGAAGCTCGGTCAGCATCAGCGCCGCATAGTGGCGGGCTTCTGGCAGAGGATCCGACCGCATTCGCAGCAGTAGCTGTTCGTAGGCTTGGCCGGTGCCGTAGATGCCGACATTCGATTGGGCTGCTGCTGGCAGCACTCCACGGACGGCGTCGAGAGCCTTTGCTTTTACCGCGGTGCGGTAAATGAAGTCGCTGTCGCCCGGGGCCTTTGGAGTTTCCTGCCGCACGTACTCCTGCACGATCGGCGTGAGCCTGGCGTAGGTGTCGAACAGGCGGTCCATGTCGCCGATATAGCGGGTGCCGAGCGGTGAGCTGAGCACGTCTGGATCGCGGTAGTAGCGGAACCGCCCGTTTGGCCGCGAGTCGTAAGCGATGTAGCGGGTCGACTGTTCGAGGTAGGCCGCCAGCCGACCCCACTCGAGGATCTTGGTCAGCAGGTTGGATGCCTGCTCGCATGCCAGGTGGATGCCGCCGAGCTGGGCTACCGAGTCATCGCCGTATTCAAAAAAGATGCGTTCGTAGAGATCTTCGGCTCGCTTGAGCCCGACCGTGGCATCGATGGTGGCATCGCCTTCGATATCGAGTTCTCCGACGAACTCGTCGAGGAACAATCGTCGCAAACTCTTTGGCGAACGCGAGTACCTGGCGAACAGCGCTCCTTTGACAACCTCGGGGAGGTTGACCAGGGCAAAAACCGGTAAATCGAGGTTCGTGAAGTACCGCCGGAGGATATCTTGCTCTCCCTCGGTGAACTCTTCAACAAGATACGTGCTCACGGCGTGAGAGGTTAGGGCCAGATGGGGCGCTAAGGGCGGACCAAACGAAGAAGCCTG
>JBOEHD010000356.1:0-4945 GCA_050633745.1 Acidimicrobiales bacterium
GCTCGTCAAACAACTGTGCGTTTGTGCGGTTGGGGCAGGTCGTTGGCAACGACAAGGTGGCCCAGGTGTCCCGGCGGCTCGGTATCTCCACGTTGGGCCCCGACGTTGGGGAGTACCTGTCGCTACCGCTCGGCGTAACCGTCGTGCATCCGATGGAGATGGCCAGCGCCTATGCGGCCCTCGGTAACGACGGCAAGTACAACGCAGCCTGGTACATCGAGCGGGTCGAGGACCGCGACGGCAACGTGATCTACCAAAAGGAAGAAGACTGGACAAGGGCGGTCAGCGAACAGACCGCTCGCCAGGTCACCGGAGTTCTCGAAAGTAATGTGGTTAGAGGAACCGGAACACGGGCCAGACTAAGCAACGGCCACGCTGCGGCGGGCAAAACCGGCACGACCAATGACTTTGTTGATGCCTGGTTTGTTGGCTACAGCGACTACTACTCAACCGCGGTCTGGCTCGGCAATCCCGATGACGCCACCACCCGGATCAGAATTCCTGGATGGCGTGGCTTCGGTGGCGGACTCCCCGCCACTATTTGGGGCGCATTCATGAACGAAATTCATGCCGACCTTGAACCCGTCGAGTTCCCCGATGCTGAGCCGGTCAGAGGCGGTCGCTATCTGAAGGTGGCAGGCGAGATCGACTTCTGCGACGAGATCGAGGTGGAAGGCAGAACGGTCGGCACCGAGCTGATCGACGAGAACGGCGATGGTCGCTTCGATTGTTTCCGCCCCATCACCACGACGAGCACCACCGAGCCAGGTACCGAACCGACCGTACCTGAGGGCCCGACGATCACTGTTCCGCCGACCCAACCGGCCACAACTCAGCCGCCAACCACCGCTCCGGAAGTCACGACCGAACCGACTGAGGTTCTTCCCGGAGGCTAAATCGGCTTTGCCCTGGTGAGATTGCCGCTAAGGCAATAGGGTCTAGGCGACCAGAGTCGCTCATTCACGGAGGACGTAACCGATTGGCCTCACAGGCGTACGAGCAGATACTTCAGATCCAGGGTTTGGATCTTTCGATGACCCAGTTGCGGCATCGACGCGATCACCATCCGATCCGAACCCGGATCGCCGAGATCGATGAAGAACTGGCGGCTCATGACGCCTCGAGCGCCGAGGTGGCTGAGCGTAAACACGAACTTGATCGGCAACAGAAGCGCCTTGAAGACGAGGTGGCGATGATCGCCGACAGGCGAACGAACATCGACGGCAAGCTCTACAGCGGTGAGGTCACCGCTTCCAAGGAGCTGCTGGCTCTTCAGGACGAGGCCGCTTCACTGCTGAGCCGCCAGACCGAGATGGAAGACGACGACCTGGTCATCATGGAGCAGGTCGAGGTGGTGGAAGCCGAACTGGCTGACTTTGCCGAGAAGCGATCGGTGCTTGAAAGCGAACGCACGGTGCAGGAGGCAGAGTTGGCGGTGGCGATCGAGGAGATCGAGGCCGAACTGGCCCAAGTCGACGCACAGCGTTCGACCGAGGCTAGCTCTGCCACAGCAGAGCTGCTGGAGCGGTATGAGTCGCTGCGCGACGAATACGGCGGCGTCGCCGTGGCTCGGCTGGTCGGCAACCGCTGCGACGGTTGCCATATGCAGCTATCGGCGATGGCGGTCGATCTGATCAACAAGATGCCAGACGAAGCCGTTGTCACCTGCGAAGAGTGCGGTCGACTGCTGGTCAGGTAGTCGGTGTTTTTCTGGTTCGTGATTGTGGCTCCCTTTTTGGTGGCCGAGATTTTTAAAAGTCCGATGGTCGACTACCGGCTGGTGGCCCTCGGGGCGGCGTTGCCTCTCGTCGAACTAGCGATTGGCCATGCTTTTGTGTTGCATACGCTGCTCGGTTCGGTGGTTGTACTGACCGCGGTGATGCTCGGCACGATCGGTCGCCGTCTGCTGCGGCGTCGCTTGCTGGGGATTCCGATCGGCATGTTCTTTCATCTGGCGCTCGGTGGTGGCTGGGACTCCGCCGAGCTGTTTTGGTGGCCGGTCTTCGGGTTCTCCCTCAGCGACCAACCATTGCCGGAGACCGCCTCGGTGGGTTGGCGTCTGCTGTTGGAACTGCTGGCCATCGGGGTCGGGTTCGTTGCGGTTCGCCGCTACGAGCTGAACAAGCCGGCCAATCGAACCCGTCTGTTGCGCACCGGGCACCTAGCGCCAAGCTGGTCACTAGACAGTCCGTAGACACGCGAGTCAAAGAACACACGTCATAAGAACAAAGTCACGAGATCACAAGCCACGGGAACCAAATGAGCCTATTTATCTGTCGACACGGCCGCACCGAGGCCAACGCATCCGGTCTGCTGCTCGGCAGGGCCGACCCCGAATTGGATGAGGTCGGGCGAGCGCAAGCCGAAGCGATCGCCCGCTTCGTGCCCGATCCAGCGATGATAGTTAGCAGCCCGCTGGCCCGTTGCAGGCAGACCGCTGAGGCATTTGGCTTGCCCATCACTACCGATGAACGCCTGGTCGAGCTCGATTATGGCGACTTTGACCTCAAACCGCTGAGCGAGGTACCTGCCGAGACCTGGGCCCAGTGGCGGAGCGACTCCGACTTCCGGCCAACGGGGGGCGAAACCCTGAACGAGCTGGGTCTGAGAGTGTTTGCTGCGCTGGAAGATCTGGCCGAAGCTGCTCAGTCATCGAACGTTGTTGTCGTCAGTCACGTATCGCCGATCAAAGCTTCGGTAGCCTGGGCATTGCAGTGCCCGATGGACATCTCTTGGAGGTGCTTCGTCGCTCAGGCCTCGATCACCGAGATCGCGGTCACCGCCAACGGACCGTCGCTGCGACTGTTCAACGGGGTCTCGCATCTCGAATCGCTCGAAGGAATCAGCTAGGCCAATGGCTTTTCTGCAACGAGAACAGGTTGTATCGCTAGCCGATGGTGAGATGCGCCCTCGCTGGCGGGGCCGTATCCACTTCGGCGGATTTCTGCTCAGTCTGCCTGCCGGGGTCGCCCTGGTGCTGCTGGCCGACTCGCTGATCGAGATGGCTGGCCTGATGGTCTACGTGCTGAGCCTCATGCTGCTGTTTGGCACCTCGGCTGCCTATCACTTGCTAGCCCGCTCCGACCGGGCTCAGCGCACGATGCGGCGCCTCGATCACTCGATGATCTTTGTCCAGATCGCCGGGACGTATACCCCGGTCTGTCTGCTGGCGCTGCCGTCGAATTGGGGTTACCCGATTCTGGCTTTGATTTGGGGCAGCGCCATCGTGGGTGTGGCCGTCAAACTGCTGGCGGGTGAGCGACTGCTTCGTATGAGCAACGCCCTCTATCTGGTGCTCGGCTGGGTGGCGATCGTCGCCCTGCCGGTGATTCTCCGGAACATGACCCGCGGCGAGTTTGCGCTGCTCGTGCTTGGCGGTGTGATGTATACCACCGGCGCCATCCTGTTCTACTGCCGCCGACCCCGGCTGCGGCCCCATATCTTCGGTTACCACGAGGTCTGGCATGGATTTACGGTTGTAGCCGCACTTGCTCACTTCGGCATGGTCTGGCTGGTTGCCATCTAGTCGGTTGCTACCTAGTTGGTCGCCGCCGGGGCACGGATCTCAGGCCGTTCCGACCATGCTGTAACCTTCGACCTCGACCAGGTTTGTCGATGTCGGGGCGGGGGCTGGTTCGCCGGTGAACGAGGAGCGGCCTTCACCGATCCACTTTGCGTGCTGGTACTCGTGATTGATGACCGCCACCATCAGCCCGTGGGCGATCAGCTTTAGCTGCTCGGGAGCGCCGACGTCGCCCCGGTCGATGCGATCGATAACCGACGCGGTGCTGGCGGCGATGGCTCGCCGATACTCGGTGATCTCGTCGAGCGGCGGCAGGTCGCCGCGGTCAGGTTCGGGAGTTGCAGAGTCGAAAACTCGATCGAACTCGGTATTGAACGACACTTCGGCCGCGGTCAGGTTCCGCACCATGTAGTGGTTCACCGCTGCCTGATGCCCAAGATGCCAGGCCATGGCGCTGCTGTTTGAATCGGGCCGCCAGAACACCTGGTCCGATGCCAGGTCGTCAACCAACGCCAGGCTGTAGTCCTGCGCGGCGGTGTACTCCGCCAGAAGATTGGTGAGGCTGGGATTGCTAGAGCTGGGATCACTAGAGCTGGGCGGGTTCATATCCGTCATAAGGTCATCTCCGTACAAGTAACAGTTGAGTTCGGGTGAGTCGACCTGTAGGCGGGGTTCTGTTCACGGGTCCGTTGCCGGGATCCCGATCGGTGACCATCCATCTATGCGGTCTACCCGGGACTACCAAACCCGAAGGTTCGGGGGCGAACAACCCATGGCCCCGTCTGACCTTGCTCCGGATGGGGTTTACCAAGCCGACCGAGTTGCCCCGGCCGCTGGTGCGCTCTTACCGCACCGTTTCACCCTTACCTGTGATCGGAATCCGATCCATCGGCGGTCTGTTTTCTGTGGCACTTTCCTGCGGGTTCCCCCGACTGGCCGTTAGCCAGCATCCTGTCCTGTGGAGCCCCGACCTTCCTCAGCCGCTCCGTTGCCGGAACTGCCGCGGTCACCCGGTCAACTCACCCGAGTCACCGACGTTATCAGTTGCCGAACTGCTTGGGCGGCGGGCTTAGGCCAGCCGAGCTTGCCTACGGCGAACCCGATCGCTGACCAGGGAACCGACAACACCCATAGAAATCGCCAGCAGGGCGGTGAGAGGAATGGTGACCCAGCTGATCGAACCGCCGCGGGCGGCGGTGGTGGCTATGCCAAAGGCTTGGGCGACGACAAAGGCGATCAACGCGCTCACCGCACCATGGATGATTGGCGTGTCATCGCGAAGTCGGCCAGCCACATAGCCTGCGACCACAAACCCAATCAGGACGAGCGCCAAAAACAGCCACGCCCAAGCCGCCGACCCGCCGGTCAGCAACAGCGCAGCGAGGAACGCCCCGGGCACTATTATGATGAGGCCGCCGGTGG
>JBOEHD010000357.1:0-7295 GCA_050633745.1 Acidimicrobiales bacterium
TCGACATGCTCAACATCACCTCATCGATGGCGGTCGCGTTTCGCCATATTGCCGCCTCTGGCAAGCGCCCGACGGGAGATCTGCTCTATTTCGGCGTGGCCGACGAGGAGGCAGGATCGGCTCACGGTGCACAATGGTTCGCCGAGAACGAACCGGACGCCATACGAGCCGACTATGTGCTGACCGAAAACGGCGGCCTGCATGGCGGTTCGGCCGAGGCGCCGGCAATCGGCATCAACATCGGCGAAAAGGGTGTGGCTTGGCGTCGCATCAAGGTCACAGGTCGGCCCGGTCACGGGTCGATGCCATTTCGATCCGATAATGCTCTGATTAAGGCGGCGGCGGTCATCCAACGGCTGGCCGACTACGCCCCACCACCTCGATTCAGCGAACTGTGGACCGAGCGGGTCGATGCCATGCCGGTCGACGCCGAAACCAAAGCGGCGATGTTAAATCCCGACACCCTCGACCAGATGCTGGCCGAAATGCCTAATCGAGGGGCCGCAGCTCACCTGCATGCCTGCACCCACACCACCTTTTCGGCCAACCTGATCGACGGCGGCCAAATGAAAGCCAACGTCATCCCGGACGCGGTGGAGATTCAGGTCGATATTCGCACGCTGCCTGGCGAAGATGGGGCGTCGGTCCAGGCCCACCTCGACGAGGCCCTCGGTGATATGGCCGACCAGGTCGACGTCGAGATCATCATGAACGATCAGGCCACGATCAGCAGGACCGACAATCCGCTGTGGGAAAGCCTGCAGCGGGCGGTGAACAAGCCGTTCCCATCAGCCAGATTGAGCCCGCAGAGCACGGTGGGCTTCACCGACGCCAGGGTGTACCGGAAGATGGGGGCGGTGGCCTACGGCGCAGGCCTCTTCAGTCCGGAGCTCGATGGCGGCGACTTCTCAAGCAGATTTCATGGCAACGACGAGCGTATTGATGTGGAGTCACTCAGGTTGACCACCCAACTTTGGTTGGATGTCGTTGCTGACCTGATGAACTAATCTTGAACCCGCTGAACAGGTAAAACTGCCGGGTCTGGGAATGAGTGCAGGCCGGGACGTGTTTCTCAGGGATTCCAAGGGGGAGTACCGCTATGGCAACAAAATCGAAGAACAAATCGAAGAACGCAGTCGGCGGAAAGCGTAGTCACGATCGATCTGCGATGATTCAGTGGTCTGCACTGGTCTTGGTGGCGTTGCTCGCTCTGCTGGCGGCTTTCGTGCTCAGCGATGGGAACGGTGGGGGCGGCGGCCACAGCGGTGCTCCGGTGGTTCTCGAGGTCTAGCCAATCCACACCTGCCCCTCTGGCTTGCAGCGCTGGTTTACAGCGCCGATTTACAGTGCTGTGTTGCAGGGCTTGTTTGGGGTGCTGGTTTCGAGTAGTTGGCCTAGGAGCCCTTTGTAATAGCCAACCTCGGCCGATGGGAACCGGTGAACGAGGAGGTTCTTTGGTACGCAGCGCGGGTTTCGGGTCTTATGGCCTGGGTGCTCGCGTGTGGTTGCCTGATTTGTGGGCTGCTCGTTCGATCACAAGCTGAGGACGATCACTCGCCTTCACGGTTGTGGGCTGATGATGCCTGTCGCTTCTTTGGGATCACTTCGCTGCTTTTCGCCGCCGGCCATGCTGCGAGCATCGTGCTGGGTACGACGTTCGACGTTTCGGCTCAGGAGCTGATCTCGCTTCGCTCAGGTGGAGCTTGGCTCGAAGTTGGGCTGATCACCGGAGTGCTCTGCGGTTGGGTGCTTCTGGTCGCCAATGTTCTACGGCTTTTCGAAGATCGTTTACCCAGCGCCGCCGGGACGGTAACGACCGTTCTGACCGCGGCGGTGGTGGTTGGCGGTGTCTACCACGGCTGGCTTGAAGGAAGCGACGTTCGTAATCCGGTGACCATGGTGGTTATTGGCGTAGCTGCCGTGTCGATCATGGCCGCTGCCAGCCTCGCTCTCGGATCCACCGGCGACAAACCGACCGATGGCGGCTCCCTCAATAGCGCAGGCCCAGGCCCAGGCCCGGCCGAGGCGCCTGAGCTACCTGAGCTGATGATGAGCAAGCCGATCTCGATGGGGCCAGATCCAGGGCACGACAACGGTCCGGCCGCGACGAATGGTGGTCCTAGTGGCTTCCCGGTGCCCGAGATACGTGGTTTCCCGGTACCCGAAATAGAAGGTGCCCGGCTGATCGGGCAAACGGAGTCGGCAGAGCAAGGTCCCGCTGGCGTTAACAACCCCGAACAAAACCCTCCCGCCTAGCACGGTTATTGGCCGATTTCAGGCCGCCACGGCCGCGATCATTCAGCAACCCGGCGTCTAGAATGTGCGGTGGGCGACGAGCTGTGCGTATTCATCAAGGCCGTCGGAGGATTTTGTGCCGAAACAAAGCCATCCGGCTCATCGAGCAAGGGTTTCGGCGGGTCTGGCGGGCGCCACCGGCTTCGTGGTGATGGTCGGCACCGTCGCCGAGGGTTCCAAGCAGGTAACGACCGTCGATACCGCAGCGGCGATTAGTTCTGCCAGGTTGGCCGCCCTTGAACCAACCGATCTTCAGGGCTCAGCGCTGGCCGGAGCAGCGGCCAGCACCTCGGGAGCGATAGCACAGCCTGGTGAGGTACCTTCGGCAACCACCGCGCCAACCGCCGCTCCAGCTGCCCAGCCGGATACCCAGGCAACAGCACCGGTCGATGGCCCATCAGCTACTACTGCTGTACCGTCTACCGCCGTTTCGGCCACTGCACTGCCAGCCACTGCACTGCCGTCCACAGCTCTGCCGACCACCGCGGCGCCTACGACAAGCCCGCCAACCACCAGCGCTCCGACAACCGATACCACCAGCTCGGCCAGTTGACGCCGTGAACGAGAGGGACGTGATCGATTCTGCGGTGCACCGGTTTCCGGTGATGGGTACGACCGCCGAGATTCTGGCCAACGGCATCGATCACGCTTCGCTCGTCGGTTGTGCCACGATTCTGGAAGACCTCGAAGCTCGATGGAGCCGGTTCCTACCGACCTCGGAGATCTCGCAGCTCAATCGAGCGGCGCGGCGGGCTCAGCAGTCCGGCTTTGACTCGGTCCCTGTCGTGGTCAGCGACGACACGTTCCGCCTGATCGCCATGGCCATCGATTTATGGGAGCAGACCGATGGCGTCTTCGATCCGACGATCGGCGTTTCGATGGAGGCCGCAGGTTACGACCGGTCGTTCGAGCTGCTCGATGCCCAGCACGCGCCGCGCCGCGAGCAAGCTCCTGCTGGTTACCAGCCAGCCCCAGGGGCGGGTGACATCGTGCTCGATGAGCCCCTCAGCGCGGTGCGGATCCCCGCTGGTGTCGTGATCGATCTTGGCGGAATCGCCAAGGGGGTAGCGGTCGACCTTTTGGCTGAACATCTCTTGAGCATCGGGGCGCAGGGGTGCTGTGTGAACATCGGAGGGGACCTACGAGCCTTGGGTACGCCACCGCGGCCCGAGGGCTGGCAGGTTGCGATCGACTGCCCGGGAGCCGCCGAGCCGGTGACCGTCGGACTAGTCGCCGGAGCGGTCTGCACCACCAGCAAATCGAAACGCCGCTGGAGAGCGGCGGGCGCAGCTGGGGGAGTTGAGCATCACCTCCGTGACCCGGCTACCGGAGCCCCACTGGAAAGCGGCGTCACCTCGGTGACCGTGATTGGCGCCAGGGCCACCCAGGCCGAAGTGCTGTGCAAGGTCGCATTCGCCGCCGGTGTCGAGCGGGGACCGGGCCTTGTCGAGCGGCAGGGCGCAACCGGACTGATAGTTGGCGACGACGGTACCGTGAGCGCCATGTGCGGACTCGACGCCTTCACCGCTGCGGCGCTTTCGGGCAACGAACATTCAGAGTCGCCGGCCGCGGCTTGCGGAGTCGCTCGGTAGCTATGTCGGATCAGATCTTCTGGTACATCACTCGCTCGTCGTCGCTGGTGGCGTGGTTGAGCGCCTCGCTGTCGATACTGGTGGGCTTGATGACATCGTCCCGACTACTTGGCCGTCGTCCAACCATTCCGTGGCTCGTCGACCTACACCGCATGTTGGCGGCGATGTCGGTGGTGTTTCTCGGGATCCATATGCTCAGTCTGTGGCTCGACAGCTTTGTACAGTTCGGTCTGGCCGAGCTGCTGATCCCGTGGGTCGCAACCGTTCCCGGGTTGACCGGCACCTCGATGGCCCTGGGCGTCATCGCCGCATGGCTGTTGGCCGCAGTGCAGCTCAGTTCGCTTGTCCGCGACCGCTTGCCGAACAACGTTTGGCACACGATCCATTTGTTGTCGTATGGCACCTTGATCGCAGGCACGCTTCACGCCATCCAGACCGGGTCCGATGTCGACAACCCTGTGGTCGTTGGGATAGGCGTTTCTGTGCTGACCGCCATCTTCTTGACGACGATCGTGCGACTGGTCAGGCTTCGATCCGAAGACCGCTACGCCGAGATCGACGAATCGCTTCCTACCGCCATGCCAGGCGGAACCAGGCCTGGTAGTCCTGGCCAGCCTCGATAACCATCGGATTGCGGTTGAAGGCGTCGGGAGGGCCGGATTGCGGCTCGACACAGAGGGCGTGTTCCGGCTCGGTGTAGATCACCCAGTGATCGCAGCTGGACTGCAGATCCAATTCGAGCACCCCAGGCCAGCGGATGCTCGGTTGGCGCTGCAACGAGGTGAAGCAGTTGTCCCACGGACCGGGTGGTGGCGTCACCAAATCACCGGTGGGGATCGCCGACTCATCCAGCTCGTACATCATGGCCGAGCCGAAGCTGAGCTCGGCCTCGACTCGCTCATCCTCGACACGCTTGTCCTCGATCGGCATGTCACCGACCGGCATGTCACCGACCGGCATGTAGCGGGCGAACCACGGATGCCAGCCGAGCATCGCCGGCATATCGACCGCGGCGCTCAGCGACATGGTGATGACTAGCTCATCGTCGCTGAGGGCAAAGTGCTGCGTGACCCGACCAGGGAAGGGCCAGGGTGAACCGAGGTCGAGCGCGATCGTGGCCTCGTCGACCACCGTCCATTGCGAAGTGAAGCCCGTACCGTGGGCCGCGTGGGGCGGCAGATTGCACGGCATCTGGTGGGTAATTCCCCCATGGGCGAACGAACCGTCCCGTATTCTCCCGGCCCATGGCACCATAGGGTACGAACCCCATTGCAGGGTTCCGAGCGTCGGCTCTACAACAAGGACCTGAGAACCAGCGATTTCTAGAGAGGCGAGGCGGCCACCGTGTTCCGGATCGACAATCAGCGAGACCGACTCGGTAGCGAGGTGCATGTTGGGCATGGCAGCCGACAGTATCTGCACTCGCGACTAAATTATGGGAGCCTTGATACGCAACTGCTCCCCGACAGCGGAGACAGCGGCCAGAGCAGCCAAAGTAGCCAGAGCATGGAGAAGCGTTGATGACCGACCCGTCCGAATCGCAGTCACCCGGTCTCGACGCACATCCTGACGGATACGCAGATGGCCAGATCGCAAGCCCTGCGATCTCGCCTGCGATGGCCGAGCCTCCTCCACCGGTAGCGGCCGACATCCTTTCCCCGCCCCCGGCCGTCGGCACTGTTCCGAACCAACCTGGAGCGTTCCCCTCGGCTGAGGTGTTTTCTCCGACCGGAGGATCGCCAGAACTTGCGCTCGGTGGGCCCCGAGAGCCGACACGGCTGAAACCGGTGTGGCTGATCGCGGTAGCAGTGGCGGCGATTATGGCCGACGTGGCCCTGCGGCGGGTGCCGTGGAACAACGTGGCCGGTTCGCTGTTGATCGTCGCTCTTGCCGGTGGGCTTCTAGCCTCCGGTTTCGTGCGTTCGACCAGCGGTCGATTGTTGATCACCGGCGCCGGATTCTTTGGCGTCTTTGTTGCGCTGAGAACCGAACCGTTGCTGATCATGTTCAACGTGTTGGCCGCGATCAGCCTGCTGATCCTCGGCGCAATCCACGGCCAACGCCGACCGTTCTGGGACTTCCGCCCAATGCGCATGTTCGGTGATGCCGGCGTGCTGTTGCTCGAAGGGGTCAGCGGAATGTTCGAAGTCCCGGCTGAGCTGGCTGCTCGCTACCGGGTGGCGAAGGAACAATCGACGGGTGAAAGCTCGAAGCCGGCATACGCGGTGCTCCGGGGCTTGGCTATCGCCGTGCCGATCGTGCTGGTGTTTGGATTGTTGTTGGCTTCGGCCGACGCGGTCTTCGAGTCGTTCTTTACCAGTCTTGATATTTTCGACCCGGCGGTGCTGGTCGGTCACGCGATGCTCATGGTCATCGGCGCCTACACGATGATGGTGCTTCTCCGGATGGCCGCAACCGAGGGGGCGACCGATCCCATCGCAAAGGCGCCAGGCCTGGGCCACATCGAGGCTGGCGTGGTGCTCGGCTCGGTGAACCTGCTGTTTGGCGCCTTCGCCGTCGCTCAGTTGATGACCGTTCTCGGCGGAGCGGAGGAGGCGTTGGCCAGGGCCAATCTCGACTCGAAGCACTTTGCCCGTCAGGGTTTCTTTCAGCTGCTTTGGGTCGCCGGACTTACGCTCGGCCTGCTTATGGTGCTGCATGTGGCCACCAGCGAAAACATCAAGGCCCGCAGGATTATCCGCTGGCTTTCGCTGCTAACCGTCGGCCTCACGGTCCTGATCGTGGCCGTGGCGCTAACCAGAATCAGCTTCTACATAAACGATGGCGGTCAGACCCCGCTGCGGCTCTATGCCGCGGTCTTCTCGACGTGGGTTGCGGTGGCGTTTGTGATCACCGCGGTGCGGATAATGGGCGTGAAGCCGAACCAGGCATGGTTGATGCCTGCGCTGTTCGTATCTGGCCTGATGACTCTGGCGATCCTGAACGTCGCCAACCCGGAGCGCATGATCGCTCTCGACAATCTGAACCGCGATCACGACGGCCTGATCTGGCATGTTCGCGACGGCAAGTTCACCGGAGACGGACAAGCCGTCTTAGCTGCAGAGATCGACCGTCTCTCACCGGAACGGGCCGACCTAGTTACCACCCGGCTGTGCGCTGACTATGCCGGCTACGACTACCAGAGCGGCATCTTGAATTTCAACCTCGGCAAGTGGCGGGCAGAACGTGAGCTCACCAAGCTCTGCCCCTAGTTGCGGGCCTGTCGCAGAGAGCGTGTCACAGCGCGGGTGTCACAGCGAGGGTTTACGGGCCCACACCGCGTAGAGCGGATCTCGATGGACCCCGCCCTCCGGGGGGATGGAGGCGGCTTGCAGGTCGTCCCACGGGCCAGATGATCGGAAGTACTCAGAGACGATCGCCACGTGGGCTCGGTCGTCGGTCTGGGCC
>JBOEHD010000358.1:0-2165 GCA_050633745.1 Acidimicrobiales bacterium
CGTACTTCTGCAGGCAGCGGCCTCGGAAGTACGCCCGGGTGTCTTCTGGCGGTTCGCTGACCGCTCGCCTGGCATCGACATCGTCGACCAGGACTTCGAGCCCGGCCCGAGCAGCCAACGACTTTGATGGCCGCAGATCGTGGTACTGCAAATCGAGCGCCCGCAGCCGGGGATCTTCCCAGTCGCAGTCGTGGCGGTCCATGAACCCCTCGAGGAGACGCTTCTTTGCTATCCAGTCGATCGATCCGGACAGCGAATCCGGGTCGGTTTCCAGTCCGTTGAGTGTTTGCTCCCAGCGTTCCAGCACCATCTTGCCTGCTTCTTCACCGACCGATTCAAGGCCGAAGCGGTCGGCCCAGTTTTTGGCCTGACCGAGCAGATCCCATTGGATCTCGATCGACGTGGCGGTTTTGCCGTCGACCAGGTTCAAGGGTTTCGAAAGCGTGAGGTCGTGGCTGACGGCGTGCATGGCAGCCACGGGGCTTTCAAGCAGGATCGGGCGCTCGTATGCACCGTCTTCCAGCATGGCGAAGATGATGGACGATGTACCGACCTTCATCAGCGTCGAGACCTGGGCCATGTTGGCATCGCCTACGATGACGTGAAGTCGACGGTACTTCTGGGCGTCGGCGTGCGGCTCGTCTCGGGTGTTGACGATGGGCCGCTTCAGCGTGGTCTCGAGACCAACTTCTTCTTCGAAGTGTTCGGCCCGCTGGGTCAGCTGATAGGGAACGTCGCGGCGGGACACGCCCGGCAGTTCGGAACCGACCTTGCCCGAGCCGGTGTACACCTGCCGGGTTACGAAGTGAGTGGTGGCGGCGTTGACGATCTGTCCAAACGGCAGGTTGCGATCGATGAGGTAATTCTCGTGACAGCCATAGGCGTTGCCTTTGCGGTCCGAGTTGTCCTTGTAGATCACGATTTCCTGATCACCGGGCAGCGCTTTGGCCGCCGCGGTCATCGAGTCGATCAGGATCAATTCGGCGGCCCGGTCGAACAGGACGATCGATAGGGCATCACGGCATTCCGGGGTCGACAGCTCCGGGTGGGCGTGATCGACGTAATAGCGGGCGCCGTTGGTCAGCACCGCGTTTACCAGGTGGGTTTCGACCTCTGGCGGCATGGAGAACTCGGGGGCCATGAGGTCGCGGGCATCGGCGCCCGGCATCTCATCGATGAAATCCCAGGCCACAGGCACACTGCGATCGTCGAGACCGCCGACATCGGTACCGACGTACGCGTTGATCAACAGCGAAGAGGCCGAGACTGGATTCCAGTCAGCGGTTCCTCGAACCATGATTCCGAACTCGGTTTCGATACCGACAATCTTTGGTACTGCCATGTGCCTCGAACGCCCTTTACTACAGGTACTGACCGGTGGCTACCTGCTCGATGGTGCGGCCACCTGACTTGTCGGCACCGGCTGGCCCGATCAGCGTGCGGACATAAACGATCCGCTCACCCTTCTTACCTGAGATCTTTGCCCAATCATCAGGGTTGGTGGTGTTCGGCAGATCTTCCTGCTCTTTAAATTCCTGGGTGACCGACAACATGAGGTCTTCGGTCATGATCCCCTTCTCACCACTTTCGAGGAATCGTTTGATGGCCAGCTTCTTGGCTCGCCGCACGATGTTCTCGATCATGGCACCAGACGAGAAGTCCTTGAAGTACAGGACCTCTTTGTCGCCGTTCTGGTAGGTGACTTCCAGGAATCGGGTTTCGTCGTCTGTGCGGTACATGAAATCGACCGCCTGGTCGATCATGGCGTGCAGCGCTGTTTCCAGCTCGACGTGGGCCCGAATCTCATCCTCGTGGATCGGGAGATCCTTGGTGAGGTAGTTGGCGAAAATCGACTTGGCCGAGTCTTCGTCTGGACGCTCGATCTTGATCTTTACGTCGAGGCGGCCGGGCCGGAGAATAGCCGGATCGATGAGATCCTCACGGTTGGAGGCGCCGATGACGATCACGTTCTTCAGCGTCTCAACGCCGTCGATCTCGGCCAGGAGCTGAGGCACGATCGTTGATTCGATGTCGGATGAGATACCGCTGCCCCGGGTACGGAACAGTGATTCCATCTCGTCGAAGAAGATGATGACCGGCATTCCCTCTTCGGACTTTTCGCGGGCACGCTGGAAAATGAGCCGAATCTGACGCTCGGTCTCGCC
>JBOEHD010000359.1:0-1757 GCA_050633745.1 Acidimicrobiales bacterium
GTGTCGGCCAGCGCGGTGCGGCGCATGTAGCTGACCGGAGATGCCAGCCGCACGATCTCTTCCACCGCTCCGGGGCCGACCCCTTCGAAGTCGTCGGCCCAGATCTGGCGCTGGTCTGGGTTGTCGGTGAGATACTTCATCCCCCAGCTGATCGCGTTGCGGGTAGTTTCGTTGCCCGCAACCACCAGCAGAATAAAGAAGCTGGCCAGGTCGGCCGGGGTCAGTTCATCATCGGCCAGTTCGGCGTTGATCAGCTGACTGGTCAGGTCGTCGCCGTCGCCACCCTTCTTTGATTCGGCGACCTCCTGCATCAGGTTGGCCAGGTCGCCGCCGGCGGTGAGCAGCGCGGTGACCGGGTCGGTGCCTTCGGGGGCATACTCCGGATCGGTCACGCCAAGGATCACGTTGGTGCGATCAAAGACAAACTTGTATTCGGTTTCCGGCACACCCATCAGGTTGCAGACGATCTTGAGCGGAAGAGCGGCCGCAATGTCGACGACGAAGTCGACCGTTCCTTTCGGGGCTACCTCGTCGACGATCTCCGAAGCCAATACCTGAACCGACTCTTCGAGCCGCTTGAGCATTCTCGGGGTGAAGCCAGCGGACACGATCCTGCGGAGTCGAGCGTGACGGGGATCATCCATGGCGATCATCGAGCTGAAGAATTCAAGGAACTCTGGGGGTACATCGCCCACGGTGATGCCTGACGCCGAGCTGAACACTTCTGGGTTCTTGGAGACGTGAAGGATGTCTTCGTGCTTCGTGAGGACCCACGCCCCTGGGCCCTGGGGGAGTGGGATCTCTGGCGGAATCTCGGGCTCGACGTGAAACGTCACGCCTCCGGCATCGCGGAGATTCGCCAGGTCGGAATCGATCTCGTCCGCTGAGCGGATCCAGTACTCGGGCAGCAGAGGGTTTGGAATATTGCTGGTGTCGACGCTCATGTCTTACAACGTAACTCACATGCCGATGATGGGCGAACATCCGGCTCTCGCCGGCGATCTGATGAGCCTCCGGGTATAGGCCGAACAACCCGGTGGGTCGAAGGATTCAGTTGCCAGCGCCGCTCTAGGCAGACCTCAAGCGCCCGGAATCGCCGACCGAAGTCAAAGATGTGCTCATTAAAGCCGCCATTGCGACGACAGCGTGCCTTCTCGCCACGGTTGTCGTCGCCCACGCCTCGGTCTTAGAGCCTTCGGAGGCCGGTGGTGTGTCTGAGGTGGTGTTGTTTGCTCGGGGTCGTTTGGGTTCTGAGGATGTTGAGTTGTTGTTGAATGGTGAGGTGGTGGGGGCTTGGGATGATATGTCGCGGGTGTCTCAGGGTTATTCGGTTGTGGTTGATGAGATGGTGACGGTTGAGAGTTTGCGGGTGAGGGTTGTTGGTGATGGTTGGCCTGAGTCTGTGGTGGTGGATCGGGTTGAGGTTGATGGTGTTGTGTTTGAGGCTGAGTCGGCTGGGACGGAGTCTTCTGGTTCTTGGGATTTGTTGACTGGTTGTAGTGGGGGGTTTAAGGAGTCGGAGTGGCTGCAGTGTCATAACGGTTGGTTTGAGTTTGGGGAGGCTCGTGGGATGGTGTTGGCGGCGCCGGAGTCTGTCTCTCCGTCGACTACACCGACCAGTACTTCCGCTTCGACCGTCTCCTCGACACCGGAATCATCAACCACGGAATCATCAACTACGGGGCCAGCGACCACGACAACCTCCGGCACTGCTCCATCGAGCACTGCGCCTGTTGCCGGTGGTGTGTCTGAGGTGG
>JBOEHD010000360.1:0-3145 GCA_050633745.1 Acidimicrobiales bacterium
GTGGTGTTCCTGTCGGCCACCCCCGGTCCGTACGAACTTGAGAACTCAAGCACCGTTGCCGAACAGATCGTTCGACCGACCGGGCTACTCGACCCCGAGGTTATGGTCCGCCCCACAAAGGGCCAGATCGACGATCTAATGGCCGAGATGGCCACGGTCATCGAGCGAGAAGGTCGGGTCCTGGTCACCACGTTGACCAAGAAGATGTCGGAGGACCTCACCGATTACCTGCTTGAGCAGGGCGTGCGGGTCCGGTACCTGCATTCGGAGATCGACACCATCCAGCGCATCGAGACGTTGCGTGGCCTGCGCATGGGGGAGTTCGATGTCTTGGTCGGCATCAACCTGCTGCGAGAGGGTCTCGACCTTCCTGAGGTTGAACTGGTCTGCATTCTCGACGCCGACAAGGAGGGGTTCCTGCGATCGGAGACGGCGCTGGTGCAGACGATCGGCCGTGCCGCCAGAAACGTGTTGGGTCGGGTGATTATGTACGCCGACAAGATGACTCCATCGATGCAGGCCGCTATCTCCGAGACCAACCGCCGCCGTGGTTTGCAGACCGCCTACAACGAAGCCAACGGCATCGAACCGGAGACGATCCGCAAGGCGGTCACCGACATACTGTCGCTGATCCGCCCCGACACCACCGCTCCGATGCCGGGCAAAGACACCCGCAAACGGCGCCCAGAGGAGCAGCAGCGCATCCGTGAACTGGCTGAACTGCCAGAGGATCAGTTACTCCGTCTGATCGACACGCTGGAGCGTGAGATGCAGGACGCCTCTAGCGATCTGCGTTTCGAGTACGCCGCCCGGCTGCGCGACGAGATCAAAGACTTGAAGCGCGAGCTGCGAGAAATGGTCTAGCGGTCTCGCTCGTTGGCCCCAGTCTCAGGCTGGCCCCAGCCTGGTTCTAGTCCGGCGACGGCTGCAGAACGAAGACCGAGGTATCGGAGTCAAAGCTGGCCTCGGGGTCGCTGCCGCCGTGCCCTAGATCGACGCTGAACCACGGCTTGAGTAGCTCAAGTTCCTCGTTGGGCCGCTGGGAGACGAAAGCTAGCTGGTCCACACCGAGCTCTCGCAGTCGACGGGCGGTCGTTGGCAGATCATCCTGCGGAACCCGTAGCCATCGACCCTGATCGAGGTCGTCCCACATCCACCGGCCAAGGCCAGGGATGCTGCTGAGCACGACGGGTCGATCATCGGCGTCGATTTGTTCCACCGCGGCGCCAATGTCCGCTGCCAGCTGTTCTGTCTCGTTTCGAACCGTGCGAAGGCCAACTACACCCATCGTGCTCATGACGACCATGGTGGCGGCCAGAAGTCCGCCGGTGCGCCGCCGATCAGCACGCTCAAACTGTGATGCGGCGCGTGTGAGGGCCACCACGGCAACCGAGATGCCAAGTGGCAGGCCGACGGCAAAGTAGCGGCCGCCCCACTCGCCACCGCCGCCCTGGCGATACTGGGTGGCCAACACCGCTCCGCAGAAGAGGGCAAAGCCAGCCAACAGTTCCCCGATCCGTTCCTCGGTCAAGGTCGCTCGGTCGACAAGTAGTAAACCGGCAAACAGAACGGGAAAGGCGGCGAACAGTCCGGGCACCAGAGCAGCTGGAGCGACAGCAAACCGGGCGAGAACGGCTGCCAGGGCGGCAACAAGCAGCAGTTGTGCCGACTGGTTGGCCGAAGGGCCTCGCCTGGCCAGTACCCCAGCGGTGACAACACACGCTGCGGCCGCAAGAATCAACATGTCGATCGGGTGGGAACCGTACGCCGGCTGCAGCCAGGTGATGGTGAAAGCCTCGATCCTCCCGGCTAGGAATCCTAGAACACCCAGCTCGGTCTCGGAAGCAGCTGGCTCAACCGGCCCACCGGTCGGGGTGGCGATCAAGCGATCAACGACAACTCCGACCACGCTGGTAGCGATGGCCGCCGATGCGATCCGGCGTCTTCTCGGTAGCAGAGCGAGGCCTATCGCCAGCCCGGCCAGTGGCGCTTCGGTGCGAACCAGGCAGGCCAGGAACAGCAGAAACAACCCCAAGCCAGGGCCGGTAGATCGATAGGAAAACGGCTTGGACCGCGCAGACGGAGACGGCTGACGATCGGCCAGAAGCCAGTAGGTGGCCCAGCCGATCAATGCGGCGGCAACGGTGTGGCCCCACGCCACATAGGAATGCATCAAAACCGGACTGGCTAGCCCGGTGATCCATAAAGCTGGTTTTTCCGCCGCAGGTTCGACCAGGGAGGCCAGTCGGGCTGTGGCGATGGCGGTGGCGAGTCCAGCCAGCGTCGAAATCAGGATCAGGAGTCCGTATCCACCGATGCTGAACAGGCCCGTTGCGACCCAGAGAAATGCGACATGCTTGGCCAGAACGATGTAGCGGCAGCCGTCGGCCGTGGCCGCGCAGTTCGCATCGGCGGTACCCGGGCTGGCGACCGCCCACGATGAAAGATGGATCGGAAAGCTGCGACCGGTCGGGTCGGCCGCTGGAATCGGGTGCCGAAAGGTCCAGCCGTCACGGCTTGCGGTGTCAGGGCTTGCGGTGTCAGGGCTTATGGTGTCGTCGGCTGCGGTGTCTTTGCCGTCGCTATCGCTGTTAGCAGCACCGCCTGCCAGAGATTCGATCTGGAACAGCAGCGCGCCCTCGTCAGCAGACCAGACCGCCTGCAGGCCAGCGAACGGGATCAGAGCGACCATGATGAAGCCAACTGCAAGCTGGTGACGGAGTCTTGTTGTTGTATCCACGGTGCAGGTCGCGGTTCATGTCGAGGGTCGGTTCGGCCGAGCGGCCGTCCACCGTCACATCGGTCCCGATCCTCGGCGATTGAGCGCCTGTTCCAACAACTAGCAGCAGCGAGGGCCCGGTCTTTTGTGTCGAACAGAACGCCTGTTCGGATTGTCAGGGAGATAGGATCGGAAGCTGTGGCAGGCAAGATCGTTGTTCGTGGAGCCAGAGAACACAACCTGCGGGGGGTCGACCTTGAGTTGCCCCGCGACAAGCTTGTTGTGTTCACCGGCCTGTCCGGATCCGGTAAGTCGTCGCTGGCGTTCGACACAGTCTACGCCGAGGGCCAGCGTCGCTACGTCGAGTCATTGTCTGCCTACGCGCGGCAGTTTCTTTCGATGATGGAAAAGCCGGATGTCGACCAC
>JBOEHD010000361.1:0-1618 GCA_050633745.1 Acidimicrobiales bacterium
TGCAGGGCGACCCGGTCCGCCTGGTCGAGTAGCTCCGACGACTACTGCTGGCTGCGCCGCGGCCGGTTGGCCTGTCTGTTCAGTCAGTCAGTCAGTCAGTCTGTCGGCTGGATTGGGATGGCCGAGCGAATGTCGCCGACCACGTAGAGGCTGCCGGCGACCATGATCAGGTCGTCGGCCGCGGTAACCGCTAACGCCCGGTTGAGCGCTTCGACTGGTTTGCGTACTACCTCGGCGGTGATGCCAAGGGTGGCGGCTGCGGCTGCGACCTCTTCGGCCGAGACCGCTCGTGACCAGTTCGGTTCGGTGCAGATCACGGCGTCGAAATCGGTTGCGCCTAGCGCTTCGAGCATCTCGACCGGGTCTTTGCCCGACAGCAGGCCGACTACCAGAACCCAGGAGCCGAGTCTGGCGAACTCCTCGTCGAGTGTCTGTTTGGCGGCCTCAGCACCCTCGGGGTTGTGAGCGCCATCGAGGATCACGGTCGGTTCGTGGCCGACGACTTCGAACCGTCCGGCGAGTCGAAGGCCACCGACTGCGTTGATGACCAGTTCTTCAGGGGTCGGTCGTTGGAAGAACGCTTCGACGGCGGCGATACCGGTGGCCACGTTGGCTCCCATATGGGCCCCGTGGGCTGGGATGAAGAGCTGTTCGTATTCTGCGCCGGGGGTTCGCAGATCGATGGTCCGCCCGCCGACAGCGACGATGTTCGATTCGATCTCGAAGTCTTGACCGGCGACCCACATGCCCGCTGAGGGTTCGGCTTCGAAGATGTCTCGAAGCTCTTCCATGGGGGTGCCGAGCACGACATGGCTCGACGGTTTGATAATGCCTGCCTTTTCGGCGGCGACGGCTCGTTCCCAACCCGACTTGCCGTCGGTGTGGTCTTTGCCGATGTTGGTGATGACGGCGACGTCGGCGTCGATCACGTTGGTGGCGTCGTACCGCCCGAGCAGGCCAACTTCGACGACTGCGACGTCGGCTCCCTGTTCGGCGAACCACATGAACGCGGCCGCGGTTAGCAGTTCGAAGCGGCTGGGTACTCTCTCGATCAGCGGTTCAACCGCGGCGAGGATGGCCATGATCTGGCCGAACGCTTCGTCCGAGATGTCGTTGCCATCCCAGCTCATGCGCTCGTTGACCTTCTCGAGGTTGGGGCTGGTGTACAGCCCAACCGAGAGGTCCATGGCTTGTAGCGTTGCGGCGGCCACTCGGGCGGTGGAACCCTTGCCGTTCGTGCCGGTGATGTGGATCGACCGGAACGCCTGGTGAGGGTCGCCGAGGGCGCCCATCAGGTCGAGCATCGGGTCGAGGCTGAGCCCATCGACCTGGCCCGCGGTCGGAAGCGACGGGGCGGCGACTCCGGTGAACCTGTTGGCCCGGTTGCCTTCGAGATTGGTGTGCTCGTCGAGGAAGGCCAGGGCCTGTGCGTAGTCCAAAGGGTGCCGTCTGTTTGCTTAGATCAGGACGCGGCGCGGCGTTGGCGCCGTGTTTCGCTCTTGGGAACGAGGGTCGGTTCAACCCGTTCGAGCACTGAGGCGGCGTCGAGAACACACTTGCCGACATCTTCGCGACTGGGGATGTCGTACATGACGTCGAGCAGGACCTCTTCGAGGAT
>JBOEHD010000362.1:0-532 GCA_050633745.1 Acidimicrobiales bacterium
CAACATCGAAAAGCAGTTCGGTAAGGGCTCGGTCATGAAAATGGGCGAGAAGACAGGGCTGGAGATTGGCACGGTGCCAACCGGCGCTCTGGCTCTCGACCTGGCACTCGGCGTCGGCGGTCTGCCCCGAGGTCGTGTCGTGGAGATCTTCGGTCCGGAATCCTCCGGTAAGTCCACCCTGGCTATGCACGTCGTCGCCGAAGCCCAGCGCAACGGCGGCATCTGCGCCTACATCGATGCCGAGCACGCCATGGATCCGCTCTATGCCGGCAACATCGGCGTCGACGTCGATGAGCTTCTGATCTCCCAGCCCGATACCGGTGAGCAGGCGCTGGAAATCGCCGACATCCTGGTTCGCTCCGGTTCGATCGACGTGATCGTGATCGACTCGGTCGCCGCCCTCACCCCCCGGGCTGAAATCGAAGGCGACATGGGCGATACGCACGTCGGCCTCCAAGCCCGCCTCATGTCGCAGGCCCTTCGCAAGATCACCGGCAACCTGAACAAGACCGACACCATCTGCATCTTCATC
>JBOEHD010000363.1:0-568 GCA_050633745.1 Acidimicrobiales bacterium
CCAAGATCGAGCTGTCGCAGGTAGCGAACACCAACATCAACCTGCCGTTCGTCACCGCCACCGACGCTGGCCCGCTTCACATGGAGCTCAGCCTCAGTCGAGCCAAGTTCGAAGACATGACCTCCGACCTGCTCAATCGGGTCAAGGGCCCGGTCGAGTCTGCACTGTCCGAGGCCGGCATGAAGCAGGCCGAGATCGATCACGTCGTCCTGGTCGGCGGTTCCACCCGGATGCCAGCCGTTGTCGAGCTGGTCGAAAAGATGACAGGCAAAGAGGCCAACAAGTCGGTAAACCCCGATGAGGTTGTCGCCGTCGGCGCTGCGGTTCAGGCCGGTGTGCTCCGAGGCGAGGTCACCGACATTCTTCTACTCGACGTCACCCCGCTCTCCCTCGGTATCGAGACTAAGGGTCGGGTCATGCACAAGCTCATCGAGCGCANNGCGCAACACCACCATCCCCACCAAGAAGTCCGAAGTGTTCTCAACCGCTGATGACAATCAGCCTCAGGTCGAGATCCACGTGCTTCAGGGTGAGCGTGAGATGGCCGACTACAACAAGACGCTCGGCA
>JBOEHD010000364.1:0-929 GCA_050633745.1 Acidimicrobiales bacterium
TCAGTTCTTCTGCGTTGTCGGTAGCGGCCTTCATAGCCCGCTGCCGGTTTGCGTGCTCGGATGCCGCGGCATCGAGCAGTGCGGTGAAGAGGCGGGCCTCGACGTAGCGAGGCAGTAGATCAGCCAAGACACCTTCGGCCGACGGCTCGAAGGAGAACCCGGCAAGAGCAGCCTGGTCACCTCCACCCGACTCGGCCATGACCGCGGTTTGTTCCAACGGAAGGAACCGGCGGACGACGGGACGCTGGGTTCCCAGGCTTACGAACTCGGTGTAGATGAGGTCGACCTGGTCTACAGAACCGGAGTCGAACAGTTCACGAACTCGACGGGCGATATCTCGGGCGTCTTCGTACGTTGGGTTATCGGTGAAGCCGGCAAACGAGGTGTCGATGTTGTAGCCCCGGAAGGTGAAGTAGTCCTTGACCTTCTTGCCGACCGATAGAAGCTGGTAGTCGCCACCGTCGGCACGAACGGCCTGGATCTCACGCTCAGCGCTGCGCAGCACCGCCGAGTTGTATGGTCCAGCCATGCCACGATCGCCTGCGCAGACGATGAACGCCACGTTGGAAACGTTCTCGGCCTGACGGAGCAGCGGATGATCAACATCGGCGCCACCAGCGGCCAGATTTTCGATTACCCCGGTCAGCTGCTCGGAGTAGGGCCGAGCGGCACGGGCACGCTGCTGAGCCCGGGCAACCCGAGTCGCAGCGATCAGCTCCATAGCACGGGTGATCTTCTTGGTGTTCTTTACGCTGCCGATGCGGCGGCGCAAGATGCGTTCAGCTCCACCTGGCATATTTATTCGCCTCGGCTGACGTCTTCTTCGGGCAGGGTGTTCGAGGCATCGACCATGCGACTGGTTGCTTCGGCCTGCGCTTCAGCCTCTGGCTCATCCGAAGAACCTTCGCTGCCGACGAACTGGTCGGTGA
>JBOEHD010000365.1:0-3151 GCA_050633745.1 Acidimicrobiales bacterium
GCCGGTGTCGATGTAGGGGGCGTAGGTCGGCTTGTGCTTGCCACGCAGGACCCGGGCCACCTCGGTAGCCATACGACCAAGGGTCATGCCCTCGGCGTCGACGACGAACCAGTCGCGGGTGATCTCTGATGCTTTTGGTGCGTACGTCTTCATGGTGTTCCTGGGGCTTCCTTGAACTGCTTGATTTCCCATCGCTGGGATTCCATCGCTGGTGATGCACTACTAGTTACACGAGCCCCCGAGGCCTCAGATCGAGTCAAACCGAATCGAATCCGAACACCGGCGGTCGTTTGCCCTACGGGCTGGCCGACTCTACCCCTAACCTACGTATCCGGATGACCGGAGCAGGAAGCGGAATTTGGCCGACCCGCTAGTCTACGGGCGCCGGAGGGCGGCATCCAACATCGCGGGCCGGAGAACAAATGTGAGCCAGCGCTGAGTTTAGGACCGTTCAAGGTCGGTCTTTCAAATGGCGCCTTGGAAAATGTACCTATTAAGACTATGTTTTGAGCGGCGAACAACGGATCTCCAGTGGGTGGACTGTGAATCCGATCAGAGAAGCTGAAGGCGGACGTTTTTGTGTATGGGGAGAACGTATTGAAGACATTTCCGTCGAAATGGTTTTTGGGCGCGCTGCTGCTCTGCTTCGTGGCATTTGCTTGCAGCTCAGGTGACGGCGCTACGACTACCGGGCCTGACGACTCCATTAATAGCGCTACCACCGACCAAGCGACCACGAGCGCTCCGACCACCGCCCCAACCACGACGGAGGCCGCTCCAACCACCGACCCCGGCCTCGATCCCAAAGCCGCAGCACTCGAAACCTGGACCAAAGTGCTCGACGCAGCCAAAAGCGGCGACCCAAACGAAGAGCAACTCACAATCATCGAATCGCTCACCAACCGCAACACCGCCGAACAGCTCAAAGACTTCTTCCCCAAAGCACCAGCACGCCAGCTCACCCACTACCCCAAACTCACAACCCAAGACGACGACACCATCGCCATCGACGACTGCATCATCATGAACCGCGGCATCTCAACCGGAATCTCAAACTGGTTCGTAGGAACAGCCGCACCAAACTCAGATAGCCCAACCGGCTGGACCATCAACAACCTCCAACTCATAAACCTCGACCCCTGCGTCCCCCGCTCAATCGCCGACGCCGCCATCCAAGGCTACGAAGACCATTGGGACGCACGAGGAAGCTACCTAGACCCACCCGACCTGGACTCGCCGGAACTTCGCGAAACAACCACCGGGGTGCAACTGGAGCTATTGGCTGGACTCGTCGACCGATTTACCCAAGACGGACAACGCCTAGCCGGACGGCCCACCACCAGCCCCGAATTCTGGGAAGTCAACTCGAATACCGAAGTGGTGATATACGACTGCCAAGAAGCCGATCCGCTACGCGGTGTCTACGACATCGCAACCGGCGATCGAACTGACCTCATCCCACCGATCACGCCCGGGCAGTTCGACGCGATCCAAGCAACCCTCCTCTTCGAAGAAGGGCGTTGGAAGATCTCGGATATCCAGGCTCAGCGAGACAACGACTGCCAAGGCGGCGAACCGCCCAAAACGATCCAACCGGCCGGAGGCTGAAATGAAGCGACTACCGATACTCCTCTTGATACTCGGAATTGGGCTTGCTTCGTCCTCTGCAGCTGCCGCAGACGCTGAATGCACCAAGTCGAACCACATTGATGACGCCGGATCACTGGTAGATGCATCCTGCTATAAGAGCGATCCGGATGCTGGCACTGAGCACACTTCCGTAGATCTTGAAGCTCGGTGGAATCGATACTGCCGATACCTTGTCGACACCGGGGGAGGGCTCGCTTACATGGACGGTGCCGTAGTCGAGATCACCTACAACGGACCATTAAGCCTCGAACGGGTCGAGGCGCTTAGCCTGAACCCAACAGGGACCTACGCCTCGTTCGACGCCAAATGTGACCACCCGATCCCCGGCGGATCGGGCTTCGGCGGCGAATTCTACTACACCGTTACGAGCTCGGTCTCGCTCGTCGATCTCAGGGCTCAAGCGAAGGCTCGTATCAATATCGATGACCCAGCGATCGAGACCAACCCATCGTTCACCGACCGATTCACTCTGGTCAACATCGATACCTGGCTCTGGGCCGACCCGGCCTACTGGGTCGAGCTATCTGCATCCGAAACTGCCGGATTCGTGTCTGTCGAGGTGTTCGCTACTCCGACCGAGATGACGTGGACGTTCAGCGACGGCACGACAACCACCTGCAATGGCCCCGGCAGAGCATGGACACCGAGGGCGATCAATCCACCCTGTTCAGTGATGTTCGCCGGCTCGTCGGCCGGCCAGCCAAATGACGCATACCAGGCGACAGCGACGGTCAGCTGGGTCTTCACTTGGACGGTCAATGGCACTGACCAAGGCGAGTTCGACACGGCGTTCCTCGCCACCACGAACTTCGAGCTCCAAGTCGGTGAAATCCAATCTGTCAGCAGCTAGGCCGCTCAGATTGAACCCCGGCTGGTCGGAGTTGCACCTGGCACAGTTCGTTCTATACAAGAACGGACGCCGAGTTGCCTTTCGAACGATTGTTCTATATGGTTGAAGGAACCTGCTGAGCGATTTGAAGCCGCTCGCCAGCCTTGAGGCCTAGGCCTCCCCTGAAAATTTGAGACTTGTGGCTCCGTTCCTTTGGAGCCCTTGGTTTGGGGTTGTTGGCTGTGGGTGTTTCGTCCGTTCAGGATGAATGTGAGCTGGTTGGGCGCTTCCATTCGGTGGTTGATGAACTGTCGGGGGCGGTCGTTGAGCTTGACGTGTCCGAGCTCGGCGAGAGCGGTATCCAGGCTGTACTGGGTCACACCAGGGGGCTGCAAAGGCGACTCGATGGTCTCACCATGCGTCTCGGAGTCCGAGCCAACCAGCTCGCCACTCACGGTGCCAGTGCTCCAGCAGCGGAGGCGATGCGAGGTGGCGGGACAGTAGGAACCGGCCAGGCTCGACGCGAGTCAGCTCGGGCCGCGGCCTCCGAACAGATCGACGGGCTAGGTGAAGCCGCGTCTTCTGGGGACACCACGGGCGCCCACGTTGACTCGATCGCCCGTCACACGGCGAAGCTCACCGAGGAACAGCGAGCCCAGTTCGATTTCGCTG
>JBOEHD010000366.1:0-1668 GCA_050633745.1 Acidimicrobiales bacterium
TGAAGACCCGACAGCGGTTCGTGAACCCTTCGGACATGAACACCGCCCAACCGGTCGGTGAGCTGGAGTGGGGGGCGGCGTGGTCGATCTACCTCGCGAAGACCGGCGACCTCGGGTCGAGCGCCGACTACGGGCACCCGACGATCGACGCCGTAGCCGCCCGGATTCGTTTGCAGGTTCAGCGTGTGTCGGCCGCTGATGCCCGGTGGATGTTTCGGGATGCGTGGCTGGCGTTGACCAGCCCTGCTTCTCCCGACGTCCTGCCGGCGCTCGCTCACGGCGTCAAGTCGGTCAGGGAGTTGGAAGCATGAATCGGGCGCTCCCCTCAAACCTCGAAGCCGAAGAGTCGCTACTTGGAGCGATGCTGATGTCGGCCGACGCGATCGACACGGCACTGTCGATCCTGGAGCCCGGCGACTTCTACAAGCCATCCCATGGGCTGATCTGTGCTGCGATCGCGAAGCTGTCTGTCGCTGGGCAACCCGCCGATGTGGTGTCGGTCGCTGAGACGCTGGGTGACGGCCTCGATCAGGTCGGGGGGCCGGCAGTGTTGCTGGATTTGCAGGCACGCACCCCGGCGATCTCCAACGCTGGGAAGTACGCGGCGATTGTGGCCGACAAGGCCCGACTGCGGAACATCATCGGGGCCGCGGCGGAGATGATGGAAGCGGCGTTCGATGGCGGCGACGCACAACAGGTGATCGAAGCGGCCGAGGCCCGCCTGTTCGGGTTGACCGGCCAGGCTGGCGGGGTGTCGTCGAGGCGGATGCTGCGGGACCTGCTCGAAGCGAACCTCGACGCGATCGAAGAAGCCCATGAGCGCGGCGACGACATGATCGGCACACCCACTGGGTTCATCGATTTGGACGCCATCTTGCTTGGGTTGCAGCCCAAGGTGTACGTGATCGGTGGGCGGCCCGGATCGGGGAAGTCAGCGATCGCTGTTCAGATGGCCGCTGCTGTCGCTAAGGCGGGGAAGCCGGTGTTGGCGTTCTCGTTGGAGATGCCCGGCGAGGAACTGTCACAGCGGATCCTGAGTGCTGAGTCGCTGGTGAACGCCGAGTGGATGACGACCGGCCAGTTGGGTGAGTCCGAGTTCGCTCGGATCAGTCGGGCGGTCGGTGATCTCGCTGGCTTGCCGTTGGCGGTCGACGACGACCCGTATGTGACGATCCACGACATGCGAGCCCGGATCCGTAGGGAGATCACCGAGCAGGGCCCGCTCGGTGCTGTCGTGATCGACTACGTGCAGTTGATGGAAGCAGCGTCGGGGTCGCCGTCTCGTCAGGCGCAGGTCACCGAGATCACTCGGGGGATCAAGTTGATTCAACGAGAGTTCGGGTGCCCTGTGATCGCGTTGGCTCAGGTCAAACGCGACGTCGACGAGCGGGTCGACAAGCGGCCTCTCCTCGGCGATCTGTCTGACTCGTCGTCCCTTGAGAAGGATGCTGACGTGGTCATGTACGTGTACCGGGACGAAATGTACGACGAGGAATCCCCCGACCGTGGGGTTGCCGAGGTCTTGGTCCGCAAGAACCGGGCGGGGAAGACCGGCAAGGTTCGTCTGGCGTTCCGGGGTCAGTACACCCGGTTCGACAACATGGCCAAGTCCGTCCCCGAGAACAACGGCCAGTCGGTGCCCGTCACCCACTGGGCCGACAACACCTA
>JBOEHD010000367.1:0-2760 GCA_050633745.1 Acidimicrobiales bacterium
CCCTTCACGAGGTCGTCATCCAGCTGCCCCCGCGGCCGAGTCGATCCGAACAGGCAGCGAACGCAGCAAGCGCGATGACACGACAGTGACCGGGCAGCTGCCCGTGGGTGTCCATTCGAAGCAGTCCCGTCGCGAACTACCCAAATGCAACTCACTACAGGAGTGAAACCATGAATCCGTTCGAACTCGAAGCCCTGCAGAGCCACCCTGATCAAGAGGGGCCTGTGTACATGGTCAACCTCTTGAAGTACCGAGAGAAGTCGCTGGATGGGGACGGGTCTGGTCGTGACGCATACTCCCGATACGCCGTCGTCGCGCAGCCGCTGCTCGAGTCCCTGGGTGCCGTCGTCATGTGGATGGGTTCCGTCCAGCACCTCGTGCTCAATCAGGGAGAAGATCTCGACGTCGACTGGGATGTGGTGCAACTCGTCGTCTACCCCAGCCGCGAAATCTTCATCCAGATGGTGACCAGTGAGGAGTACCTCGCCGCCAACGTGCACCGCGAGAACGGAACTGAGAAGCACCTCATTTTCGCGCTCAAGACGGTGATCTCGAACCCGTTTCCGGCGAGATAGCAAGCGGTCCTCATCGACCGCGCGCTCGATCCAATCAGGACTGTTCCCTTGATCGATCTACACACCGCCCCGACACAAACGCATGGAAGGCTTCGATTCGAAGCCACTCGTGACCACGCCAAGGTGCTCGAGGCCGGCCGCGAGCTCATCGAGCGGGAGCCGGAAGTTCTTTACGAGGAGTGGAGTGGGCGACGAGAACTGGCGGCGCAGGAGTCGGAAAGCGAACAAACCCGACGCTTCCGCTACGGGTTGATACGTCTTGGTGGGCCATGAGGGACCCATGTCATACCTCCCCGGGAGGTCCTCCGCATGACAACCGGGGCTCGACAGCTGCGTGCCTCGTCCGTCTCCATCGCTAGTTATCGGAGGCTGAGGGGCTGCCGTGGCTCTCAGTCGGGCTCCACCTTCGCCTCACGGCGACCGACTGGCAGCGGGATTATGTTGCACCCCACCCGAGCACTACGCCGGTACTGGGGCACCGCCCGAGCACTATCGATTCGTCCGAGATGGCGCGCCGCAGAAGTACGTAATCTCACGCAGAATCGAACGGGCAACTGACTTGGACACCAACTCGCCGACCGGACAGATGGTGCGATCCAATGCCGAACCGCGGTGACGGCTACGGTCGCTGACGATGAGTGCTGAGCTGGCCGCCGCCTACCGAGATCTCCGGGGTCGCATCCTCGAGAGGACCGCGGGCCTGTCTCCCGAAGAGGCCGAGCGCACCGTGCCGTGCTGCCCCGAGTGGAGCGTCAGGGACCTCCTGTGCCACCTCGCCGGCGTGCCGGCCGACATCCTCACCGGCAACACCGACGGGGCTGCCACCGTGCCCTGGGCCGACAGTCACGTCACCCGCCGGGCCGGTTGGGATGTCGCTCGCATACTGGACGAGCTCGACGACGCGGGCAACCAGGTCGACGAGATCGTCACCGCCTTCGGACGGGGCATGCCAGGACCGTTCTTCCTCGACGCCTGGACCCACGAGGCCGACCTGGCCCACGCCCTCGGCTATCCCGGTCCGTCCGACTTGCGGCTGGTCGATCACGTGCTCGACTTCCTGATCGACTCGGTCGACCGTCGCCTGACCAAGGCCGCGCTGGGTCCGCTGGTGTTGCGCGGCCTCGGCCCCGACCGGGTCGTCGGGGCACGAGTCCCACCGGACGAGGCCGGGGATCACCAAGGACCAACCAGCGACCTGGCCGAGCTCCGCACCAACCGCTTCGAGTTCGCCCGCGCCACGATGGGGCGGCGGTCGTTGGCCCAGCTCGCCGCGCTCGACTGGCAGGGCATCGATGGTGCGGTGGCGGGCCCGCTCCTGGTGGCCTGGACCCCAAACGAGGTCGACATCATCGAGGTCGAGCCGCGAATCCATTGATGAGCATGTCGGTGAACTTCTCGATGATCTGATCGAGGGGCTCGCTGGTGGTGTTGGTCTTCTCGGCCACATCGGCGAGGTTGGGCGACAAGGCGGCCAGACCGTGCACGGCCGACCAGGTCATGGTGGCGGCGGCGTCGACGTCGAGGTCTGGGTTCAAAGCGTCGCGGAGCTCGGTGATCAGGTCGACCAACTGCAGGTAGGCCCGGCTGGCGCCGCCGAAGGCGGCGGCGAGGGCCGGCAGGCCCCCTTGGTAATACCGCGATCTATTCTTCCAGCGACTGCCACCGACGGCCGCCGACGGCGTCGTCTGGCCGCCGCCAGGGCGCAGGAGTTGCTCTCGCAGACGTGCGGAGACCTCCCGGAAGCGTCCCGGATCGTCCAGTGTGGGCGGACCGCCAACAACGCAAGAGGCGTGACGATCAAGCGCTCCGCTGACGGCGGACGGGTGTACGCCTCGGGTGTCGTGACGTGCGGCAACGCCTGGATCTGCCTGGCGTGTAGCTACAAGATCCGCTCCAAGCGGGCCAGGATGATCGCCCAGGCAGTCGCTCTGCACCTGTTCCTCGGAGGCGGTGTCCTGTTCGGCACCTTCACGCTCTCCCACGACCGTGGCGAACCGCTGGAAGGGCTATGGCAGATGCTCTCCAAGGGCTGGGCCCACACGACCGCTGGCGGTACGTGGGTGCGGTTCAAGGATCGGTTCGACGTGATCGGGTGGGTCAAGACGATCGAGGTGACCCACGGGATCAACGGCTGGCACCCCCACATCCACGCCCTGTTCTTCGTCGACGCCCCGATGAACGACTT
>JBOEHD010000368.1:0-480 GCA_050633745.1 Acidimicrobiales bacterium
TGGCGATGGCCCAACCGTTGTCACCGTCGTACATTTCATCCCACCAGCCGTCGAGGATCGAGCACTGCAGGCCACCGTTTAGTGCGGCCTTTTCGCCGCTGGTACCCGAGGCTTCGTGGGGCCGGATGGGGTTGTTTAGCCACACGTCGCAGCCGGCGTACATGGCCCGGGCGATGCCCATCTCGTAGTCGGGGAGGAAGATGAACCGTCCGTTGGCGTCGCTGGACTGGGAGAAGGCAACGATGTTGGCCATCAGCTCTTTGCCGTCTTTATCTGCCGGGTGGGCTTTGCCTGCGAACACGAACTGGATGGGCCGTGAGTCGTCGGCCAGGATCTCGGCCAGCCGTGACGCTTCGCTGAGCAGCAGATCGGCTCGTTTGTACGTGGCGAAGCGGCGGGCGAACCCGATGGTCAACGCCTCGGGGTCGAGGTTGGCGGTTTCAATGCCAGCGGCACCGATCACATCGATCAGCCGACCGC